>NZ_BAAHBN010000010.1:0-101883 GCF_054776655.1 Mariniluteicoccus flavus | reverse complement strand
GAAGGGGGTCTGACAATCTCGGGTCCAGAACAGGGTTCTGCGAAAAGAATCTCGAACTATTTTTTTCTTGTGGGGAAGGTGATCGCGGGCTGGTGGCTTCGACTCGTTCCTCGCTCAGCCAACGTGAACCAGAGTGGCTTCGACTCCTTCGTCGCTCAGCCAGCGTGACCCCGGGGGGTGGCTTCGACTCGTTCCTCGCTCAGCCAGCGTGACCCCCGGAGGGCTTCGACTCCTTCGTCGCTCAGCCAGCGTGACCGCCGGAGGGGCTTCGACTCGTTCCTCGCTCAGCCAGCGCGGGGTCCTCGACTCGTTCCTCGCTCAGCCAGCGCGGGGTCCTCGACTCGTTCCTCGCTCCGCCAGCCTGACCGCGCCTGGTGGCGTCGCTCATCCAGCGTGTCAGGGGGAGCGCGCGCTGGGGAGGATTTGCCCCGGATTCCGGTTTGGCGCCCAAGGCGCCGGGCCCACGATTATCGTGGGTTCCGTCGGTCCCGGTGACCGGCGCAGTCGCGAAGGAGCACCGATGGCCACGTACGCCGACCAGTCCTATGCCGAGCAGTTCCGCGCCAGCCTCGACGATCCCGAAGGCTATTGGGGTGCGCAGGCCGAGCGCGTGCACTGGTTCGCCAAGCCGGCGAAGGTGCTCGACGATGCCGACGCCCCGGCGTACCGCTGGTATTCCGGTGGGCGACTCAACACCGCGTACAACGCCCTGGACCGCCACGTCATCGCCGGCCGCGGCGAGCAGCCGGCGCTGGTCTTCCACTCGGCGATCACGGGGACGCGCAGGACCTACACGTACGCGGAGCTGCTCGACCACGTCGCCCGCCTCGGCGGGGCGCTGCAGGGTCTCGGCGTCGGGAAGGGCGATCGGGTCGTCATCTACATGCCGATGATCCCCGAGGCCGCGATCGCGATGCTCGCCTGCGCGCGCATCGGCGCGATCCATTCGGTGGTGTTCGGCGGATTCGCACCGGCCGAGCTCGCCGTGCGCATCGACGACGCCACGCCCAAGGTGATCATCTCGGCCTCCTGCGGGCTCGAGGGCGCGCGCGTCATCGACTACAAACCCATGCTGGACAAGGCGATCGAGCGCGCCGAGCACAAGCCCGACCACTGCGTCATCGTGCAGCGCGAGCAGTCCACCGCCGAGCTGGTGGAGCCGCGCGACCTCGACTATCGCCTCCTTATGCGGCCCGGTGCGTTCGAGCCCGCGATCCCGGTCGAGGTCGAGGCGACCGATCCGCTCTACATCCTCTACACCTCCGGCACCACAGGAAAACCGAAGGGCATCGTCCGGGACAACGGCGGCCACGCCGTCGCGCTGTGCTTCGCGATGGACGAGATCTATGACGTCGGCCCCGGCGACGTGATGTTCACGGCGTCCGACGTCGGGTGGGTCGTGGGTCACTCCTTCATCGTCTACGGCCCGCTGCTCGCCGGAGCGACGACCATCCTGTTCGAGGGCAAGCCCGTCGGCACACCCGACGCAGGCACGTTCTGGCGCGTCGTCGCCGAGCACGGTGCGAAGGCCGTGTTCACCGCCCCCACGGCGATCCGCGCGATCCGCAAGATCGACCCCGAGGCGGAGTTCGTCGCCGCGAGCGACCTGTCGAGCCTCAAGACGCTCTTCCTCGCCGGCGAGCGCCTCGACCCCGACACGTACGCCTGGGCGAGCGACAAGCTCGGCGTACCCGTCGTCGACAACTGGTGGCAGACCGAGACCGGCTGGCCGATCGCGTCGAATCTACGGGGACTGGAGCCCATGCCGATCCGGGCCGGTTCGCCGACGGTGCCCGTCCCGGGCTATGACGTCCAGATCCTCGACGCCATGGGCGAGCGCCTCCCCGCCGGCGAGGAGGGCGCGATCGTGATGAAGCTGCCCATGCCACCCGGCACGCTGGCCGGCATCTGGGGTGACCGCGAACGCTTCGTGAACAGCTATCTGGCGAGCTTCCCCGGCTTCTATCTCACCGGAGACGGCGGCTATGTCGACGCCGGCGGCTATGTCTATGTCATGGGTCGCACCGACGACGTCATCAACGTCGCCGGACATCGCCTGTCGACCGGTTCGATGGAGGCCGTGCTCGCAGGTCACCCCGCGGTTGCCGAGTGTGCCGTGATCGGTGTCGCCGACGCGCTGAAAGGCCAGCAGCCACGGGGATTCGTCGTTCTGAAGGAGGGCCGCGCGGACGACCCCGAGAAGGTCGTCGCCGAGCTCGTCCAGTCGGTGCGCGACGAGATCGGCGCGGTCGCCTCGCTGCGCCAGATCGACGTGGTGGCCGCGCTGCCTAAGACACGGTCTGGCAAGATCCTGCGCAAGACCATGCGGGAGATCGCCGACGGCAAACCCGGCACGGTGCCCTCAACCATCGAGGACCCGCAGGTGATCGAGAACCTCCGAGGAGTGCTGACCGGCCGATGACAGACGACCCCGGGCACCCACCCCGCACGCGACCGCGCATCCTGCTGGCGGTGCTGCCCGACCAGGTCGACGACTTCCTCGGCGACGACCAGCTCGCCCGTCTGGGCGAACTCGGTGAACTCACGGTCTGGGACGACCCCGACGACTGGGCCAACGCCCCGGGGCTGGCCGAGACCGAGGTCGTCGTCACCGGCTGGATGACCCCGCGCCTCACACCCGAGGTCCTCGAGCGCGCGCCGCGGCTCGGCGCCATCGTCCACTGCGGTGGATCGGTGCGATTCCTCGTCGACCCCGCCGCGTATGACCGCGACATCGTCGTGTCGAGCCAGGCCGTCGCCAACGCGCAACCCGTGGCGCAGCACGCGATCGCGACGATCATGCTCGCCCTCAAGGACGCGTTCGCCCTGCGCGAGGACTACCGGCGTACGCGGGGTCGCTGGGACCGCGAGGCGGCCATCCGCGGCATCGGCGTGGCCGGCCGGACTGTCGGGATCGTGGGCTGCTCGACCATCGGTCGATTGGTGGTGGACGGACTGCGCGGTCTGCCGCTGCAGGTGCGCGCGTACGACCCCACGTTGGCCGATGACGACCCCGTCTTCGAGACCGCGGAGCGTGACACGAGCCTCGTGGAGCTCTTCTCCCGCAGCCACGTGGTGTCGCTGCATGCCCCGCTGCTCGACGCGACCCGGCGCATGGTCGACGCCACAGCGCTGGCCGCCATGCCTGACGGCGCCACGCTCGTGAACACCGCCCGCGGCGGCGTCGTCGACGAGGGCGCCCTCATCACCGAGTTGGCCACAGGCCGCGTCAGGGCCGTGCTCGACGTCACCGTCGACGAACCGCCCCCCGCGAACTCACCGCTGTGGGACCTGTCGAACGCCTTCCTCACGCCCCACATCGCCGGTGCCGGCGGTCATGAGCTGCGCGTGCTGGGCGCCGGCGCCGTCGACGAGGTGGAGCGCTGGGTCACCGGCCGGCCGCTGCAGAACCTCGTCACCCACGAGGACTATGTCCGGCGTGCGTGACCCGGGCGCGCGCGTCCGCGTGTTCACCGGACACGACCGGTACGCCGACCCCTGGCACCCGTTCGCCGAGACGAGCGCGGCGCTGGCCGAGATCATCGGGGACCTTCCGTGCGTCGGTGCCGTGGAGGTCGTGACCGACGAGCCCGAGGCCCTTTCCGAACTCGGAGGAATCGACCTCCTGGTGGTGAACAGCGGCGCCGGCACCGACCCGGCCGACCCGCCACCACCCGCGCCCGACTGGACCCGAGCCTTTGCTGCCTGCCACGACTGGCTCGACAACGGCGGCCGTGTCCTCGGCGTCCACACCGCCGCGAACACCTTCGTCGACTGGCCGGCGTGGCCCGGAATCCTCGGTGGGCAATGGATCCGCGGCACCTCGATGCACCCGCCACGCTCAGTCGCCCGCTTCCGGGCGCTTGCGCCGGACCACCCCTGCCTGTGCGGCGTCGAGCACACCGACGGCCCCGGCGTCGACGCCGACGACGAGCGCTATTCCTTCCTGGCGGTCGATCCCGCGTCCACGGGCCTGCTCGACCACGAGCACGACGGCGTACGCCACGTCATGGCGTGGGCGGCTGCCGACCGCCGGGCGGCCTATGTGGGACTCGGCCACGACGCCCGCGCGTACGCCTCACCCGGCACGCGCAGGCTCGTCGCCAACTGCGTCGAATGGTTGTTGGGCTGAGGCTCAGTCCATCCCCGCCTGCGCGACCGCGTCGGCCGCGGCCAGCGCTGTCTGGTCACCGGAGCGCTTGACGACGCCGCCACGGTTCCACGCCCACAGGTCCAGGTCCATGGCGGGGCCGCTGATGCTCGCGATGGCCGTGCCCTCGGTCACGGCGCGGGCGATAGGCTCCGAGTGGTCCTTCCCCGACGTCGGGCTCGTCCCGCTCCAGCGGCCCACCTCGACCAGGCGGCTCAGGCCGGTGTCGGTCGCGGCCAACTCGACGACGGCGACGGGTTCGACCTCGGCCCAGTCCGGCTTCCAGAACCAGGCGCCGGCCCACATGACATCGATGGCGTGCTCGACGCCGTCGGCAGCGACATCGGGCGCGATGGGGGAGACCGTCACTCCGGCGGTCAACTCGGCGTCGACGCGGTGGATGGTCGCCTCGTGGACCTGCATGCGGCGCGTGAACCCGACGGTCTGGTCGGGTGGGAACCACGACCAGCGGTGGTCGGCATCGGACAGCGTCACGAGCTGCTCGAGCAGGTCGGACGTCGCCCGGGAACGCAACTCCAGCAGGGATTCCACGGATTCCGGGCGCGGCGGCTTCGACTTCTCGGAGGCCTGCACCTGGTCCTGTTCGGTCAGTCCCTCGCGCAGGATGGTGGCCCAGAACAGGTGGACCTCGGTCAGGTGCCACAGCAGGTCGGCGGCCGACCAGTCGGGGCAGGTGGGACAGCGCGCGCCCGGGGCGGCGGTCTGGAGCACGTCGGCGAGGCGCTGTGCCTCGCTGCGGATGACGGTGATCGGGTCCATGGTCGTGACTCTAGGCAGGTCGGGTGCCAACGGGCGGGCGTACGCGGCCGCGTACGCCCGCCCGTCAGGACAGGATCGTCAGGCCTGCACGATGCTGTAGGCCCCGTTGTAGGTCGCGGAGCTGTGGGCCGGCACCGACGAGAGATAGCAGGACGTGGGATCGGTGATCGCGATCTGCACGTCCACGTCGGAGCAGTTCGACCAGCCGACACCGCCGGGGGCGTTGAACTGGCCGCAGACGCCGGGCTGCTCCGGGCCGCCGGCGACGGCGTGCGGGGCGGTGGCGGTCATGCCGCGGAGGGCGGCGAGTCCGCTGAGAAAGCCAGCGGCCATGAACTTCTTGGTGGACATCATCATGGTGTTCCTCCTGATCGGTTCGTCGTGCGCTTGCAGGAGACGTGATTCCGGACGGACCGACGGTGTTCCATTCGCGCCGGAAGTTTCGGGCTGGGACGATGGCTCCCATGGCCGACCTCGATCTCGCCCGCCGTCTCCGCGACGCCCTCGCCGACGCCGACTACACCGTCGACGCCGTCCTCGAGCGCATCGGCGAGGCCGGCCAGCGGGCCCTCGGGCGCAACTCCACCGTGGCGGCCGATCGCCACCTCGGGTCGGCCGCCGATCCGCTCGCGACGCTGGTGCGGCTGTTCGTGCTGCAGCAGGACCTGCCGCGGACGGCGGTCGAGGCGGCGCTGCCGGGGCTGGTCGAGGGGCTGATGGGGGCGGGGGTGGTTGCTCCTCGACTCGCTGGCGCTCGCTCGGAGAACGTGGGGGGAAACGCTCGCTCGGCTCCTCGACTCGCTGGCGCTCGCTCGGAGAACGTCGTTGCCGCCGTCGACGTCCGCCCCTATGGCAGCGACGACGGCGCGTCGGGATGGATCGTCTCCGACCTCACCAACGGCCTCGACGGGCTGCAGCAGCCGCCCCGAGAGGACTATGTCCTCGGCGTTTCGCCGGCGTCCACCTCGCTGGCCCAGCTCACGATCCGGAAGCCCGTCGGCTCAGCCCTCGACCTCGGCTCGGGCTGCGGCGTCCAGAGCCTCCACCTCGCGCGCCACGCCGAGCGCGTCGTCGCCACCGACCTCAACCCCCGCGCGAACGAGCTCGCCGCCTGGACCTTCGCCCTCAACGACATCGCCGTCGACCAGCGCCTCGGCTCGCTCTATGAGCCCGTCGCCGGCGAGCGGTTCGACCTGATCGTGACCAACCCGCCGTACGTCATGTCGCCGCCCGGCGACCACCGCCTCACCTATCGCGAGGGGTCGTTCACCGCGGACGGGCTAGTGGAGGCCGTGGTCCGCGGCAGCGTCGACCACCTCGCCCCCGGCGGCACGCTGCAGGTGCTCGGCAACTGGGCGATCATGGACGACGGTCGCTGGGAGCAGCGCCTGCGCTCCTGGGTGCCCGCCGGCTGCGACGCGCTGATCATGGAACGCGAACGGCTGGACCCCTACGAATACATCGAGATCTGGCTGGCCGACGCGGGCCTGCAGGGCCGACCGGAGTACGCGGCCCGCTATCGCGAGTGGCTCGACTATTTCGCCGCCCTCGGCATCACCGGCGTCGGCATGGGCTGGGTCGCCGTGCACCACACGGGCACCGACCACCCCGACCTCCGCGTCGAGTCGTGGCCCCACGCCGTCGAGCAGCCGGTGGGGGAGGCGTTCGCGCTGCAGCGCGAGGGCGTGGCCGCGGCGCGGTGCAGCGACGACGTGCTCCTGGCGACGCGGTGGGTGCTCGCCGACGACATCGTCCAGGAGACCCTCGGCGCCCCCGGCGCCGAGGACCCCGCCCACGTCGTGCTGCGCAGCCAGCGCAGGTTCCGCCGCGCCACCGAGGTCGACACCGCGCTCGGCGGCGTGCTCGGGCGTGCGACGGCGACCTTCCGCTCGGCACGATCATCGACGCGGTGGCGGGGCTGCTCGACGTGAGCGCACCGCATCTGCGGTCCGAGGTGGTGCCGCGGGTGCGGGAGCTGGTGGCGGACGGGATGCTGGGGCGGGGGTAGTTCGGCGCTTCGACTCGTTCCTCGCTCAGCCAGCGTCCCGGACGGCTCCTCGTCTCGCTGCGCTCGCTCGGAGAGCGTTTCGGCCCCACCCCACGGCACTGTGGTTAGGATCGCAAGAAGGTACGCTGCCACGCGTACCGCCCGCCGACCCCGTACGAAGGACCCACGTTGCCCACCGCCACCGCCACCCGCACGCTTGTGATCGTCGAGTCGCCCACCAAGGCGACCAAGATCGCGAGCTACCTCGGTGACGGCTATGTCGTCCGCTCCAGCCGCGGCCACGTCCGCGACCTGCCGGAGCGATCGAGCGACGTGCCCGCGAAATACAAGGGGGAGAAGTGGGCGCGGACGGGTGTGAACATCGCCAACGACTTCGAGCCCATCTATGTGGTGTCGGCCGACAAGAAGGCGACCATCCGCGAGCTCAAGTCGCTGCTGGCCGATGCCGACCAGCTCTACCTCGCCACCGACGGTGACCGCGAGGGCGAGGCCATCGCGTGGCACCTGCTGCAGGAGCTGAAGCCCAAGGTCCCCGCCAAGCGCATGGTGTTCCACGAGATCACCGAGTCGGCCATCCGCGAGGCCGTCGGCAACACCCGCGAACTCGACACCGACCTCGTCGACGCCCAGGAGACCCGCCGCATCCTCGACCGCCTCTATGGTTTCGAGGTCTCGCCCGTGCTGTGGCGCAAGGTCGCCCAGGGCCTGTCCGCGGGCCGGGTCCAGTCCGTCGCCACCCGTCTGGTCGTCGACCGCGAGAAGGAGCGCATCGCGTTCCGCTCCGCCAGCTATTGGGACCTCGACGCCGTCCTCGACGCGGGCTCCGAGGCCGAGCCGCCGAAGTTCCCCGCCCGCCTGACCCAGGTCGACGGGAAGGCCATCGCCCAGGGCCGCGACTTCGACGCCCGCGGCAACCTCACCAAGCAGAACCTCGTCCACCTCGACGAGACGGCAGCGCGCCGCATCGCGACCTCGCTCGAGGACGCGGCCTTCACGGTCGCGAACGTCGAGTCGAAGCCCTACACCCGCAAGCCGTACGCGCCCTTCCGCACCACGACGCTGCAGCAGGAGGCGGGACGCAAGCTCGGGTTCACCGCCCAGCGCGCGATGTCGGTCGCCCAGGACCTCTACGAGCAGGGCCACATCACCTACATGCGAACCGACTCGGTGACCCTGTCGGCGTCGGCGATCAACGCCGCGCGTACGCAGGTCTCGCAGCTGTTCGGCTCGCAATACCTCCCGGCCAAGCCGCGCGTTTACACCTCCAAGGTGAAGAACGCCCAGGAGGCGCACGAGGCGATCCGCCCGGCGGGCGAGCAGTTCGCGACGCCGGCCCAGACCGGGCTGAAGGGTGACCACTTCCGCCTGTATGAGCTCATCTGGATGCGCACGATCGCGTCGCAGATGAAGGACGCCGAGGGCCAGTCGATCTCCGTTCGCATCGACGCGGCGCCGAAGCAGGGCGACCCCTGCACGTTCGTCGCCTCCGGCCGGACGATCACGTTCCACGGCTTCCTGAAGGCGTACGTCGAGGCCGTCGACGAGGCCGAGGGATCGACCTCCGACGACTCCCAGACCCGCCTGCCCCAGCTCACCGCGGGACAGAGGCTGACCGCGGACGAGGTCACGGCCTCGGGCCACGACACGCGCCCGCCGGCCCGCTACACCGAGCCGTCGCTCGTGGCGAAGCTGGAAGAGCTCGAGATCGGCCGCCCGTCGACGTACGCGTCGATCATCCGCACGATCACCTCGCGCGACTACGTGTTCAAGAAGGGGTCGGCTCTCGTGCCGACCTGGCTGGCGTTCGCCGTGACGCGGCTGCTGGAGGAGCACTTCCCGAAGCTCGTCGACTACACGTTCACCGCCTCCATGGAGGAGGACCTCGACGAGGTCGCCAAGGGTGACCTCGCCCGCCTCGAGGTGCTCAAGGAGTTCTGGTACGGCAGCGAGCCCAAGGGCCTGCAGGGCCTGGAGTCACTCGTCAGCAACCTCGGCGACATCGACGCCCGCAAGTTGTCGACCTTCCCCATCGGCGACCTCGACTCCGGGCTGTCGGTGCGCGTGGGCCGTTATGGCACCTATGTCGAGCAGGGCGACGGCGAGAAGCGCGCCAATGTCGACGACGCGCTGCCGCCCGACGAGTTGACCGTCGACCACGCCCGCGAGCTGCTGGAGAACCCCGTCGGCAAGGAGCGCGAGCTCGGCACCGACCCGGAGACCGGCCTCGCTGTGGTCGCGAAGGCCGGCCGCTTCGGCCCCTATGTCACTGAGGTGCTCCCCGAGGACGCCCCGAAGTCGGCCAAGCCGCGCACGGGTTCGCTGTTCGCGTCGATGGACCTCGACACTGTCACGCTCGAGGACGCGCTCAAGCTGATGAGCCTGCCGCGCGTGGTCGGCAAGGACGACGAGGGCGTCGACATCACGGTGCAGAACGGCCGCTATGGGCCTTATCTGAAGAAGGGCACCGACTCGCGCTCGATCGACTCGGAGGACCAGATCTTCACGATCACGCTCGAGGAGGCGCTGGCCATCTATGCCCAGCCCAAGCAGCGCGGGCGGGCCGCCGCCAAGCCGCCGCTGGCCGAGCTCGGCGATGACCCGGTGTCCGGCAAGCCGATGTTGATCAAGGAAGGCCGCTTCGGGCCCTATGTCACCGACGGCGAATACAACGCCACGCTGCGGCGCGGCGACGAGCCGGCGACGATGACGCTCGAGCGCGGCGCTGAGCTGCTCGCCGAGAAGCGCGCGAAGGGCCCGGCGAAGAAGGCCACGAAGCGGACGACGAAGAAGGCGCCGGCCAAGCGGGCCACGGCCAAGAAGGCCCCGGCCAAGAAGGCCGCCGCGAAGAAGGCGACCACGAAGAAGACGACGGCCACGAAGTCGGCCACCAAGAAGACCACGGAGGGCTGAGCGGCGATGGCCACCCCCACAGGCCCCGAGGTACGCCGGTATGAGCTGCCCTTCACCGCGGGGGTGGGGCGCCTGGTCAACGGTGCCATCGGCGTGCGCAGCGTCGCCCAGCGCGGGGGCGAGAGCGCCGCGTACACGATGGACGTGACGGTCCTCGACGCGCCGGACCACCGCCTCGTCCGCGCCGGCATCTGGCTGGCCCACCGCGTCGTCGACGGCCGAGGGGAGTGGTATCTGGCGGCGCCCCAGTGGTCGCCCTGGCTCCCCGAGGAGCGCGTCGAGCTGATGGGCCACGACGACCTGCCCGACGCCTTCGCCGACCTCGTGCGTCCCTTCCGTCGCGGCTCCACGTTGGGCCCGGTGGCCGCGCTCCGGTGCCGCCGCGAGGAGTACGCGCTGCGGGGCGACGACGCCGAACTCCTCGCCATCCTGCGCAACGAACTCGTCACCATCCGCTCCGGCGGGGTGGTCACCGCGCGCTACCGCGAGGTGACGCTCACCTCGGTCGAGAGCCGGCTCACCCCCACGCAGGCCGCCTGGATCAGCGAGGTGCTCGCGCAGGCCGGCGCCACCCGCGTCGAGGAGTTCCCCGACCTCGCCCACCGGCTCGGTGCCCCGGCCACGGGACTCGCCGACATCCCGGCCGCCCAGCGCCGCAGCGCATCGGGGACGCTCGAGACCTATGTGCAGACGCTGCTCGCCACGCGACTGCGCAAGATCACCCACGCCGACCTCGCGCTGCGCGGCGGCCTGCTCGACGCGCGCGACCAGCTGTCGGGCCAGCTCTCGCGACTGCTCGGCGACGTACGCGGCCTCGTGCCGCTGCTCGACCGCGCGTGGGCGTCCGAGCTCGAGTCCGACCTCGTCCACGCGGTCGAGGCGCTCGACGAGGCGGCCGACGACGTCCCTGCCGAGCTCAACTCGCGCCGCTACCTCGTCATGCTCGACCGGCTCGTCTCGGCCAGCCGCGCCCCGCGGTTGGGCGACAGCGGGCCGCTCTCCGCGCGCGACGCCCTCGCCGACGCCCTTGCCGAGCGGGTCGCCGACCTGCGGGCGGTCGTGGACGGACTCGCGGTCGACAGCCCCGACCCGCTCTGGGACCTCGCGCTCGAGGCCGCCGCCCGCGTCGCCGACACCTGCGGCGTCCAGCCCGAACGTGCCAAACCCGTACGCCGGCTCCAGCGCCGCGCAGAGAGGGTCGTCGAGCTGCTGGAGGGCTGCGTACAGGTCTCGGTCGACGAGGTCGGCCCCGACCTCGAGCGCCTGACCCCCCAGGAGGCGTTCGACGCCGGGCGGGAGTTCGAACGCCAGTGGGCCGACCAGCACATCGCCCGACTGGACCTGCTCGACCACTGGGAACGCCGCGGTGCGCGTCTGACCGCCCCGCGGCGGGGAACGCGATGACCGGGCTGCCCGGAGTCACCGGCCTGTTCGTCGTCTTCGAGGGCGGCGACGGCGCGGGCAAGTCGACCCAGGTGAGCCGCCTCGCCCAGTGGCTCGCCGCGGAGGGCCGCGAGGTCGTGGTCACCCACGAACCCGGCGACTCCGCCGTGGGCCGGCGGATCCGCGAACTCGTGCTCGACCCGGCCACCGGCGACATCGACCCGCGCGCCGAGGCCCTGCTCTATGCGGCCGACAAGGCCCAACACCTGTTCGAGGTCGTCCGTCCCGCGCTCGAGCGCGGAGCAGTGGTGGTGTGTGACCGCTACGTCGACTCGATGGTGGCCTACCAGGGAGCGGGGCGCGTCCTCGCCGAGCTCGACGTGGCCACCGTCGCGGGCTGGGCGACGGCGCACCTGCTGCCCGACCTGACCGTCGTGCTCGACGCCGACCCGGCCGATGCCGTGGCCCGCAAGGCCGACAAGGACCGGCTCGAGGGCGCCGGCGACGAGTTCCACGGCCGCGTACGCGAGGGGTTCCTCCGCCTCGCGGCCGCCGATCCCGACCGCTATCTGGTGCTTCCCGCCCGCGACTCGCGGGAGGCGATCGAGCAGGCGGTGCGGGCCCGCGTACGCGCGCTCCTGTCCGGTGCGGGACACGAGGCGGGAGTCGCCGAGGAATTGTCGGAGCCGTCGGGGACGATGAACCCATGACGGTGGACACGCGGGCTGCCGGGGTCTGGGGTGACCTCGTGGGCCAGGACGGGGCGGTGGAGGTGCTGCGGCGCGCCGTCTCGGGGCGCAGCCATGCGATGACCCACGCCTGGCTGATCACGGGGCCGCCCGGGTCGGGCCGGTCGAACGCGGGGCGCGCGTTCGCCGCGGCGCTGCAGTGTCCACGCGGCGGCTGCGGCGACTGCAACGACTGCCGCACGGCCCTGAGCGGCGCCCATCCCGACGTCACGCTGGTCCGCACCGAGATGTTGTCCATCGGTGTCGAGGAGGTCCGCGACCTGGTGCGACGCGCGTCGATGAGCCCGACGCTGGGCCGCCGCCAGGTGCTCGTGGTCGAGGACGCCGATCGAGTCACCGAGCGCGGCGCCGACGCCCTGCTGAAGGCCATCGAGGAGCCGTCGCCGAAGACGGTGTGGATCCTCTGCGCGCCGACGCCCGACGACGTCGTCGCGACGATCCGCTCACGCTGCCGGCTGCTGCGGCTGGCGACGCCGACGACGGCCGCGGTCGCCCAGCTGTTGCAGGTCCGCGACGGCGTCGACCCCACCATGGCCGCGTTCGCGGCCCGCGCCGCGCAGGGCCACATCGGGCGGGCCCGCGTGCTCGCCCGCAACCCGGAGGCGCGGACGCGACGCCGCGACGTGCTCGCCGTCCCGTCGCGGCTGACCAACCTGGGAGCGTGCCTCACCGCCGCCGCCAACCTCGTCGAGGCCTGCCAGGAGGAGGCGAAGGTCGCCACCGCCGAGCTGGACGCCGCCGAGCGGGCGCGACTCGAGGAGGCGCTGGGGTTCGGCACGAAGGGCACGCGGCCCAAGAACGCCGCGGCCTCGCTGAAGGACCTCGAGGAACAACAGAAGGCGCGGGCCAAGCGGGTGCAGCGCGACGCGATCGATCGGGCGCTGACAGAGCTGACGACCTACTACCGCGACGTGCTCTGCGTGCAGACCGGCGCCGACGCCGAGCTGGTGAACAGCGAGCTGGCCACCGAGATCGAGGGCCAGGCGCGCGGGTCGTCGCCGGAGGCGACGCTGCGGCGCATCGACGCGGTGCTCGAGTGTCGCACCGCGCTCGAGACGAACGTGGCGCCGCTGCTCGCGGTGGAGGCCATGATGATCGGGCTGGTGGAGGCCGGGCGCGGCTGATCCGGCGACGCGACGCGGTCAGGAGGGGTGTCGGTCCCGCCGTTGGGGCGGAAAGTGCGAAAAAATGCCCGTGAATCGCTTTCGACACCAAGGGGTCACCATGAGCAGCCTGTTCGGCCGGAAGAAGAACGAGTCCACCGACGAAGAAACCCGCGCCGACCGCATCATGGGACGCGACGGCGACGACGCGACCCGCAGCGCGGACGCGAATCGCATGGATGCGACCCAGGGCGCGGCCGCGCGCAGTTCCGTGGCCGACCGGGCGCGCGCCTCCGCGGACGCGCGGGCCGAGGGGCGCGACTCGCTCGACGCCGACAGGACCCAGCCCCTCGACATGGGCGGTGACGAGAGGACGCGACCCATCGAGACGAAGAGCTCCGGCGCGGGCTCGTCGTCTGCGACGTCGGAGCGGTCCCCGCTCGCCGCAGGCACGGCGGGCGCCGCCGGCGCGGGGGCTGCCGCGAAGTCCCGCTCCTCGTACGGTGAGGACCAGAACGAGGACACCCGCGTCGAGCCGATCCCGACCAAGCCGATCGCGCCGAAGCCCACCTCCGGAACGGGTGCGACCACCGGCGCCGCCGCGGGTGGTGCCGCTGCAGGCGCGGCCGGGGCGGCGGCTGCCACCTCGCGCCGTGACTCCGACACCGCCGACCGCGACCTCGACTCCGAGCGCGCCGCCGAGCGCGAGCGCCGCCGCGCCGAGCGTGACCAGACACTCGGCACCCGCCGCAAGGCCGTCGAGGAGCCCGAGCCCGTCGTGGTCCCGAAACCGAAGCGCACCACCGACAAGTTCTTCGGCTCCCTCGGCCTGTTCCTGCTCCGTCTGGTGACGGCGACGATCATGGGCCTGCACGGCCTGTGGAAGATCATGAACCTGCCCAAGGTCGAGCAGATGCTGACCAACACCGTGATCCCCGAGCCGCGGACCATGGCGTACGTGTTGGCGATCGCCGAGATCGCCGTCGCGCTCGGCCTGCTGTTCGGCATGTTCACCCGCATCGCCGGCCTCGGCCTGGCCCTCATCGGCATCGGCGCGCTGGTCTTCGTGAAGTGGGTCAAGAACCCGTTCACCGGCTATCAGCTCGGGGGCGAGCTCGAGCTGCTGCTCGGCACGGTCGGCCTGGTCTTCCTGATGCTCGGCGCGGGCGGCTGGAGCGTCGACGCGGCCTTCCGCCGCCGTCGCGCGGCGAACAAGAAGGCCTGAACCCTCACGTTTGCTGAGCGAGGCCGCTTGCGGCCGAGTCGAAGCGAGGGGCGGTGGCTTCGACTCGCTGGCGCTCGCTCAGCCAACGTGGGATCGGGCGCTCGCTCAGCCAACGTGGGATCGGGCGCTCGCTCAGCCAACGTGGGATCGGGCGCTCGCTCAGCCAACGTGGGATCGGGCGCTCGCTCAGTCCTGAGGCGTAGGATCGTCGCCTATGCGCATCATGGCCGTCACCTTCACCCGCCACGGGCGGCTGTTCTATGTGGCGCCCGGTGACGAGGCGTACGCGGTGGGCGAGCACGTGCTCGTCGAGACCGACGGCGGCCCCGAGGTGGCCCAGGTCATGTGGGGGCCCGAGGAGGCGTACGACGAGTTCGGCGACGTGCCGCGCTGCCTCGGCCGCGCCGCCGAGGCCGACCTCGAGCGCGACGAGGCCAACCGCCGCCGCCGGGCCGGGGCGCGGCTGCTGGCCAACCGGCTGATCCGCCTGCACGGCCTGCCGATGAAGGTCGTCGGCGTCGACTGGCTCGACCGCGGCGACGACTTCGACCAGATGGCGGTCATCTATTTCTCGGCCCCCGGACGCGTCGACTTCCGCGCGCTCGTGGGCGAACTCGCCCGCGGCCTCCGGGCGCGCATCGACCTGCGCCAGATCGGCGCCCGCGACGAGGCCCGGCTCACCAGCGGCATCGGCAGCTGCGGCCGCGAGCTCTGCTGCTCCACGTTCCTGAAGGACTTCGAGCCGGTCTCGGTGCGGCTGGCGCGCGACCAGGGGCTGCCGACCAACCCGCTGCGCATCCAGGGGGCGTGCGGCAAGCTGATGTGCTGCCTGAAATATGAGCACCCGCTCTATCAGGACTTCGCCGCCACCGCGCCCAAGGTCGGAGAGCGCGTGCTGCTCGACGGCGAGGAGGCCACCGTCGTCGCCCACCAGGTGCCGGTCGACGCGGTCGTGCTCCGCATGAGCGCGACCGGCGAGGTCGCCCCCTGCAGCAAGGCCGACTCGTGCGCGGCGAGGGCCGCGTACGAGACCCGCGAGCAGCAGCCCGCGACCCGCCGCAAACCGCGCCACCGGGGCAGCAGCCGGTGAGGCGGGCCGCCGCCGCGCTCGCGGCCGTCCTCGCGCTGGGGGCGTGTACGCCGGCCCCGGCGCCCCGCCCGCCAGACCCCTCCACCGCGCCGAGCGCCCCCGTCACGTCGGCGGCCCCGACCCCGGCGCCGTCCACCCCGCGCTCGCCACGTGACCGCTCCAGCCCCGACCGCCGCCCGGTCCCGCCGCCGGCCGTCACTCCCACCGGAGTGGTTGCGCCTCCCGCGGGGATGGGCCTCGAGCGCTATCGCGGACAGGCGCTGAACTGGGGCGCGTGCGACGCGGGCGAGCGCTATCCGGCGGCGGCCCAGTGCGCCACGGTGCTGGCCCCGCTCGACCACAGTGCCCCCGACGGCCAGGCGCTCACGCTCGCGCTGAACCGCATCCCCGCCACCAGGCAGCCCGCGCTCGGCACGATCTTCGTGAACCCCGGCGGCCCCGGGGAGGGCGGCCGCGACCTGGCGGCGCGGTTCGAGCGCAAGGGCCTCGAGCAGTACGCGATCGTGGGCTGGGACCCGCGCGGAACGGGGAGGTCCACTCCGGTCGCCTGCGCCGACGGGAAGGAGATGGACGCCTTCCTCGCCATCGACCAGACGCCGGACGACCCGGGGGAAAGGACCGCGTACATCGAGGCGAGCCGCGCCTTCGGCCAGTCGTGCCTCGCCCGGTCGGGCGCCCTGCTGGAGCACGTGTCGACGATCGACACCGTGCGTGACCTCGACCTCCTGCGGACCCTGGTGGGGGACGCGAAACTCCACTTTCTGGGCTATTCCTATGGCACCGACATCGGCTCGCGGTATGCGGAGATGTTCCCCGACCGCGTCGGCCACGTCGTCCTCGACAGCGCGATCAACCCGGTCGCGGACGACGACACCATCGTCCAGGCCATGGGCTTCGACCGCGCGCTGACGGCGTTCGCCGACTGGTGCGTACGCGAGAAATGCGAGTTGGGACGCGACCGCGCCGCCGTCATCGCCTCCGTGACGGGCCTGTTCGTCGCCCTGGACGCCAAGCCGCAGCTCGTCGAGGACCGCCAGCTCACCCAGGCGCTGGCCGTGACGGGCGCGATCCTTCCGCTCTATGGCGGCGAGGATGCGTTCCCCCTGCTGCGCCGGGCCATCAACGAGGCTCGCCGCGGGAAGGGCGACCTGCTGTTGCGGATGGCCGACCTCTACAACGGGCGCACCAACGGGCGCTACGACGCCCGCGGGTGGGCGTTCTTCGCGATCCGCTGCCGCGACGATGGCGACGCCGGCATCGCGGGGGCCGAGGCGGAGGTGCGCGAGGACGCCCAGAAGGCCCCGCTGTTCGGGCCCCACTTCGGCGCGGACTTCGTCTGCCCGACGTGGCCCGTGGCCCCACTTCCGAAGGCCCCGCCGGTGCGCGCCGCCGGCGCGGCGCCCATCCTCGTGGTCGGCACGACCGGCGACTCGGCCACGCCCTACGAATACGCGGTGCGGATGGCCCGCCAGCTCGAGTCGGGCAGGCTCGTCACGCGCGTGGGGGAGGGGCACGCCGCGTACGGCCACGGCAACGCGTGCGTCGACGAGGCCGTGGTCTCCTATTTCACGGGATCTGCGCCGGCCCAGGACGTACGCTGCGGCTGACGCTCCGTGACCGCTGAACCAACTGGGACACCCGCTGGTGCGACACACGCAACACGGAAGCCACATCACGAGTAGGCATGCGCGTCGCCAGAGTGGTCGCGGCTGCGCGCATGGCGCGCGATGCGCGTGCCTGAGCAACGGCGACCTCGCGGGAGGCATCGAGCGCCTCCGTGACCATCGCCTCCTCGTCGGCCTCGAACATGGGGACGACAGTGACCACGACGTGGGCGGCAGGGATGTCTTCGAGCAGGGACACGGCGTCCGCAACCATGGCAGGGACCTGGTCGAGGCGCTTCGCCTGGGTGATGGCCCCGTCGACCTCGGGTACGTCGACCACCCACCATCCTTCCGAGCGCCGGGCGCGTGCGGTGACGTTCATCAGGACTCCATTCCGAGTTGCTTGCGGATCATCTTGGCGGTCAACTCTTTTATCTCGCCATGTCGGGGGATGACTGTGCGTTCACAGAATAAGTCTACCCCCCTTGCCGAATCAAGGCAATGGGGATAGACGCTTCCGCGCCGGGGCGGAGTTTTGTCGCGCCCCGGCCCCGGGCGCTATAGTTTGTCCTCGGTCGTTCGCGGCCACGCCGCCTTAGCTCAGTTGGTAGAGCAACGCACTCGTAATGCGTAGGTCAGCGGTTCGAATCCGCTAGGCGGCTCTCGTCGTTCTCGGGCCTCAGCGGCCCCACGGTGCGGCGGACAGGGGTCACACGAGCACGCGGCGAGGTCGGGAGCGTGCTCTCGACGCACGCCTCGGAGCAGACCATGACCTCATCCGCCCCCCACGATGCCGCCGCCGGCAACCAGACGGCCACCGCTCCCGCAGCCGGCACCCGCCCCTCGCTGGTGAAGCTCGCCGGTCTCCCCTTTCTCGTGACCGCGCTGATCGGCCGGCTACCGGCCGCAATGATCCAGCTCGGCCTGCTGCTCTATCTCAGCAGCGCCGGAGCCGGGCTCGCGCAGGCCGGTCTCGCCGTCGCCTGCCTCGGCGTCGGCTCCGCGGTCGGGGGCCCGATCGTCGGTCACCTCATCGACCGCATCTCGCCGGTCGTCGTGGTCGTCACGGCCACCGCGATCCAGGTCGGCGGGCTCCTCGGACTCGTCGCCACTGCGCCCGGCCCTGTGCAACTCATTCTCGCGGCGCTTATCGGTGCGGCCAACCCGCAGGTCGGCGCCATCGCTCGCGGCCACTGGGCTCGGCTCGCGCGCGACCGCCGTGACCCGGCGATCGTCCCCGCCGCGATGGGCTGGGAGGGCGCTGCCGACGAGGTCAGCTTCGTCGCCGGGCCCGCCGTCGCGGGCATCCTCATCGGCGCCCTCGGCGCCGTCGGCGGCCTGCTCGCCATCGTCGCCATCACCGTCGTCGGCCAACTCGCCTTCGTCGCGTACCTGCTGGCCACCGGCGCCCACCGCCGCGCCACGCCGCGATCCGCCGGCCACGAGCCCGTCGGGCCCATGCCGTGGGCGCGGCTGGCCGGCCCCGCGGTCGCCGCGTACGCGATGGGCATCGCGTTCGGCATGACGCAGACCGGGTTGACGGCCCGCTTCGACGCCGCCGGTACGCCGGGGCTGACCGGCCCGGTCTATGCGCTGCTCGGGGTGGGCAGCGCCATCGGGTCGCTCGCCGTCGGGCGGCTGCCGCTGCGCTTCGGGCCCACGTCCCGCATCATCGTCTCCGGCCTCGGCCTCGCCGCCGCGGCCGCCGGGCTCGTCTTCTCCCACGGCCTCGTCGCCTCGGCGGTCGCGAACTTCTTCCTCGGCCTGTTCATCGGCCCGATCATGGTCACCGCGTATGCCTGGGCCGAGCGCCACGTGCCGCGCGAGCGGCTGACGGCGGCCATGACGGTGCTGTCGACGGGGGTCGTGCTGGGCGTCTCGACCGGCGCGGGTGTGGGCTCGCGGCTGGCGGAGGCGTACGGCGTGGACCGGGCGCTGTGGCTGACGGTCGGCGCCGGAGGGCTGGCGGTTGCGGCGGCGCTGGCTGGGCGCGAGCGCGCGCATTGACAATGCCTATAGGCGTATAGGCGCACGTCTTACATGCTGGTCACGGTGGAATCGCCCGACCCACACCTGTGACAGTTCTGCCCATGTCCCAGACCGAAAGTGAGGCCGCCGCGCGGCCCGTGGTGCGGAACGCGGCCGACGTGGCCCGTCTCGTCGCCCATCGCACGACCCCCCAACGTGGGGCGCTCGCCGTCGTCATCCTGGCGCTCGGCGGCATCTTCATGGACGCGTACGACTTCTCGTCGCTCGCGTTCGGCATCACCGAGATCAAGAAGCAGTTCGGACTCAACGGCTTCATGACCGGTCTGGTCAACGCCTCGATCATGGCGGGCGCCGTCGTCGGCGCGATCGCCGGTGGCTGGCTCGTCGACAGGCTCGGCCGCTATCGCCTCTTCATGGCCGACATGGTGTTCTTCGTCGTCGCCGCGCTCGGCTGCGCGTTCGCGCCGAACGAGTGGGTGCTGATCTTCTTCCGCTTCGTCATGGGCATCGGCGTCGGCCTCGACCTCCCGGTCGCCATGGCCTTCCTCGCCGAGTTCTCGTCGCTGCGCGGCAAGGGCAACCGGTCCGAGCGCGTGAACTCGTGGTCGCCGGCCTGGTATGCGGCCACCGGCATCGGCTACGTCATCGTCCTCGCGCTGTTCCTCTCGCTGCCCGCCGCCCAGCAGCCCCACCTGTGGCGCTGGGTCGTCGGCTTCGGCGCGGTGCCGGCGCTGGTCGTGCTGTTGGTGCGTCGCCGCTACCTGCAGGAATCGCCGCAGTGGCTCGCCAACCAGGGCGACCTCAAGGGCGCGGTGGACGTGCTCCGCAGCTCCTACGGCATCGACGCCCAACTTGACGTGGCGCCGACCACGAAGGCCCCGCAATCCCAGCGACGCAACGGTTTCGCGCGCCTGTGGGAGCCGCGCTATCGCATGCGGACGATCGCCGGCCTCTGCGTGAGCGTGTTTTCGACGTTCGGCTACAACGCGGTCGCGTACGGCACGCCGCTCATCATCTCCGAGCTGTTCGGCCGCGGACCCCTCATCACGATCCTGTCGTCGCTCGTGATCAACCTCGTGTTCGGCGTGCTCGGCGGCGTCCTCGGCGTCTCGCTGGTCTCGTCGCAGGGCTCGCGTCGCATGACCCTGATCGGCTTCGGGCTGCAGGCCATCGCGCTCGCGACGATGGCCGCGATCGGTGCCCCCAAGGGCGGCATCGTCTTCCTCGCCGTCGCCATGCTCGCCCTGTTCATCTTCGCCCAGGCGGGCGGCCCGGGCGCGAACCTGATGGCGTACGCGACGCTCAGCTATCCGACCAGCCTCCGCGGCGTCGGTGTGGGCTTCAACGAGGGCGTGAAGCGCGTGTTCTCGATCGTGTCGCTGGTCGGCTTCCCGATCCTTGCGGCCTCGCTGAAGACCGGCGTGTTCTGGGTCATCCTGATCTTCCCGCTGATGGGCCTGCTGTCCATCGCGCTGATCAAGTGGGACCCGACGGGCGTCGACACCGACGAGGAGGAGTACGCGGACCAGCAGGCGACGGCGCGCGCCTGACGCGAGCGGAGCGAGGATCCACGTTCTCCCGAGCGAGCGCAGCGAGGATCCACGTTCTCCCGAGCGAGCGCAGCGAGGATCCACGTTCTCCGAGCGAGCGCAGCGAGGATCCACGTTCTCCGAGCGAGCGCAGCGAGTCGAGGAGCCTCCGTGATCCCTCTCTCACCCGTCCGGGGAACCCCGGGCGGGTGAGTCGCGTTGTGCCGGGTGTGATGACGAAGACCACCCCCACCCTGCTGTCCGCCCCCCGTCTCCTCCTCGCGCTCGGCCTCGCCGCGCTGCCGCTGGCCGCCTGCTCCAACTCCACGAGCGCGGCGCCCGGCGCGACGGCCTCCGCCTCGGCGCCGGCCCAGGCGGCGATCATCGTCGAGAAGCCGTGGGTGCGTTCGACCGAGGGGTCCAAGGACACCTCGATGACGGCCGCCTTCATGAACCTCACGAACCCGGGCGACAAGGACATCAGCGTGACGAGGGCCGAGTCGGCGGTCGCCGGCAGGGTCGAGGTCCACGAGATGGTGACGGTCGACGGCAAGATGGTGATGCGCGAGGCGAAGAACGGCGTCGTGGTGAAGGCCGGCAAGCACGAGCACCTCGCGCCGGGCGGCCCCCACATCATGCTGATGCAGCTGAAGCAGCCGCTGAAGGTCGGCGAGGAGGTCACCGTGACCGTCCACTTCTCCGACGGGTCGCAGCAGGTCCTCAAGGCGCCGGTGAAGAAGTTCACCGAGGAGCAGGACACCTACCACACCCACGAGGCGTCGACGCCCACTCCGCAGTCGAGCAGCCCGCAGCCCAGCACGTCCTCGCAGCCCAGCACGTCCTTGCAGCCCAGTGCCACCCCGCACGACGACCACGGGCCGTCGGCGACCCCTCACAAGCACTGAGGCGTACGGTGCTGCAGTGACCCCGCCCGACCCCACCTCCCGGCGCCGCGTCCTCGGCTACCTCGGCGCTGCGGCCGCCGGTGCCGCGACGGCCGGGGGCGGCGTCGCGTACGGCCTGGGCGCCGCCAACCGTGGCGACGACCGCGCCGCGGAGGCGCGCCGGGCGACCCACCGGGCGTACGCGCCCCACGGCGACCACCAGACCGGCATCGTCACGCCCACCCCCGCGGTGACCGAGGTGATCGCGCTCGACCTCGAGCCGGCCACCGATCGCGCGGCGCTGGCGCGGCTGATGCGGCTGTGGACCGGCGACATCGAGTCGATGATGGCGGGTCAGCCGATCCCCGGCGACACCGCGCCCGAGATGGCCCAGTCGCACGTCTCGCTCACGGTCACGGTCGGGTTCGGCCCGCGCGTGTTCGCCCTGCCGGGGCTGCAGGCGCAGCGCCCGGTCGGGCTGATCGACATCCCGCCGATGGTCCACGACCGCCTCGACCCCCAGTGGAACGGCGGCGACCTGGTCGTCATCGTCGCGGCGGAGGACCCGACGTCGGTGGCGTACGCGAGCCGCCGCCTCGTGCGCGACGCCGAGTCGTTCGCGCGCGTGCGATGGGTGCAGCAGGGGTCGTGGCGCGGGACGAACTCCGACCGCGAGCCCGTCACGGGCCGCAACCTGTTCGGCCAGGTCGACGGCACCGGCAACCCCCAACCCGGTACGCAGGAGCACGACGACACCCTGTGGGCGCGGGCGGAGAACGTGCCGGCCTGGTTCGTGGGCGGCACGCAGCTCGTGGTCCGCCGCATCGAGATGAACCTCGACACCTGGGACCAGATCACCCGCAACGAGCAGGAGCGCGCGATCGGCCGCACCCTCGACACCGGCGCCCCGCTGGGGAAGGAGCGCGAGCACGACGAGCTCGACCTCGCTCTGACCGGGCCGGACGGGAAGCCGATGATCCCGATGAACGCCCACGCGCGGCTGTCGCACCACTCCCAGCTGGGCGGGCGGCGGATCTTCCGGCGCGGGGTGAACTACACCTATCCGCGGGTCGTCGACGGGCGCATGGTGCCGACGTCGGGGCTGATCTTCCTGAGTTTCCAGGCCGACATCGCGAAGCAGTTCGTGCCGATGCAGAAGGTGCTGGACGCGGGCGACCAGCTCAACGACTGGACGACGGCGATCGGCTCGGCGGTGTTCGCGATGGCGCCGGGATGGAAGCCGGGGGAATGGGTGGGGCAGAAGCTGCTGCGGTAGGAGCGGCGGGCTGGTGTAGTGTGTACACATAGATACACACCAAGGAGGGCATCGCCATGACCACGTCGGTAGGCATCCGTGAGTTCCGAGCCGGGCTGGCGGACTACATCGCTTCAGCCGAGCCCGTGGCAGTGACTCGCCACGGGATCACAGTGGGATGGTTCATCCCCACCCCGGTGGACCGGGACGCCCAAGTGGTGTCGCTTCGGACGGCAGCCGCTGCCCTCGACACCATGTTGGCCGAGCGCGACGTGGTCGCCGAGGACGTGGTCGTCGAGTTCGCCACAGCCCGCGCGACACGGTGAACGAATCGCCCGCACGGGCGCTGGTGTTGGACGCCAACATCCTGATCCGCTGCGTCCTCGGCTCGCGCGTCCGAGAACTGCTCCTCTCACACCTCGATGACGTTGCCTCCTTCACGCCGGCAGAGTGTTTCAAGGAGGCCCGGGCGATACCTGCCCGACCTGCTGAACAAGCGCGGGGTCGAGGCCGATCTGGCTCTGGAAGTCTTGGATCATGTGGAGGGCATCGTCCGTTCTGTGGGCGAGCCGTTCTATCTCGAGGCCCGCGCTGAGGCATCGGCGCGTATCGAGGCCCGCGATCCTCGGGATTGGCCGATTCTTGCCGTTGCCCTGACACTCGATTGCCCCGTCTGGACTGAGGACCAAGATTTCTTCGGAACGGGCGTGCCGACCTGGACCACAGATCGGGTCGAGCTCTATCTCAACGCACGAAAGAAATCCTGAATCGAGTGCTCCCGGCCGGATCGACCCCTCAGCCCAGCTCCAGGTCGTTCCATCGCAGACACGTCCAGCCCGATCCGTCCACGTCGATGACCACGCTGCCCGCGACGGGCAGCGGGTGGGCCAGCACGAAGTCGGCGTCCAGGTTGTGGCACAGGTGGCCCGCGCCGAGCTGAATGATGCCGCCGTGGGAGACCAGCACCGCGGTCTCGCCCCGATGGAGGTCGGCGACCTCGCCGACGACCGCGCGCAGGCGGTCGCGTACGCGGTCTCCCGACTCCCCATAGACCGTCGGCGCCAGGTCGCCGTGCAGCCAGCCGGCGAACGTGGCGTCGAGCTCCTCGCCGGTGACCGCGTGGTTCGGCATGTCCTCCTCCGGCATCAGGAACTCGCGGAGGCGGTCGTCGTGGGTGACGGTCAGCTTCAGCTCGCGGGCGATGATCGAGGCGGTCTGGGACGCGCGGGGCATCGTCGACGACCACAGGCCGGCGACCCGGTCGTCGCGCAGCGCGTCGGCGATCGCGCCGGACTGGCCGCGGCCGGCGAGGGTCAGGGTGCGGGGGAGGTCGTGGCCGGCCTCACCGTGCCGGACGAGGACGAGCCGGGCGGGGCATTGGAGGTCGGACATGCGGCCACCCTAGGCCCCTGCGCGGGCGAAGTGGACGAACGCGACCGCGACGCCCGGGGTGACGTCGGCGAACCCACCCGGCACCGTGAGCCCCACGGCCGTCGCGGAGGGGAACGAGTGGGCCAGGCGCGCGCCGTCGGGGTGACCGGCGACGTCGGCGAGCTCGAGGGTCGCCGCGTGGATGCCGGGGTTGTGGGCGATCACGAGCAGGGTGTCGGCGTCGGCCGGCGCCTCGGCGACCGCTTCCAGGATCGTGGACTCGCTCGCGTTGTAGAGCCGGTCGAGGTGTTCGACGGGACAGTCCAGCCCGAGGTCGGCGGCGGTCTGCCGCGTACGCAGGGCCGCCGACACGAGGGCGTGATCGACGTGAATGTCCTTGCTGGCAAGGAACGCCGCCACCTCGCGGGCCTGATCATGGCCCCGGTCGGTCAGCGCGCGCTCGGAGTCGGGGCGGCCGGGAGCGAAGTCGACGGCCTGGGCGTGACGCATGAGGATCAGGAGTCGGGCCATGCGAAAGGGGTAGGGGAGGGGGTTTGGGCGGGACTGTGGCGGGGCGGCTCCTCGTCTCGCTGGCGCTCGCTCGGAGAGCGTTCCGTCACGCCGTCGGCGCGGTCCCCACCAGGATGTCGCGGTGGATCGACGAGTCGACCCGGTGGGCCAGGTCGAGCCACGGCCCCTCGGTGTGGACGTGCAGGCCCGCGGCGGTGAAGTGGACCGCGAGGTCCTCGCGCGACAGGCCAAGCGTGTTCCACGACAGCCCCAGCGCGCCGCCCGGCTTGAGCTGGCCCGCCCAGACCTTGATCGACTCGCCCAGCAGGCCCGCCGCCGAGCGGTCGCGCTTGCCGGAGACCCCGCGTACGTCGGTCTGGGAGCCGTGCACCACGCCGTAGGGGGCGTCGGCGACGATCGCCTCGAACCGGCGCTTGCCGAACAGCGCCGCGGACTGGCGCGTGTCACCGGTGAACACGGTCGCGGTGACGGTGTCGGTGCCCTCGGCCCCGTCGACCGCCGGCAGCGTCACCCTCGCCTCGAAGCGCTTGCCGAGGCTCTTGCCCTCGCGGCGCACCGGCGTCATGTCGGCGGTGTGCTTGAGGCGCTTGCGGCGCAGCCACGTCTTCCAGAACGACGCGAGCTGCTCGACGGCCTTCACATCACCTTCCACACCGGCCGCGTCGAGGCCCAGCAGCCACGCCTGGCCCAGCGTCGTGCCGCGCCCGCACAACGGGTCGAGCACCGTCCAGCGGCGATCGGTCGGCGCGTCCACCGCGGCGAGCGTCACGTTCAGCAGCAGCCGGGTGAACTGCTCGTTGGTCTTCCCCGGATATTTCGGGATCGTCACCAGGTCGTCGTCGAGCCGGTCGGTGTGCGGCACCGCGATGGGTCGCAGCAGGTCACCCTCGCGGCCGAACAGCGCGAGGTGGGCCGACTGGCGGCCGATGGCGGCGAGGAGTTCGTCGGTCGGCTCGCCCTCGAACGCCAGGTAGTCGACGCCGGCGATCCTCTCGGGCGCTGCGGCGTCGAGGCCCGCGGTGATCCGCAGCTCGGCGGCGGCGAGGCGGTCGGCGACACCGGCGTACACGCGGTTGGCGGACGGGCAGACGAGCATCAGGAACTGCATGGGGACGATCATCCCATCGCAGCGCCTTCGGGATGACGTCCGTCTCTTGTCAGTCGTGATCCATAAGGTGCCCTCATGGAAAAGACGAGGGAGTGGCGCAAAGCAGAAACCCCGGCGATGTGCGCGATATCTCAGCGCAGGGATCGATCCGGGGTCTACCTGTTCGATGATAAACGACGCTGTCTCGACATCTCGGTCGGATCCATGATCCGCGCAATCGCGTGGCCCACCATGAACCGATTTTTCACACCAATCTGCCCCAGCACGTCAAGGACGTCGAGGTGATTGTCGGCTATGTCCACCCGGATGCTCTGGCATGGGTTTCCCGCATGTCTCGGGTGAACCACGTGTTGGGGCAGCGGCCGAGACCGTGACGACGTTGGCCCGTCACGCCGAAAGCGCGAGCCCCGCGTACGCCGCGGCCAGGCCGGTGACGAGCGAGACGACCACGTACGCGGCCGCGCGCCCCAGCCGGCCCGCCTGCGCGAGGCGGACGGCGTCGAGGGCGAAGGTCGACCACGTCGTGAGGGCGCCGCAGAATCCGGTGCCGAGCAGGGAGGAGCGCAGGTCGCCGCCGAACCAGCCTGTCACCAGTCCGAGCAGGAAGGAGCCGAGGAGGTTGCAGGTGAGGATGCCCCGGGGGAAGCCGGCGGGGTCGGCCGGGCGCAGGTGGTGGTCGAGCAGGGCGCGGGCCAGACCTCCCACCGCGCCGCCGATGGCGACCGCGAGCCAGATCACACGCCGGCCCCGTCGCCGGCGGGCGCCAGCCGGCGCCCGCACCACCAGCCCAGCAGGGCGGCGGCGATCGCCCCGACCACCTGCACGGCGAGCAGGATCCAGACCTCCGGCGTTGTCGGCGTGCCCGCGACCATCACCGTGACGGCCGAGAACGTCGTGAGGCCGCCGCAGAACCCGGTGCCGACCAGGGCGATCAGGGCGGGGCGGTGGCCGGCGTACAGCCCGTTGACGAGGCCGAGCACCAGCGCGCCGACCACGTTGATCGCGGCGACGGCGAGGCCGGGGTCACCGAGCCCGGTGACGGCCTGCCGCACCACAGCGCCGGACGCGGCCCCACAGGCCACGAGCCCGAGCGTGCGCAGCGGGAGGGGCTCCCGCCGGCGCACACCCGGGCTCGTGGGTGAGGTCACGCTGAGGCGCTGGTGATCGATCGACTCAGTAGAGGTTCACGTGGTGGTGCTCGAAGGACGTGCCCTTCGCGCGCTCGATCGAGGCCTGGATCTCCTTCTCGGCCTCCTCGCGGCCCACCCAGGTCGCGCCCTCGACCGACTTGCCGGGCTCGAGGTCCTTGTAGACGGTGAAGAAGTGCTCGATCTCCATCACCGAGTGGGTCTGGATGTCCTCGAGGTCCTGCAGGTGGTCGCGACGGTGGTCGTCGGTGGGGACGCAGATGACCTTGTCGTCGCCGCCGGCCTCGTCCTTCATGCGGAACATGCCGATCGCGCGGCACTCGATGAGGCAGCCGGGGAAGGTCGGCTCCGGGACGAGCACGAGCGCGTCGAGCGGGTCGCCGTCCTGGCCCAGCGTGCCCTCGATGAAGCCGTAGTCCGAGGGGTACTGCGTCGACGTGAACAGGGTCCGGTCGAGGCGGATGCGGCCGGTGGCGTGATCGAGCTCGTACTTGTTCTTCGTGCCCTTGGGGATCTCGACGGTCACGTCGAAATGCAGGCCCTTGGGTGCGGGCTTTGGCGTCGTGCTGCTCGGAGCGGAATACTCTTCAGTCACCTGTGACTCTCCTCGATCAGACCGTCCCGCGCGGGGTCGCGCGGCCATCGGGCGTGAGCCTACCGCGTGTCGATGACGCGCGCAGGCGCTCCGGGCGCACGCCGCCTCCTATGATTGGTCGCGGCCCACCGGGGGTCAGCGAGGGACCGGGGTGACGACCGGGTCGATCGACCGGATCACGGAGCGGGGGACCGATGGCAACGCGCAGGGGATCGTCGTCGCGACGCCCGCGATCGAGCGCGTCCGGGGGTCCGCGATCCATGATCAGGACCGGCGCCCTCATGGTCGTCATCGTCCTGCTCGTGATCGGCTTGGCCACCGGCGTGCTCGGCTCGCTCGGACGCCGCGCGCTGTATGCGACCGGCCTGTGGTCCGACAGCGGCTCGTCGTCGCTCGACCCGGGGAAGATCGGCGGGACGCGTACGCCGACCCCCCAGCCCGCGCGCCCGACGGCCCCCGTGCTGGCGGCCGGTTCCCGCGAGGGCGGTACGCGGGCCGACGCCGTCGCCGAGCGCATCCGCGCGCTGGGCCCCCGCGGCGGACAGGTGTGGGGACACGTGGTCGACGCGTCGACGGGCGCCACGCTGTACGCCGCCAACGACGCCGGGGCCGGCGTACCTGCCTCGACGAACAAGGTGCTCACCTGCCTGTCGGCGCTCGAGGTCTATGGGCCGCAGCACCGCTTCGAGACCCGCGCCGTGATCGACCCGGCCGCACCCGGCAAGGTGTTCGTGGTCGGCGGCGGCGACCCCTATCTGACCAAGAAGGACGTGCCGAACTCGATCCTCCAACTGGCGCGGTCGGCCAAGGAGGGCCTGGCGAAGCAGGGGTACGCGGGCCCGATCGAGGTCGTCGCCGATGCCGGGCTGTTCGCGGGGCCGGGCTGGAACCTCGACTGGCTGCCGGGCTATCGCGACTACACGACCGAGACCTCGGCGCTGTGGGTCGACGAGGGCCGCACCGTCGGCCCGATCGGACCGCGCGACCCGAACCCCGCCAAGTCGGCGGCGACGGCGTTCGCCAACGAGCTGAAGCGCCTCGGCGCGACGACCGGCGCGGTGACGGCCGGGTCGGCGCCCGCGGCGGGCAGCACGATCGCGAAGGTCGAGTCGATGCCGCTCGAGAACATCGTCGAGCAGGTCCTGATCCATTCCGACAACGACGCGGCCGAGGTGCTGTTCCGCCACATCGGGCGCGCGGGCGGGCGTACGGGGTCGATCGCCGACGCCCAGGCCGCCCACCGCGAGACGCTGACGAAGTTGGGCGCGTGGACCGACGGCATGCGCGTCGTCGACGGCTCCGGCCTGTCCCGCGCCAACCTGGTCAGCCCGCGCGCGCTCACGGCCGCGGTGACCCGCGCCGTCGCGCCCGACCAGCCGCGCCTGCGCGCCATCGCGACCGGCATGTCGGTGGCCGCCGTCGAGGGCACGCTGGCCGCGCGCTTCGTGGAGAAGGGCACCGAGCCCGGCCGCGGCGTCGTGCGGGCGAAGACCGGCACGCTGACCGAGATCCACTCGCTCGCGGGCTATGCGCGCGACGCCGACGGCGCGCTGCTCGTCTACAGCTTCATCGTCAACGGCGACAAGGACGAGTACGCGACCCGCGTCTGGCTCGACCGCGTCACCTCGGCCCTGGCCGCCTGCGGCTGCCGCTGATGGCCCGGAGGGCGCTCGGCCCTGCGATGGTCGAGCTGGTCGAGGCGGTCGAATCGGTCGTGGGCGAGCGGCCCGTCGTCGTGGGGTGCTCGGGCGGCGCCGACTCGCTGGCGCTGGCGGGGGCCGTGGCGGTGGTGGCGCGTCGCCGCGGGCTGGTGGCGCGCGGGGTGGTCGTGGACCACGGGCTCCAGGAGGGCTCGGGCGAGGTGGCGGCTGTGGCGGCGGAGCGGGCGGCGTCGTTGGGGCTGGCGTCCGAGGTCGTCCGCGTATCGGTCGAGGCGACCGGCGTCGGGGTCGAGGCCGCGGCTCGTGAGGCGCGGTTCGCGGCGCTGGAGGCGGCGGCAGATGCGCTGGCGCCAGGCGACTTTCCGGGCGAGATCTGGCTCGGCCACACCCTCGACGACCAGGCCGAGTCGGTGCTGCTCGGGCTGGCCCGGGGATCGGGTGGGCGCTCCCTCGCGGCGATGCCGACGCGGCGCGACCGGGTCGTGCGGCCGCTGCTCGGCGTCCGCCGCGCCACGACCGAGGCGGCCTGTGCCGAGCTGGGGGTGGCGTACTGGTCGGACCCCCACAACGCCGACCCCGCGTACGCGCGGTCCCGCGTACGCCACCGGGTGATGCCGGTGCTCGAGGCCGAGTTGGGTCCGGGCGTGGCCGAGGCGCTGGCCCGCACCGCGGCCCTGCTGCGCGACGACACCGACCTGCTGGACGCGCTGGCGGGGGACGTGGCGACGGGGTCGGAACTGGATCTCGCGACGCTGCCGGCCGAGCCCGCGCTCCGGCGTCGCGTGCTGCGCCGCTGGCTCGTGGAGCGCGGCGCGACCGAGCCTGCGTACGCGCACGTGCTCGCGGTCGAGGAGCTCGTGACCCGCTGGCACGGGCAGAAGTGGGTCGAGGTGCCGGGCGTACGCGTCGCCCGGCGTGCGAACCGTTTGCTCGTCCTGTAAGACTGTGGGCGTGGATGACGCGCATATCTCCGATGACCTGACCCGAGTGCTCTATTCGAAGGAGCAGGTGGCCGAGCGGCTGGCTGAGGTGGCCGCCGAGATCGACGCGGAATACGACGGCAAGGACCTGCTGCTCGTCGGCGTCCTGAACGGCGCGGTGATGGTGATGGCCGACCTGTCCCGCTCGATGCGCATCCACTGCGAGATGGACTGGATGGCGATCTCGTCCTATGGGTCGGGTACGCAGAGCTCCGGCGTCGTGCGCATCCTCAAGGACCTCACCAGCGACATCTCCGGCCGCCACGTGCTCGTGGTCGAGGACATCATCGACACCGGCCTGACGCTGTCGTACCTGATCTCGAACCTGAAGTCGCGCGAGCCCGCGAGCCTCGAGATCATGACGATGTTCCGCAAGCCCGAGGCCGCCCAGAACGCTGTGGACGTGAAGTGGGTGGGCTTCGACATCCCGAACGAGTTCGTCGTGGGCTACGGCCTCGACTACGCGGGGCGCTACCGCAACCTGACGTCGGTGGGCACGCTGGCGCCCCACGTCTACAGCTGAGCGTTCGCGACCGCGATTCGCCACGTTCTCCGAGCGACCGCCGGTCTCAACGTTCTCCGAGCGAGCGCCAGCGAGTCGAGGAGTTTGACGACCGCGGGTTTCATTGCCTCCGCTGGTAAGGTCGGACTGCTCCGTACTCGCACCTTAGGTAGGTCATGAAAGCATCGCGCATCTTCCGCGGCCCCGTCATCTGGATGCTGCTGGCGCTCATCGCCATGCTCGTGTTCTTCGACCTGTGGAGGGGCGCGGACGGCTTCGTGGAGAAGCCGACCTCCGAGGTCGTCTCGATCATCAACGGCAGGGACAAGGTCCAGAACGTCGAACTCGTCGAGGGCGAGCAGCTGATCAAGGTCACGATCGACGACAAGACCAAGGTGAAGGCCTATTGGGTCGGCCCCCAGTCGGGCGCGATCGCCGAGCGGCTCCAGCAGCGCACGGCCGAGAAGACCATCGACACCTGGTCGGTGAAGGTGCCCCAGCCGACGTTCTGGAACACGGTGCTGCCGTCGCTGATCCCGTTCCTGCTGATCGGTCTGGTGTTCTTCTTCCTGCTGAACTCGATGCAGGGCGGCGGCTCCCGCGTCATGCAGTTCGGCAAGTCGAAGGCCAAGGTCACCTCGAAGGACACCCCGAAGACGACGTTCTCCGACGTCGCCGGGTGTGAGGAGGCCATCGAGGAGCTCCACGAGATCAAGGAATTCCTCGCCGAGCCCGCGAAGTTCCAGGCGGTCGGCGCGAAGATCCCCAAGGGCGTCCTGCTCTATGGCCCTCCCGGCACCGGCAAGACGCTGCTGGCGCGCGCGGTGGCCGGCGAGGCCGGCGTACCCTTCTTCTCCATCTCGGGCTCCGACTTCGTCGAGATGTTCGTCGGCGTGGGCGCCTCGCGCGTCCGCGACCTGTTCGAGCAGGCGAAGGAGAACGCGCCGGCGATCGTCTTCATCGACGAGATCGACGCTGTCGGCCGCCACCGCGGTGCCGGCATGGGCGGCGGCCACGACGAGCGCGAGCAGACCCTGAACCAGCTGCTGGTGGAGATGGACGGCTTCGACGTCCGCGGCGGCGTCATCCTCATCGCGGCGACGAACCGCCCCGACGTGCTCGACCCGGCGCTGCTGCGCCCGGGCCGTTTCGATCGCCAGATCGCCGTCGAGGCGCCCGACCTCAAGGGCCGTTTCCAGATCCTCAAGGTCCATGCGCAGGGCAAGCCCATGGGCCCCGACGCCGACCTGCAGTCGGTGGCCAGGCGTACGCCGGGCTTCACCGGCGCCGACCTCGCGAACGTCCTGAACGAGGCCGCGCTGCTCACGGCGCGCACCAACCAGAAGGTCATCACGATGGCGTCGCTCGACGAGGCCATCGACCGCGTCATTGCGGGGCCCCAGAAGCGTACGCGCCTGATGAACGAGAAGGAGCGGCTGGTCACGGCCTACCACGAGGGCGGCCACGCCCTGGTCGCCGCGGCGATGCACGGCACCGACCCGGTGCAGAAGATCACGATCCTGCCGCGCGGTCGGGCGCTGGGTTACGCGATGATCATGCCGGACGAGGACAAATATTCGCAGACGCGCGGCGAGCTGCTCGACCAGATGGCCTACATGATGGGCGGCCGCGCGGCCGAGGAGCTGATCTTCCACGACCCGTCGACCGGCGCGTCGAACGACATCGAGAAGGCGACGAAGGTCGCGCGGGCGATGGTCACGCAATATGGACTGTCCCCGCGCATCGGCACCGTCCAGCTCGGGTCGGGCGACTCCGAGCCGTTCCTCGGCATGGCCGCGGGCGGCGGGCGCTCGATCGACTATTCCGACGAGACCGCGAAGATCGTCGACGAGGAGGTCCGCTTCCTGTTGGAGAGCGCCCACCAGGAGGCCTTCGAGGTTCTCGAGGCCAACCGCGAGGTGCTCGACACCCTGGTGCGGGAGTTGTTCGCGAAGGAGACGCTGCTGCGCCACGAGGTCGAGGCGCTGTTCCGCGGCATCGTTCGCGGCCCGATCCGCGGCGCCTACACGGGCTCGGAGCGCCGTCGTCCTTCGGCGCTGCCGCCGGTGTCGCCGCCGTCGCCCCCGGCCGACGCGCCCGAGATCGAACACCCGGCCGGCGGGGCCCAGCTGCCCCCGGGCCACGGCCCCCACACCGACCTGCCGGGCGCCGGCCCGCACCATCCGGGCGATCACGGCGGACGCCCGGGCGAGGGCGGCCCGATCGGCCCGGACGTGCGCTGACATTGGCCGAACGAGCGCCAGCGAACGAACGCTGGCTGAGCGAGCGCCAGCGAGTCGAAGCCACGAATTCGTGACGTCATGACAGTCCTGGTCCTCGGAGGGACGCGCGAGGCGCGGGAGCTGGCCGCGCGGCTGGACGAGGCCGGCGTACGCGTGGTCTCGTCGCTGGCGGGCCGGGTCTCGCACCCGGCGTTGCCGGTGGGCGACGTACGCATGGGCGGGTTCGGCGGCGCCGACGGATTGGCGGATCACCTGCGGGAGCAGGAGATCCGGGCCGTCGTGGACGCCACGCACCCCTTCGCCGCGGTCATCTCGGCCAACGCCGTGGAGGCGTGTGACGCGGTGGGCGTGCCGCTGGTGCGCCTCGTGCGGCCCGGGTGGGAGGACCGCCCCGACGCGCGCGACTGGGTGTGGGTGGATTCGATGGCCGAGGCGTGCGGCGCGATGGAGCTGCTGGGGGAGCGTCCGTTCCTCACCTCGGGTCGCCAGGGCCTCGAGCACTTCGCCGCCTGGCGGCAACGCTGGGCGCTGGTGCGGGTGGTCGATCCCCTGCCCGAGGGCGAGTGGCCCCACTGGACCGTGCTCACGACCCGCGGCCCGTTCGACCTGGCGAGCGAGCTCGCGCTGATGCGTGATCAAGACATCGAGGTGCTGGTCACCAAGAACAGCGGCGGGACACTGACCGAGGCCAAGCTCGACGCCGCGGCGCGGCTGGGCGTCGGCGTGGTGATGGTACGCCGGCCCGAGGAGCTTGCCGAGGTGCAGGTGGCCACCGTCGACGACGCGCTCGCGAGGATCCTGTGAGGCGCCGGTCGCCGTTGGGCGGACGCCGGCCCACGCGCGCCGAGCTCGCCGACTTCGTCGACGGCGGCATCGACGACCTCATCGGCGATGACGTGAAGCTGCTCGTCGTCGGCATCAACCCCGGCCTGTGGACCGCGGCGGTGAACGCCCCGTTCGCCCACCCCGGCAACCGGTTCTGGCCGTCGCTCCACCTGGCCGGGTTGATGCCGCACCGGGTCGACGCGGCGGCGGGGTTGAGCGATGAGGACGTGGCGGAGTTCTTCCGGCGCGGGTTGGGGCTGACCAACCTCGTCGACCGGGCGACGGCGCGCGCCGACGAGCTGTCGGCCGACGAGCTCGTGGCAGGGCGTGCGCGGCTGGAGGAACTCGCGGAAACCGTGCGACCCAAGGTGATCGCGATCGTCGGCATCACCGCCTATCGCACGGCGTTCGGCGAGAAGAAGGCCGTCATGGGGCGACAGGAGCGGCGGATCGCCGGCGCGGAGGTGTGGGTGCTGCCGCAGCCGAGCGGGCTGAACGCCCACGCGCCGATCCCGGTGCTGGTGGACTGGTGGACGCAGGTGGGGAGGGCAGCGGGGATCCTGGCGTGAGGGCGACCTGCGCCGACGCCGGCTGAGCGACGGAGGAGTCGAAGCCCTCCCCGCCACCACGTCAGGGCAGCGACTTCTTCATCCCGATGTGGCTGGCGGTCCAGCCCTCACGCTCATAGAAGCGGTGGCCGTCGGCGCGGCTCGCGTCGGTCGTGAGCTGGGCCATGGTGGCGCCGCGGGAGCCCGCGTATGCCTCCGCCCACGCCAGCAGGTTGGAGCCCAGCCCGCCGCCGCGATGGGACGCGGCCACGCGTACGGCCTCGATCTGGGCCCGCAGCGCCCCGCCGCGGGACAGGCCGGGGATGAGGGTGAGCTGCAGCGTCGCGACGACAGCGTCGCCGTCGCGGACGACCGCGAGCGTCTGGTTCGGGTCGCGGTCGATGGCGTCGAAGGCGGAAGCGTACGCGGCGGCGTCGGCGCCTTCACGGGTGGCGCCGAGCACGTCGTCGCGGAGCAGGGAGACGATCGCGGGGACGTCGTCGGCAGTGGCGCGCTGGACCGGGAGGGGGCGGCCGGCGTGGGGGAGGTGGGCAAGGGCTTCGACTCGCTCCGCTCGCTCAACCAACGTGGACATGGGGGTGCGCGCCCGGAGATCCTGGACGACGGTGGGAGTCGCGAGGTCGGGAAGCGGCAACGTCGCGAGGTCCAGGCCCGCAACCGCGCCGATGACCGTCGTGGCGGGGGCCTCAATCTGTTCCTGAGCACACTGTTCGTCGATGTCGGCGACGGTCCCGCGGACGACGCGCTGCTCGGGATGGGCGGCGTTCTCGACGGTGACTGCGGGGGTGTCGGGGTCCATGCCGGCGGCCAGGAGGGCCGCGCAGATCTCTGGCAGCCGCAGCACACCCATCATGATCACCAGCGTGGTGCCCGTGCGGGCGAGCGCGGCCCAGTCGAGGTCGCAGCCGTGGTGACCGGGCGGGAGGTGACCCGAGACGACGGTGAACCCCTGCGCGAGCCCGCGATGGGTCACCGGCACGCCCGCGGCGGCCGCGGCGGCGATGGACGAGCTGATGCCTGGGACCTCGTGGACGGGGATGCCGGCCTCGTGGCAGGCCAGGGCCTCCTCGCCGCCGCGCCCGAAGACGTAGGGATCGCCGCCCTTGAGCCGCACGACGTGGCGTCCGGCGCGGGCGTGCTCGACGAGGAGAACGTTGATGGTCTCCTGCGGGGTGAACTCGCCGCGGGGGATCTTGCCGACCTCGACGAGTTCGCAGTGGTCGGGGGCCTCGTCGAGCACGGCGAGTGGGGCGAGGCGGTCGTAGAGGATGACGTCGGCACGGCGGATCTCGGTCATGGCGGCGACGGTCATCAGGGCGGGGTCGCCGGGACCACCGCCGACGAGGACGACGCGACCCTCCTCGACTCGCTGGCGCTCGCTCGGAGAACGTTCAGGGGTGGGGCGCTCGCTCGGCGATCGTTCGGGGGTGGGGCGCTCGCTCGGCGATCGTTCGGGGGTGGGGTGCTCGCTCGGCGATCGTTCGGGGGTGGGGTGCTCGCTCGGAGAACGTTCGGGGGTGGGGTGCTCGCTCGGAGAACGTTCGGGGGTGGGGTGCTCGCTCGGAGAACGTTCGGTCATCGCGTTTCCTTTCCTGCCACGGATTCCGCGAACCGTTGGGCCATGTCGGGACAGCCTGCCCAGTGCAGGTGAAGATAGCTGGCGTGGAGCGTGGCACTCGCGTAACCGTCCGCGCGGCCGTCGAGCAGCCAGCCGGGCGAGTCACCGGCGGCCGGCGTGATCGCGGTGCGGTGGAACTCGTGGCCGACCGCGCGGGTGCCGGCGCGGGCCAGCAGGGACTCCGCGGGGGCGACGGCGGTGCGATAGCCGAGGGTCAGCCTGGCCTGCATCGCGCCGGTCGTCGGGAGCACGCCCGCCATGGACTGGCCCCCCAGATCGCCCGCCAGATAGAGCATTCCGGCACACTCGGCGACCGTGGGCAGCCCCGCGGCGACGCGGTCACGGATGTCGCGGGTCAGGGCGGTGTTGACGGCGAGCGCCTCGGCGTACACCTCGGGGAACCCGCCGCCGAGATAAAGCCCGGCGGTCCCTTCGGGAAGGCGATCGTCGGTCAGGGGGTCGAACTCGACGACGCGGCACCCGGCGGCGCCAAGCAGTTCGTCGGTCTCCGCATAGCGGAACGTGAAGGCTCGACCGCCGGCGACGGCGACCACCGGAGCGGAATCGGTCACGCGGGCCACCTCGCGCGTGGGCTCCCAAGGCGTCGAATCGAGCGCCGGGGCGCTGCAGGCGAGGGCCTCGACGGCTGCCAGGTCGATCTCCGCCGCGATCTGGTCGGCCAGCCGTTCCAACACGTCGGCGGCCTCGTCGCGCTCGGCGACCGGCACGAGCCCGAGGTGGCGCGACGGTGCGCTGACGCCCGAATCGCGCGGGATCACTCCCAGCACGGGGATCCCGACGGCGTCCATGGCGCGCACTGCCTCCGCAGCGTGGCGCGCCGAACCGGCCTTGTTGAGGACGACTCCCGCGATGCGCAGGGCGGGGTCGAAGGTCGCGAGGCCGTGGACCCAGGCGGCGACGGTGCGCGAGGTGTGCGAGATGTCGACGGCGAGCACGACCGGCGTACGCGTCAGGGCTGCCACGTGGGCCGTCGAGCCGAACCCGTCGCGTCCGAGCTGCCCGTCGAACAGGCCCATCACGCCCTCGATCACGGCGAGGTCGACGAGGTCGTCGTCGGCCTTTCCCTGTGCACACAGGCGATGGTCGCGGCGGGCGCCGTGGACGAGCAGCGGGGCGATGCGGTCCTCGCCACACATCACGGGGTCGAGGTTGCGACCGGGGCGTCCGGTCGCGAGCCGGTGATACCCCGGATCGATGTAATCCGGGCCGATCTTGAAGCCCGCCACCTCGCTGCCGCGGCGCGCCAGGGCCGCCATGAGACCCGAGGCGATCGTCGTCTTGCCGTGCCCCGACGCCGGCGCGGCCACGACGAACCGCGGCAGGTGGTGACCCATCAGGCGGCCTCGCGGTGGTGGCGCACGACCTCCACCAGGTTGTCTGCGGCCACGCCCTCGAGCGCGACGTGCTCGGCGCCGAGGTGGACCGCGAGGGTCGCGGCGAGGCCGAGGCGGAAGCGTCCGGTCTCGCAATCGACCACGAGGCAGTCGATCCCGAGGTCCCGCAGGTGAGCGGCGACCCCCTGTGACCGCGCGACGGCGTCGTCGCCGGCGGTGGCGCGGCCGTCGGTGATCACGACCAGCAGGGGTCGCCGGCGGGGGTCGCGGATGCGTTCGAGGCGCAGCGTCTCGGCGGCACACCACAGACCCTCGGCCAGCGGCGTACGCCCGCCGTGGGGCAGCTCCTCGAGGCGGCGCGCGGCGGCGTCGACCGACGAGGTCGGCGGCAGCGCGAGCGCGGCCTCGTGGCCGCGGAAGGTGACCAACCCGATCTTGTCGCGGCGCTGGTAGGCGTCGAGCAGGAGCGACAGGGTCGCGGTCTTGACCGCCTCCATGCGGGCGCGGGCGGCCATCGAACCCGACGCGTCGACGCAGAACAGGATCAGGTTGGACTCGCGTCCCTCGGTGATCGCGCGACGCAGATCCCTGCGCTGGAAGAGAATCCGTCCGGTACGCCCGCGCGCGACCTGGTGGCCGGCGGCCGCGCGGATGGTCGCGGGGAGGTGGACGGGACCGGAGCCCGGCGCGTCGGTGGAGCCGATGCGCCGGCCGCGGCTGGTGACGGCGCGGCTGCGCCGACCGGCCTCGCCCTCGCCGACCCCGCGCGCGGTGAACAGGCGGGTGCGGAAGGGGGCGTCGGGCCGGGCAGTGCCTTGGGGGACGATCTGGGGCGCTGGCTCGTCGGGGGCGGCGGAGTCGTCGGGGTCGGCCTCCGGCCGGTCGTCGGCCGCCGTGTCGGTGGGCGGCTGTCCCGGGTCGGCGGATCCCTGACCGGTCGGGGATTCCGGGGCCTGGGGGCGGTCACCGGGAGGAGGCGACGTCGGCTCGGTCGACGCGTCGGCGTCGTCGGGCGACGGACCTTCGGACGGGTCTTGGGGGGCCGGCGGATCGGGCTCGGGCTCGTCGTCGCCGAGGATGCGGTCGAGGAGGTCCTCGTCGAGGCCGGGGGCATCGAAGGGGTTGCGGCGGCGGCGGTGAGGCAGCGACAACCGGGCGGCGGCGCGGATGTCGGCCCGCGTGACGTCGGTGCGGCCGTGCCAGGCGGCGTGGGCGACCGCGGCGCGGGCGGTGACGATGTCGGCGCGCATGCCGTCGACGTCGAACGCGGCGCAGACCTCCGCGATCTTGGTCAGCGCGGCGGCGGACAGGCGTACGCGACCCAGGGACTCCTGTGCCGTGCGGATGCGGTCGCGCAGGGCCTCCTGGGCGTCGGCGTACGCGGCCACGAACGTGGCAGGGTCGGCGTCGAAGTCCAGGCGGCGGCGGACGACCTCGGCGCGGAGGCCGGGCTCGCGGGGGGCGGCGACCTCGACGGTGAGGCCGAACCGGTCGAGGAGCTGGGGGCGGAGCTCGCCCTCCTCGGGGTTCATGGTGCCGACGAGGACCATGCGGGCGGCGTGGGAGACCGAGACGCCGTCGCGCTCGACGGTCGCGCGGCCCATGGCGGCGGCGTCGAGGAGGAGGTCGACCAGGTGGTCGTGGAGGAGGTTCACCTCGTCGACATAGAGGATGCCGCGGTGGGCGCCCGCGAGCAGGCCGGGCTCGAACGCCGTGACGCCCGAACCCAGCGCCTTCTCGAGGTCGAGCGAGCCGATGACGCGGTCCTCGGTGGCGCCGACGGGCAGCTCGACGAGGCGGGCGGACCGGGTCACCGAGTCAGGGGAGTCGTGGGGCCCGTCCGGACAGGCGGGGTCCGGGCGGGCGGGATCGCAGCCGAACCGGCAGCCGGCGACGACCTGCTGGTCGGGCAGGAGCTCGGCGAGCGCGCGCACCATGGTCGACTTGGCGGTGCCCTTCTCGCCCCGGACGAGGACGCCGCCGACCTCGGGGGAGACCGTGGTGAGCACCAGGGCCAGCGCCATGTCGTCGGATCCGACGACGGCGGCGAACGGGAAGTTCGTGCCCCTGTTCACAGGTTCCTCCTCACGGGTCCGCGCCCGAGATGTGGTCCGCACCGACCCGATCGACGCGCCGGGCGGCATGAGGGCGTGGGACATGACCTGACTTCCGGGCCTGGGCCCGGTTCACAGTGGCGGGACCGCTCCGGATTCACACCGGATTCCTCCCCGCCCTCGTCCGTGATCATCCCACTGGACCCCGGTGGTGTCGAGCGCGGGGCGCTAAGGTCGGCGCGTGATGGAGGTGGCCGGCGTGATCGATGTCGTGGGGGTGATCGACGTGGTCGGCGTGGGCGCCGACGGCGTCTCGGGCCTGCCGGCGCGTGAGCGCGCGCTCGTCGAGGCGGCGGAGGTCGTGCTCGGCGGGGAGAGGCACCTGTCCGACGTTCCCGCGTCGTGCGAGCGGATCGCCTGGCCCTCGCCGCTTCGGGCGGGCCTGCCCGCGGTGCTGGACCGCGTACGCGGTCGCCGCGTCGTCGCGCTCGCGAGCGGCGACCCGCTGGTCGCGGGGATCGGGTCGACGCTGCTGGAACTGCTGGGCCCCGAAGCCGTACGCGTCCACCCGGCCGTGTCGTCGGCCTCCCTGGCTCGCGCGCGGATGGGGTGGCCGGCGGAGACCGTCGAGGTGGTGCGCCTGTCTGGGGACGACCTGACGCCGCTGCGGCGGGTGCTCGCGGACGGCGTACGCGTGGTGGTGCTGTCGGCGGACGAGCACACGCCGGCGCTGGTCGCCGAGTGCCTGCGAGAACAGGGATTCGGGGAGTCTCGCGTGACGGTGTGGGGAGACCTCGGGGCGCCGTCGGAGTCCCGCGTGGACTGGCGCGGCGACGAGCGTGTGCCGGGATCGCTGCCCCGCTTGAACATCGTGGCCGTGGAGGTCGTCGGTCGCGGGACGCCGGCGGCGTCACGGGCGGCCGGCCTGGCTGATGAGGTGTATGCGACCGACGGCCAGCTGACCAAGCGGCACGTGCGGGCGACGGCGCTGGCGATGTTGGAGCCGCGCCCGGGCGAGCTGCTGTGGGACCTGGGTGCCGGCTCGGGGTCGATCGCGGTGGAGTGGGCGCGCAGCCACCCGGCGTGCCGGGCGGTCGCGGTGGAGCGGAACGCCGAGCGGGCCGCACGGGTGCGGATGAACGGGGCGGCGCTGGGAGCCACGGGGATCTCCGTGGTGGAAGGTGATTCGGCGGCGAAGGTGGCCGAGCTCGACGAGCCGGACGCCGTCTTCGTCGGGGGCGGGGCGACGCGGGCGCTGATCGACCTGGCGTGGGAGCGGCTGCGACCCGGCGGTCGAATCGTCGTCCACGCGGTCACGCTGGAGACGCAGGCGCTGCTCCTGGAGGCGCGTGCGCGCCACGGGGGCGCGCTGTTCGAGATCGCGGTGCGCGAGGCGGAGCCGATCGGCCGGTTCACCGGGTGGTCGAGCGCGCGGCCGGTGCATCAATGGGCGGCCCACAAGCCCTGGGGCGCCGAGGATTCCCGTGGGACAACGGATCAGGAGCTGTCATGACAGTCCACTTCATCGGCGCGGGCCCCGGCGCGGCCGACCTCATCACGGTGCGCGCGGCGCGGCTGATCGCCGAGAGCCAGGTGTGTGTCTATGCGGGCACCTACCTCGACCGCGAGGTGCTGTCGCACTGCGGCGAGGGCGTCGAGCTCGTCGACAGCCAGAAGCTCGACCTCGACCAGATCACCGAGGTCCTCGTGCGGGCCCACGCCGAGGGCAAGGACGTGGCCCGCCTGTGTTCCGGGGATCCCTCGATCTATTCGGCTGTGGCGGAGCAGGCCCGTCGCCTCGACCGCGCCGGGGTGCCGTGGGACGTGACGCCGGGCGTCCCGGCGTACGCGGCCGCGGCCGCCCTGATCGGCAAGGAGCTGACGGTCCCCGAGGTGGCGCAGTCGATCGTGTTGACGCGCGCGCAGGCGGCGTCGACGAAGATGCCGGAGACCGAGTCGCTGGAGGCGTTCGCAGCGACGCGGGCGACGCTGGTGCTGCACCTCGCGATCCGGCGTACGCGGGAGCTCGCCGAGCGGCTGGTTCCCTTCTATGGCGACGATTGCCCGGTGGTGGTGGTCGCGAACGCCACGCAGCCGACGCAGCAGATCCTGCGCGGGACCCTCTCCGACATCGGCGACCAGGTGGAGGCGGCGGGCCTGCGCCAGGCGGCGGTGATCATGGTCGGGGAGGCCCTGCGGGCCGAGGAGTTCGTCGAGTCCCACCTCTATGGGGCGCGCTGCCGCACGACAGACTGAGCGCCATGGATCTCGAGGAGCTGCTGGGGCGCCGGCTGGCCGCCCAGGGGTTGACCGGGCCGCCGAGGGCATCGGCGGTGGAGGTCGTGCGGCGTACGCTGGGCGTGCAGGCGCAGGATCCGCCACTGGGCCGGTTCTCGCTGGGCCTGCGTACTGGGCTGGGCGACTCCGACGTGCTCGCCGAGCTGGCGACCGGCGAGGTCGTGCGTACCCACGTCCTGCGGCCGACGTGGCACTGGGTGCCGCGCGAGGACCTGCACTGGCTGCTCGACCTCACGGCGCCACGCGGGCCGGCCGGGTCGACGGCGCGCCACCGCCAGCTCGGCATCGACGAGGACGTGCGGGAGCGTGCGTACGCCGTGCTGGCCCAGGAACTCGCCGGCGGGAACCACCTGACCCGCAAGGAGATCGGGCCGCTCCTGCCGACCACGGACTTCCCGGAGCACGGGCAGGTCGTGACCCACCTGCTCCATGTGGCGGAACAGGACGCGTTCGTGGTGTCGGGGACGCCGCGCGAGGGTGGGGAGCACACCTATGCGCTGGGATCGGAGGTGCTGCCGGAGCGCGTCGAGGTGCCGCGGGAGGCGGCGATCGAGCGTCTCGTGACGCGATTCGTGACCGGACACGGACCCACGGCGGAGAAGGACCTGAAGCGGTGGTGCACGCTGCCGCTGACGCCGATGCGGGCGGTGCTGCGGTCGGGGCGGTTCGAGCAGACGGTGGTGGACGGGGTCGAGGTGTGGTTCGACGCGAGCGGGCCCGACTTCGGGGTCGAGGGCGCGTGGCTGCTGCCGACGTTCGACGAGGCGTTCCTGAGCCACAACGCGCCGCGGTTCACGCGGGCGGCGGGGCACCGGCTGGACCAGCAACACGTGAACCCGGCCGAGGCCGGCGGGGGCGTGGTGATCGTCGACGGGCGCGATGTCGGGACGTTCAAGCGGACGGCGACGAAGACGCGATTCGCAGTGACGATCTGTGCGGCGACGGGGGCGACGAAGCGGGACCGGGACAAGGCGGTGGAGGCGGCCGAGCGGCTGGCTGCGTTTGTGGGGCGGGACGCGGAGGTCGTGGTCGAGTAGGGGGTGCGGTTGGGGTGTGGGCCGGGCGGCGACCGCCCACGCCCCAACTGCTCTCCTCGTCTCTGGTGGCCGGCGTCAGCCCAGCAGCCTCTCCACGTCATCGAGCGTGCGCGGTGGGGGGCCGGGGGGCAGGGCTTTCGACGCGCGGAGCCTCGCTGCCAGCTCGAGAGGCCACGGGCGGTGGAGGCGCGCCTGCGCCAGCAGGGTGTCGTCGTCGAGGAGCTTCACCGTCTCGCCGGAGGTGACGCGGCCGCCGTGCACGACGCCGACACGTGTGGACCAGGCGAGCGCGAGGTCGACGTGGTGGGTCGACATCACCACGGTGGTGCCGCGTTCTTCCAGGCGGGTCAGGGCCGCGAGCACTTCGTGGACGCCGACGGGGTCGAGACCCGAGGTCGGTTCGTCGAGCAGCAGGATCTGCGGGCGCATCGCCACGGCCCCGGCAATCGCCGCCCGTTTCCTTTCCCCGTAGGAGAGCTGGTGGGTCGGGCGCGCCCGGAGGTGGTCGATCGCGAGCTGGGCGAGGGCCTCGTCGACGCGCGCGCGCACCTCGTCCTCTGGGAGGCCGAGGTTCATCGGTCCGAACGACACGTCGGCCGCGACGTCGGCCGAGAAGAGCTGGTCGTCGGGGTCCTGCAGCACGAGTTGGACGCGGCGTCGATGGTCGCGCAGACCCCTGCGGTCGAAGGAAAGCGGGGTTCCGTCGACGAGGACGTGCCCAGATGAGGGGCGGTGGGCGCCCGACAGGACACGCAGCAGCGTCGTCTTGCCGGACCCGTTCGCGCCGAGGAGAGCGATGCGCTCGCCCGGTTCCACCGCGAACGTCGCGTCGTCGAGCACGACGTGGTCGTCGTGGGCCGCGCGTACGCCGGCCGCCTCCAGCCTCACCCGATCACCGGTCCGGCGACCTGGATCACCACAAGGATGGCCAGCAGGCCCGCGCTGCAGACCTCGAAGGCGACGGACCGCGGATGGACAGGGGCCAGCGTACGCAGGGATCCCTCGAATCCGCGGCCCGTGAGCCCGTCGTCGAGCCGACGGGCGCGGTCCCACGCGCGTACGAGGACGGCCGAGGCCAGCAGTCCGGTGCTGCGCCAGCTGCGGGCGAAACCGTCGTGACCCAACCGCGCGGACTGGGACGACCTCACGACGTCGGACACCTCCACCAGCAGGAAGAGCAGCCGATAGGTGAGCGACGCGACCTCGATCAGCGCATCGGGCGTGCGCGCCCGCCGCAACCCCTCCAGCAGATCGGTCATCGGCGTGGTGCAGGCAAGGAGCAGCACCGCGGCCGTGCCCGCCAGTCCGCGTGCGGCGACCGTCGCCGCGAGCCAGAGCGTCGCCGGGGTGGAGGACAGCAATCCCCAGCTCCACAGGGAATCCGCGGCGGGCGGGCCCACGGACACCGCGATCGACGCCGCGCCGACGGCGATGAACGCCGCCGGTGCGGCGAGGGCGCGCACGTACAGCCCCGGGGGTACGCGCGCCCACGCCAGCGCGCACGCCACGGCCACGACGAGCACGGCCACCGCCCCCGCGACGTGGGGGGCGGCGATCGCCGCGATGACGAGGCCGAGCGACAGGAATGTCTTGTCCGCCACGGATCGCTGCCGCCAGGGGCTCGCCCAGGCGGCGCGATCGACGGCGGGCGCGGCCATCAGACCTCGCCGTCGCGCGCGCGGTCACGCAGCGCCCGCGCGTGCAGTCGTCCCCCGACATAGCCCAACGCGCCGGCGCCGATCGCCGCCTGGAGGGCGAACAGGCCGGACTCGACCTCACCGCTTCCCGGCTCGAACAGGGGCTCGAACCAGCGCTCGTACGCCGGGTGGTCGCGTTCGATGATCTCGGTGGCCTGGGCGTCGGTGCCGCCGAAGGCTTCGCCGGTGGGATCGGCGGGCCGCGCGAAGTACAGCGGGAGGGCGAACAGGGCGACAACGGCCACCAGAAGGGCGGCGGTCACCAGGCGACTGGCGCGACGACGGGGTGCGACGAGTGGCTCAGCCATGGGTCGCCCCCTCGGCCGCGCGCAGGAACCCCAGGCTGTGCAGCTCGGGCCGAGCGATCTGGGCCAGGGCACGGAAAAGCAGCACCCCGAGCAGCCCCTCCGCCAGCGCCAGCGGCACCTGCGTCAGGGCGAACAGCGACATGAACTTCACGAGCGCGCCGCCGAACCCGCTGGCCGGATCGGGGAAGGCGAGCGCGAGCTGCACCGACGTCGTCGCATAGGTCGCGAGGTCGGCGACGGCCATCGCGAGGAAGACGCCGACCATGTCGGGAGCCTTCACCCTCCGCGCGAGCGACCACATCGCGTACGCGGCCCAGGGACCCACGATGCCGAGGGAGAACACGTTGGCGCCGAGGGTCGTGATCCCGCCGTGGGCCAGCAGCAGGGCCTGGAACAGGAGCACGACGGTGCAGAGGAAAGCCATCACGGGCGGCTTGAACAGGATGGCCCCAGCCCCGCTGCCGGTGGGGTGGCTCGACGACCCGGTCACCGACGGCATCTTGATCGCCGACAGCACGAAGGTGAACGCCCCTGCGGCGCCGAGCAGCAGGCGGGCGCTGGGATTCTCTCGCGAGATCCTGATGACGCTCCGGGCTCCGTGGATGACGAAGGGGGCACTGGCGGCGGTCCAGAGGGCCGCATGGAGGGGAGGGAGGAATCCCTCGGAGATGTGCACGATGCACGAGTCCTTTCTCGGGATGACGCGTCCCGGTTCGGCATGACTCGACGGGGAGAGTTCCTGACTCGCAGCGGGGCTGCTCACAGTGGCGCGACCGTGCCGGACTCACACCGGCTTCCTCGCACCCGTCGAAGGGTGTTCCGCAGTATGCCACGCCGGCCGTCGGCGCGGGCTGGGCTCAGCGTACGAAGCGCGGCGACCAGACCTGCCCGCGCGACGTCGTGCGCGTGGTCGTCGCCCCGATCATCACCAGGCACTTCATGTCGACCGTCGCCGGGTCGAACTCGCCCAGCGTCGTCACGGTGAGCGACTCCTCCGCACGCCCCACGTCGCGGCCCACGACCACGACGGTCTCGGGCGGGCGCACCTCCAGCAGGACCCGCCGCGCGTCTTCGAGCTGGGTCGGCCGGGCCCGGGACCGCGGGTTGTAGAGCGCGATGACGAGGTCGGCGAGCGCTGCGTGGCGCAGGCGGTCGGCGATGACCTCCCACGGCTTGAGGCGATCCGACAGCGACATGACCGCGAAGTCGGCGCCCAGCGGTGCGCCGGCGCGCGCCGCGACGACCTGGGCCGCGGTCAGGCCGGGCAGGACCCGGATGTCGACACCGGCGTACGCGGGGTCCTCGGCCGCCTCGAAGACCGCCGACGCCATGCCGAACACGCCGGCGTCGCCGCCCGACACCACGGCGACGCGGGCGCCGGAGCGGGCCAGGTCCAGGCCATCGCGGGCGCGGTCGACCTCCACGGTGTTGCCCGACGGGTGACGGGTGAGGCCGGGGCGCTGGGGGACGCGGTCGACATAGGGGGCATAGCCGAGGACGTGGTCGACGTCGGCGAGGGCCGCGGTGACCTCGGGGGTGATCCAGCGGTCGGGGCCGGGGCCGAGGCCGACGACGAGGAGGGTGCCGTCAGTCGGGTGCTCCTCGTCTCGCTGGCGCTCGCTCGGAGAACGTGAGGGGAGGCGCTCGCTAGGCTCCTCGTCTCGCTGGCGCTCGCTCGGAGAACGTGAGGGGAGGCGCTCGCTAGGCTCCGCGTCTCGCTGGCGCTCGCTCGGAGAACGGTCGGCCCGTCCTGCGGCGTCCGCCCGTCGGTCGCGACCCGCGACGATGATTATGGAGAAGTAGGGGACGTCGGCCGGGTCGACCGCGGCCACCGGCAGCACGCGTTCGGTGTCCCACGTCGCTCGCTCCACATAGGTCGCGTCGGCGAGGCGGCCCGCCTGGTGGAGGGCCTCGCGTACGCCCGCGAACGTGCGCCCGAGTTTCATGATCACCGCGGCATCGGTCTGGGCGAGCCGCCAGGCGAGTTCGGGGACGGGGAGGGTGCCGGGAAGGACGGTGACGACGTCCTCGTGGCGCGACAGGGCGGTGGCCGCAGCGGCCGTCGCCCCCTGGATCGAGGTCACGCCGGGCACGATCTCGGCGGGGTACGCAGCCCTGTTGGCTGTCGGCCGCGTCAGTCGATCATGGAGATACATCGACGTGCTGTAGAACAGCGGATCGCCCTCGGCCAGCACGACCACGGCGCGTCCGGCGTCGAGGTGGCTCGCGAGGCGCGCGGCGGACTCGTCATAGAAGTCCTCCATCACGCCGTAGTAGCCGCCCGCGTGGTCGGTGGTTCCCGTCGTCACCGGATAGCGCAGGAGCTCCTCGATCGCCTGGTCCGTCACGAGGTCGTCGGCGATCGTGCGGGCGTTCGAGCGACCCTTCGGGCCGGCGAAGTAGGCGATGACGTCGGCATCGACGATGAGGCGGGCCGCGCGCCGCGTGATGAGTTCGGGGTCGCCGGGACCGACGCCGACGAAGGCGAGGCGGGCCCTCATGCAGGCATCTCGTTCTCGCGGGCCAGCGCGTTCAGGGCCGAGGCGGCCATCGCTGAGCCGCCGCGGCGGCCGCGGACCACGAGCCAAGGCAGGCCGAACTCGTTGCCGGCGAGGGCCTCCTTCGACTCGGCCGAGCCGATGAACCCCACGGGTACGCCGATCACCGCCGCCGGCTTCGGCCCCCCGTCGGCGACGAGCTCGAGCAGGTGGAACAGGGCGGTCGGCGCGTTGCCGATCGCGACGACGGCGCCGTCCAGGTCGCTGCCCCACAGGGAGACCGCGGCGGCCGAGCGGGTGGTGCCCCATGCGGCGGCGAGCGGCGCCACGCGGGGATCGCCGAGCAGGCAGTGCACCTCGTTGTCGGCGGGCAGGCGATTGCGGGTGACTCCGGCGGTGATCATGGTCGCGTCGGTGAGGATCGGGGCGCCCGCCCGGAGCGCGGCGCGGGCGGCCGGCACGAGGTCGTCGCTCATCGCGAGGTCGGCGGCGATGGCGGGATCCCCGGCCGCGTGGATGATCCGGACCGCCACGGTGGCCTGCTCCTCGTCGAACGCGCTGAGGTCGGCCTCGTCGCGGATCGTCGCGAACGACCGTCGATAGATCTCGGCCCCGTCGGTCTCGTAGGCGAACCGGCGGGTGGGGCGTACCGGCTCGTTCAGGGTGGAGCGGCTGATCATGGGCGGGATTCTTCCACGACCGCGAGGACCTCGGCGGCGCTCGCGGGCGCGACCAGGTCGTGGTGGTCGCGACGCGGGGCGCCGCACCGCCGCTCACACCCGGACAGGTGGATGGGCAGCCGGGGCGCGCGGGGAAGGGCCGCGACCACGTCGTGGGCGAGGGGAAGGGTGGCGATGGCCGACCTTCGGCAGCCGGGAAGTCCCGTGCAGGCGCTGATCGCCGACCAGGCGTCGGTCGCGTCAGCGGTCAGACCGGCGTCACGCAGCGATTCCGCGTACGCGGCCCCGTTCGGCACCACGAGCGAGCGCCACGGAGTCACGATCACGTCGTCGCTGACCGCCGCGAGGGCCTCGAGCTGGGCCACGGTGAGCTGACCCAGGGGCACGCCGGCGACGAGGTGGTTGCCGACGACGCCGGGGCGCGCCTGCTCGCCCGCGACCACGGCGTCGAGCCGGACCAGGTCGCGATGGGGGATCGGCTCGGCCAGCTCGCGGACGTGCCAGGGCACCGGGTCCAGGCGTACGCGGGTTAGCTGGAACGTGCGCGCGAGGTCGATGACGGACGCCGTGGCCTCGGCGAGCGGGACCCGGAGGCCCAGGTCGTGGCCGCGCTGACGCACCTCGGCCTCGGTGGCGGACGTCGCGACGATCGCGAGGTCGAACGGCTCGGTGACCATGTCGCCGCGGCCGTCGTCGAGGGCGAACAGGATGCGGCCGGGGAGGGCAGCGAGGAGGGGGTCGGCGCAAAGCCGGTGGTCGAGTTCGTTGACCAGGGGGCGGAGGTCGGCGAGGCCGCCCGTGAGTCCGGTCAGCGGAGAGCAGACGATGTTGCGTACACGCTCGTGGGCGGGCGAGGGCACCAGACCGGTCGCCATGACGGCGTTCTCGACCGCGGCGGGGACGGGCTGGGGGAGGGCGCGGAGCTGGAGGTTGCCGCGGGAGGTGAGGCCGACGAAGCGGCTGGGGGACAGCTCGGCGAGGGTACGCAGGGTCGCGACATCGACGCGGCCGCCGGGCGCGCGGAGGCGGATGATGGCGCCATCCTCGGCGAAGAAGGGTTTGAGGATGCCGGGGCAGAGGTCCTCGCGGCCGCGGTCGATGGCGGGGTCAGGCATGGGGTCGAGCCTATGCGGGGCGCGGTGGGGGTGGGGTCCGGGTTTCGGGAGCTTCGTCTTGCGGCTGGGTGCGCGGCGGGGGCGTGGGCCGGGCTCCGCGAGCTTCGTCTTGCGGCTGGGACGCCGGGTCGTGGGTTCTTTGGTCGCGTTGGGTTCGCGGCGTCTTTACGCCGCTTCGCCGAACTCGCGGCCGCCCGGCCCACGCCCCAACCGCTGTTCGCGCGCTGAGCGACGAAGGAGTCGAAGCCACGTTCTCCGAGCAGCGCCAGCGAGACCGGAGGGGTGACGACCTGCGGACTGGTTCACGTTCTCCGAGCGAGCACTTCGTCTCGGACGCGGGCGGCCTCGCTCAGCACAGGCTCCGCGAGACGAGGAGTGGTGACGACCTGCGAGCTGGTTCACGTTCTCCGAGTGAGCGCCAGCGAGTCGAGGAGCCCCACGTTCTCCGAGCGAGCGCCAGCGAGACGAGGAGAGGTGACGACCTGCGTGCGGGTTCGCTGGGGGCAGGCTTCGCGCCCGCCAGGCGGGATCTCCTGGCGGGTCAGTCAGCGAAGACGGCGGCTGTGATCGTGCCGTTGACTTCAGGCGGCGGACTTGTTCATGAGGGGGATCAGTGCAGGGTTCACCTGGGCGAACAGTCGTGCGGCCGCAGCTTGGGCTTCTTCGCGGATCTGGTGCTTGGCGAGTTCGGCTGCTCGTCGGGTGGCTTGGCGGATCCTTCGCTTCGTCCCGGTCGGGTCGATGATGAGGTCGGTGTCGGGGTTGCGGGTGTAGGTGCCGTGGGGTGTGGTCCAGAACTCCTGTCCGGTGGGTGTTTTCCAGTGCTTCACGCCGGGGCGGACGGGGGTGGTGGTGAACCCGCCGAAGGTCTTGGCCCGGTGGACGCGCTTCGACAACGGCGTGAGGTTGGTGGTGCAGGTCTGGCCGAGGGGGAACTCCACGATGTGATCGAGGTCGATGAACTTCCCGGCCGAGCGCCGTGTGGAGAACGGGAATGCCTCGTATTCCTCCCGCAGCAGCACGTCCCGCCTCTGCGCCTCGGTCGGCTGGTAGCCGACCGTGACATGCGGCACTTCCGGATCCAGGACCGGCCGGACGGTGACCTTCTCGGCGTTCGCGAGGAGCGCGTCGAGTTGGGAACGCACGACCGACCCGAGGCCGGTGACCTCACCGCCCGCACCGCGGTCGACCTGGTCCGGGCGGATGTGGACCACGAGCTCAAGAAGGTCCTTCCTCGACGGCAACCCAGACGACGTGCCGGCCTCGTCAGCAGCGTCGAGGTCGAGGGATCCCGTGCCGAGGACCCGTCCCGCGCGGGCGGGGTCGGCGAGGAGCTCGAGTGCCTGGGCGCGGAGCACTGCGAACTGATGGTCCAACGGATCGACATCCGCGCCCCCGGCCACCGTGCCATCACCGTGGGCCGAGTCCCGGTGTCCGGCGTGGCGGAGGATGCCCGCGAGTTGGGTGATGGTCTGGTCGAGCCGCAAGCCGGCGGGACCGTCGACCTGGCCCGTGACGAGCGCGGTGCCCGCTTCACCAGCACGCACGGTGACGAACCGCCGCTCGAGCGCGGCCTTCCGACGTTCCTCGGCGCCGTCGGGATCGACCACATCACACAGCAGTTCGGCCTGCGCCAGCAACCGCGTGACGGTGTATTGCGGGGCGAACGGGGCGAGCTTCCGGTCGACCTCACCGGCCATCTTGTGGGTGAGTTCACGGGTGCGGGTGAGTTGGGCGACCTTGCGGGCCGCGAAGACGCGGACGTAGCCGTCGATCACCAGCGCCCACAACTGTGGGTGACGATGACGAAGGTCGAGGACGTCGGCGATCAGCTGGGCGGCGGCGTCGGGCGAGATGCCGAGAGCGGGGCCGACTTCGAGGGTGCAGAACTCGGCGACCTGCGGGGTGCCGTCACCGCCGAGGGCGATCAGGCGTTCGCCGTGGAGGACCGATGGTGCGGAATCGTCGTCGTGAAGGGGTTCGTCGATCCATGAGTACGCCCTTGCTGCGGCAGCGATCAACGAGATCTGGTCGATCTCTGCTTGGCGTTGGCGGTCGGCGGCGTCTTTGAGGCCGATGATGACGGCGGTGCGGTCGGGTTTTCCCTTCGCAAGAAGGTGTTCGGTGAGATCGTCCATGGTTTCCCCCTGGGGTGTGGTGATGGGTCCAGCCTAGGAAGACCCACTGACAATTTCGGGTCCAGAACAGCGGTGCGCGAAAAGTTTTTCGAACTATTTTTCTCTTGCCGTGGAAGGCGATCGCGGCCGGGTGGCTTCGACTCCTTCGTCGCTCAGCCAGCGTGACCGCGAGTCCTCGGATCGGTGGCCTGCTCCTCGTCTCGCTGGCGCTCGCTCGGAGAGCGTCGTGACGACACGGGGTGGCTTCGACTCGTTCCTCGCTCAGCCAGCGTGACCGCGAGTCCCTGGATCGGTGGCCTGCCTCTCGTCTCGCTGGCGCTCGCTCGGAGAGCGTCGTGACGACACGGGGTGGCTTCGACTCCTTCGTCGCTCAGCCAGCGTGACCGCGAGTCCTCGGATCAGTCACCTGCTCCTCGTCTCGCTGGCGCTCGCTCGGAGAACGTGGGCTTCCGCGGCTTCGACTTGTTCCTCGCTCAGCCAGCGTGACCCCCAGAGTGGCTTCGACTTGTTCCTCGCTCAGCCAGCGTGACCCCCAGAGTGGCTTCGACTCGTTCCTCGCTCAGCCAGCGAGACCCGAGTCCTCGGATCGGTCGCCTGCTCCTCGTCTCGCGGAGCCTGTGCTGAGCGAGGCCGCGCCGCGGCCGAGACGAAGTGGTTGCTCGGAGAACGTGGGTCGGCGACACGGCTTCGTCGCATCGGTCGCCCAACCGCGCGCCGGGCCGCGAACCCCGGCCCGGGAGGAGTCCGGCTAGGGTGAACCCGTCGTCGTCAGGAACCCGGTGTGAATCCGGGACGGTCCCGCCACTGTGACCCCGCGATCCATCCGCGAGGAAGCCAGGAACTGCCGCCGACCACCCGCAATCCGCCACCACGGGACGAGGATCCCGCGAGGAGAATCATGACCGAGCCCGTGCCCACCGTCTGCCTTCTGTCGACCTCCGACACCGATCTGTTGTCGGCCCGGGCGTGCGATGCCGACTACACGTACGCGAACCCGACCCGCGTCGGCCCCGACCGCCTCGCCCAGCTCCTCGAGGGTGCCGACCTCGTGGTCTTCCGCTTCCTGGGGTCGGTGCAGTCGCTGCCGGAGACCTTCGAAGCCGTACGCGCGGCCGCCAAGCCGCTCGTCGTGCTCGGCGGCGAGCAACTGCCCGACGCGAGCCTGATGGAGCTGTCGACCGTGCCGGTGAACGTGGCGGCGCAGGCCCACCTCTACCTCGCGCAGGGCGGGCGGGAGAACCTCGAGGGCGTGCACGCGTTCCTGTCCGACACCGTGCTGCTGACCGGGCGCGGCTTCGATCCCGTGCAGCAGCAGCCGGAGTGGGGGGTGCTGGGGGACTTCGACTCGCTTCGCTCGCTCAGTCAACGTGATGGTGCGGGCTCGCTCAGTCAACGTGATGGTGCGGGCTCGCTCAGTCAACGTGATGGTGAGGGCTCGCTCAGTCACCCGGAGGCGGCCCGTCCCCGTGTCGCCGTCCTCTTCTATCGCGCCCAGTTCTCCGCGGGGAACACCGCATACGTGGAAGCCCTCGCCAGCGCCATCGACGAGGCCGGTGGGGTCGGCGTACCCGTCTTCGCGACCTCCCTGCGCGACGCGCCCTCCGACCTCCTGGACCACCTCGCGGGTTACGACGCACTGGTGTCCACCGTGCTCGCCGCCGGTGGCACCAAGCCCGCCTCGGCGCAGGCCGGCGGCGACGACGAGGGGTGGGACGTACGCGCGCTCGCGGCCCTCGACGTGCCGATCCTGCAGGCGCTCTGCCTGACGTGGGACCGGGCGTCGTGGGCCGGCTCCGACGACGGCATGAGCCCGCTCGACGTCGCGACCCAGGTCGCCGTCCCCGAGTTCGACGCCCGCATCATCGGAGTGCCGATCTCCTTCAAGGAAACCGATTCCGACGGCCTGCCCCACTATGAGCCCGACGCCGAACGCTGCCGTCGCATGGCCGAGCTCGCCGTCAACCACGCCCGCCTGCGCCACATCCCGCCGGCCGAACGGCGCATCGTGATCATGCTGTCGGCCTATCCCACCAAACATTCCCGCATCGGCAACGCCGTCGGCCTCGACACCCCCGTCTCGCTGATCCGTCTGCTGGCGGCGATGCGCGATGCGGGCTATGACCTCGGCGAGCCCGGCGACATCCCCGGGACGGGCGCGATCGACGCCGTGGAAGGTGAGGCCGAGGACACCACCCGCGGCAACGCACTGATCCACGGCCTGATCGAGGCCGGCGGTCAGGACCCCGAGTGGCTCACGTCGGGTCAGCTCGCCGGACAACCCGTACGCATCCCCGCGGCCACCTATCGCGACTGGCTGAAGGAACTGCCCGACGACCTCGTCGAGGCCGTCACGCAGGCCTGGGGGGAGGCCCCCGGCGAGCTGTTCGTCGACACCACGACCGACCCCGACGGCGAGATTGTCGCCGCGACCCTGCGCGCCGGCAACGTCGTGATCATGGTGCAGCCGCCACGCGGCTTCGGTGAGAACCCCATCGCGATCTACCACGATCCCGACCTGGCGCCGACCCATCACTACCTCGCGACCTATCGCTGGATCGCCGAGGAGTTCGGCGCCCACGCGATCGTCCACATGGGCAAGCACGGCAACCTCGAATGGCTGCCGGGCAAGAACCTTGCGATGTCGCCCAGCTGCGGCACCGACGCCGCGCTCGGCTCGGTTCCGCTGATCTATCCCTTCCTGGTCAACGATCCCGGCGAGGGTACGCAGGCCAAGCGCCGCGCCCACGCCACGATCATCGACCACCTCGTCCCGCCGATGGCGCGCGCCGAGACGTACGGCGACATGAACCGCCTCGAGCAGCTGCTCGACGAGTACGGCAACGTCACGGCGATGGACCCGGCCAAGGCGCCGGCCCTGCGCCAGGAGATCTGGACCCTCATCCAGGCCGCGAAGATGGATCACGACCTCGGCCTGGAGGAGCGTCCAGGCGACGAGGAGTTCGACGAGTTCATCATGCACGTCGACGGCTGGCTCTGCGAGGTCAAGGACGTGCAGATCCGCGACGGCCTGCATGTGCTCGCGCAGGCGCCCGAGGGCGACGAGCTGGTCAACCTCGTGCTGGCCATCCTGCGGTCGAACCAGGTCTTCGGCGGGTCGTCCGACGGCATCCCGGGGCTGAGGACGGCGCTGGGGCTTGACTCCTCGACTCGCTCCGCTCGCTCGGAGAACGTGGGGGAGCACGCTCGCTCGGAGAACGTGGGGGAGCGCACTCGCTCGGAGAACGTGGGGGAGCGTGCTCGCTCGGCGAGCGTGGGGGAGGGGATCCGCAACGACACCGATCGCGTCGAGCAGCTCGCCCGCGGCCTCGTCGAATCGCTGGCCCGCAAGGGATTCGCGCCCGACGCAGTCGCCGAGGTCTGCGCGGACCTGCCCGACGGCGTCGACCGATCCGCCGTCGAGGCCTCGTTGCGGTTCGCCTGCGCGGAGGTCGTGCCGCGGCTGGCCCGGACCCGAGACGAGATCCCGGCGATCCTGCACGCGCTCGAGGGCGGCTATATCCCCGCCGGCCCTTCGGGCTCGCCGCTGCGTGGCCTCGTCAACGTCCTGCCCACCGGCCGCAACTTCTATTCCGTCGATCCCAAGGCCATCCCGTCGCGGCTCGCCTACGAGACCGGCCGCGCCATGGCCGACTCGCTCGTCGCCCGCTATGTCGAGGAGACCGGCGAGCACCCCCGTTCGGTCGGCCTGTCGGTGTGGGGCACGTCGGCCATGCGTACGTCGGGTGACGACATCGCCGAGGTCCTCGCCCTCATGGGCGTGATTCCCCAGTGGGACGAGGCATCACGGCGCATCACGGGCCTCGACGTCGTGCCGCTCGACGAGCTCGGCCGGCCCCGCATCGACGTGACCGTCCGCATCTCGGGTTTCTTCCGCGACGCCTTCCCCCACGTCCTCACGCTGCTCGACGACGCCGTACGCCTGGTCGCCGGACTCGACGAGCCCGAAGACCACAACTTCGTCAAGGCCAACGCAGCAAGGGATCTCGCCGAGCACGGCGACGAGCGGCGCGCGACCACGCGCATCTTCGGTTCCAAGCCGGGCTCCTACGGCGCCGGCATCCTGCCGCTGGTCGAGGCGGGGAACTGGCGTACGGACGCCGACCTCGCGGAGGTGTACGCGACCTGGGGCGGCTTCGCGTACGGGCGCGACCTCGACGGAATCCCTGCCAGGGATACGATGGAGGCGAACTATCGCCGCATCCAGGTGGCGGCGAAGAACATCGACACCCGCGAGCACGACATCGCCGACTCCGACGACTACTACCAGTACCACGGCGGCATGGTCGCGATGGTGCGTTCGCTGACGGGGGACTCCCCGAAGGCCTACGTGGGCGACTCGACGACCCCGGACGCCGTGAAGACCCGCACGCTGCAGGAGGAGACCAACCGCGTCTTCCGGGCCCGCGTCGTGAACCCCCGCTGGATCGCCGCGATGCAGAGGCACGGCTACAAAGGGGCGTTCGAACTCGCCGCCACCGTCGACTACCTGTTCGGCTTCGACGCCACTACCGGCGTGGTGCCCGACTGGATGTATGAGCAGCTGGCGCAGGCGTACGTCCTCGACGAGACCAACCAGGAGTTCATGAGGCACGCGAACCCCTGGGCGCTGCGCGGCATCATCGAGAAGCTCCACGAGGCCGCCGACCGCAACCTCTGGGAGGAGCCGGACGCCGCACTCATGCAGCAGCTCCAGCAGGTCTATCTCGACATCGAGGGCGACCTGGAGGAGTGAGCCTCAGCCCGCGGGCCGCAGCACGTAGGTGTCCATCACCCAGCCGTGCTCGGCCCGCAGGGCCTCGCGTACGGCTGTGATCTCGTCGATCACCGCGTCCAGCGGGCCGCTCACGAGCGCCTCGCGCGGGTCGCCCAGCATCGCGCCCCAGAAGATCTCCAGCCCCTTGCCCACCAGCGATCGGCAGGTCAGGTGGCCGTCGAGCATGACCACCACGTCGCCGAGCTCGGGCGTCCACTCGTCGACCAGTCGCCGGCCCGTCGTGATGTGGATCGGTGACCCCACGCGGTTCAGCGCGATGCCGTGGCGCGCGGCGAGGAGTTGGGGGGACGAGATGCCGGGGACCACCTCGAGGTCGATCTCCAGCCCGCCGGCGCGCAGGTGGTCGACCACCCGCAGCGTCGAGTCATAGAACGCCGGGTCACCCCAGACCAGGAATCCGAGGGTGCCGAGGGAGTCCGCGATCGCCTCGGCGTACACCCGCGCCCGCGCGTGGTGCCAGTCGCCCACATTGCGGTGGTACGCGGACGCCTCGCCGCCCGGGCGCTCGGCCGCCCGGTCCCGCGGCGGATCGGGGACCACGCGTACGCGGGCCTGCGGCGCGTGGCGCTCCACGACCGCGGTGCGGAACGCGACGAGGTCGGAGGTGTCGGCCCCCTTGTCGGTGACGAGGAACGTGTCGACCTCGCCGAGCGCACGCACCGCCGCGAGTGTGAGCTGGTCGTGGCCGCCGGGCCCGATGCCGATCACCTTGACGCGGCGCAGGTCGGTCACGGGATCGCCGCCAGGAAGACGAACGCGACGCCGAGCACGAGGTGGATCGACGCCTGCAGTCGCGTCGCGCGGCCCGGCATCACGGTGAGGATCGACACCGAGGCCGTCAGTGCGAGCAGGACGATCTGGACCGGGTCGAGACCGAGCACCAGCGGGGTGTCGATGAACAGCGTCATGATCGCCATGGCCGGGATGGTCAGGCCGATCGACGCCATCGCCGACCCCAGCGCGAGGTTCAGGCCGATCTGGACGCGCCGGCGCTTGGCGTTGCGCGCGGCGGCCAGCGTCTCCGGCAGCAGGACCACCAGGGCGATGATGACGCCCACGAACGACGGGGGCAGTCCGGCCGCCTTCACGCCTGCCTCGATCGCGGGGGACTCGACCTTCGACAGGCCGACGACGGCCACGAGCGACACCGCGAGCAGCAGCACGCTGACCAGCGCCTCCGACCGCGACGGCGGCGCGGCGTGGTCCTCGTCGTCGGGAACGTTCGACCCGGCGGCCGCCGAGCTGCCGCCCTTGGCCTTGCGGGGCTCCTCGACGGGGAGGAAGAAGTCGCGGTGACGCGCGGTCTGGGTCACGACGAACATGCCATAGAGCACGAGGCTGGCGACCGCCGCGAAGACGAGCTGGGTGTCGCTGAAGATGGGTCCCTCGGTCGTCGTGGTGAACCGGGGGATGACCAGCGACAGGGCGGCGATCGCGATGACGGTCGCTAGCGCGGCGCCGGTGCCCTCCGAGTTGAACACGGCCAGCCGGGAGCGGCGGCTGATGCCCACGAACAGCGTGATGCCCACGATGAGGTTCAGGGTGATCATCACGGCGGCGAACACGGTGTCGCGGGCCAGCGTGGCGTTCTTCTCCGGATCACCCGACACCATCAGCGTCACGATCAGGGCGACCTCGATGATCGTCACGGCCACCGCGAGGACCAGTGAGCCGAAGGGCTCGCCGACCTTGTGGGCCACGACCTCGGCGTGGTGGACGGCGGCGAGCACGGCGGCGCCCAGGAGGACGGCCACCACGAGGACGGCGAACAGCGGCAGGTCGCGTCCCCAGGAGGCGAGGAGCGCGACGATGGCCGCGATCGGGGCGAGGGTGGTCCAGGTCAGGTGTCGGCGTACGAGGGACAAGGGCGGTCCTTCCGTGGGTGGTGCGGGACGGTCGGTCAGTCTGTGGTGGGGCGGTCAACGGCGGCGGCGCGCGTCACGGTGTCGATCTGGTGGGCCAGGACGGCCCGCTGGCGTTCGGCCGGATAGTTCTCCGGGAAGTGCACGGCGGCCAGGATCAGACCGTCGACACACGCCGCGAGCGCCTCGGCGGCCTCGTCCGGCTGACCGAGGGCGCCGGTCAGCGCCCGCGCCAGCTCCCGCGAACCGAAGAGGAGCTCGGCGGCGTACGGCTTCAGGTTCTCGCGCGTGCGTGACCGTTCGGTGAACGCCAGCCACACGGTCGCCTCGGCCCGCCGGGCCTCGTCGAGCGGCATGAGCTCTTCGAGCATCCCGACCAGACCCTGCAGGGCGGCCTGATGGTCGCCCCGCTGCATCGCCGCGTCGATCGCCGGCTCGTGGGACCGGATGCGGTTGGCCACGCGATCGGCCATGGCGCGGGCGGCCGCCTCGAGCAGGTCGTCGGCGCTGTCGAAATAGTGACGCACCGACCCGATGTTGAGCCCGGCCTCGTCGGCGATGTGCCGCAGGGACGCGCCCGTGATGCCGTCGCGACACACGAGACGGAAGACCGCCTCGATGATCGCCTGCCGCCGCTCGGTGGGGTCAACGAGCTTGGGCATACGAGATTTTATCACGCATGTGATGGATCCCCTCCCGGCGTGGTAGGTTGCAATTATCACAGTCGAGATAAAAAGGATCACCCCCATGTCCTCCGCTCGCAGCACCGCAGACCGCGCCACCCCCAGCCCGTCGGTTTCGGCGCGCATCCCCGCCCTCGACATCGCCCGGGGCATCGCGATCTTCGGCACCCTCGCCACCAATATCTGGCTGTTCAGCCATCCAGGGGGCTTCCTCGGCTATCTCGGCGGGCCGACGACCCCGGGCGCCGGCCCGGCCCAACAACGCGTCGAGGCCTTCCTGATGGCACTCGCCAACGGCAAGTTCCTGGGCCTGCTCACCCTCATGTTCGGCATCGGCCTCGCCATCCAGGCGCGCTCGGCCCAGCGCCGCGGCAGGCCCTGGCCCGGCCGCTACTGGGTCCGCGCCGGACTGCTGTTCGCCGAGGGGCTGGTCCACTACCTCCTGATCGCCGAGTTCGATGTGCTGATGGGGTACGCGGTGACCGCGCTCGTCGTCAGCTGGTTCATCCTCGCCTCACCCCGCGTACGCCTGGGCGTGGCCGTCGCGTGCACCGCGCTGCACGTCGCCGCGGTCGGGGTGGTCACCTGGCTGCTCGTCGCGATGCCCACCGGGGCCATGGCGCTCCCCGGCACCGGCTCCGACGCCAATCCCTATCGCGACGGCAGCTGGCTGGACCTGGTCGGACTGCGCCTCGACCAGGCGTTCCTCTTCCGTCTGGAGCCAGTGTTCATCGGCCCCATGTCGGTGGCGATGTTCCTCGCCGGTGCCGCGCTGTTGTCCCGAGGGATCTTCGAGCCGCGCGGCGCCGGGCTGCGGCGGCGCCTGATGATCGCGGGCGGGATTGCGCTTCCGCTCGACCTCCTGCTGGCCCAGCTGCCGACCTCGGTCCTCGTGTGCCGCTACCTCCTGGCCCCGGTCGTCTCTGCGGGCCTGCTCGCCCTCATCGCCCACGCGTGGCTCGGCCGCGAGCCGGGCTTCGTCGGCCGGCGGCTCTCGGAGGTGGGACGCGCCGCGCTCAGCTGCTACATCGCCCAGAACCTGCTGTCGTCGGCCCTGTTCTACGGCTGGGGTCTCGGGCTCAACGCGGTGGCGCCGGTGCTGCGCCTCCCCGTCACCGCGGTCGCGTACGCCGGGGTCTGCCTGGCGATCGCGACGCTCGCCCACCTGTGGCTGCGGCGCTTCGAGCGCGGTCCGGTGGAGGGGCTGGTGCACCGGGTGTCCGCTAAGATTTGAACATGTTCAAAACTGGGTGCCTGCGATGACCGCCAAGGCGGAGCGCACGCGCGAACTCCTCGTCGACACCGCCCTGCGACTCCTGCGCGACGAGGGCTATGAGGCCACGACCATGCGGCGCGTCGCCACGGAGGCGGGCGTCTCGACCGGGAACGCGTACTACTACTTCGCCGGCAAGGACGCCCTGGTCCAGGAGCTGTTCGATCGGGTCCAGGCCGACCATCGCGCGATCGCCCTCCCGAGGCTGGTGGACGGTGACCCGGTGGGGGAGAACCTGCGGCGCGTGCTCCACGCAGGCCTCGACGTGATGGCGCCCTATCACGCGCTGGGCGCGACGATGATCGCCACCGCGCTGCGCCCCGCCTCCGACATCAGCCCGTTCTCGGCGGCCTCGTCACCCGCCCGGGCCCAGGCCGTCGCACTGATGGCCGAGGCAGTGGGGACGTCCCGCGGAGTCCCGCGCGGCGCTCTGGCCGATCGCCTCCCCACCCTGCTGTTGCTGGCCTACCTGGGCGTGACGCTCCACTGGGTCCACGACGCGACCGACGGCCAGCGGCGTACGCGGGACCTCGTCGACGGACTCGCGCCCCTGCTGGGCCGGGCCCTCAACCTCGCCCGCCTCCCCATCGCCCGCGGCGTCTCCGCGGACGTCGTGGCCCTCGTCGACCGCTTCGCACCCGCAAAGGACTGACATGTTCACACCCGCCACCTCCCGCCCCCGCGTGGTCATCGCCGGGGCGTCCGGTTTCCTCGGCCGCCACCTCACCCGCGCCTTCGCCGGCGACGGCTGGGACGTGAAGACCATCGGCCGCTCGGGCGCGGACGCCACCTGGGGCGGTGACCTCGGACGGCTCGTCGAGGGCGCCGACGCCCTGGTGAACCTGGCCGGGCGCTCGGTCAGCTGCCGCTATTCGAAGGCCAACGCCGACGCCATCTTCCGCTCCCGCACCCGGACGACCCGCGAACTCGGGCTGGCGCTGGCCGCCTGCGACGCCCCGCCGCCGGTCTGGCTCAACGCGAGCACCGGCACCATCTATCGCGACGCCCGCGACCGACCGCAGGACGAGGACTCCGGCGAGTTGGGCGACGGCTTCTCCGTCGAGGTCGCCCGCGCCTGGGAGCGCGAGCTGGATGCGGCGCCGGTCGGTGACCGCGTACGCCGGGTCGCCCTGCGCACCACCATCGTCCTCGGCCCGGAAGGCGGGGCGCTGAGCCCGCTGATCAACCTGGCCCGCCTGGGGTTCGGTGGCCCCGAGGGCGACGGCGGCCAGAGGTTCAGCTGGCTGCACGTCGACGACGTCCATGGCGCGATCCGCCACATCATCGACACCCCGGCCCTGGAGGGACCCGTCAATCTGGCCTCACCCCACGCGGTGACGAACGTCGAACTGATGGCGGCGGTGCGGCGTCATCTCGGACGCCCCGTGGGTCTGCCGCTGCCGGCCTGGTCGCTGGAGGCGGGCGCACGCATCATCCGCACGGAGGCCGAGCTGGTGCTCAAGAGCCGCTGGGTCCACCCGGGCCGGCTGCTGGACACCGCGTACGCGTTCCGCCACCCGGAGCTCGATGGCGCGCTGGCCGACATCGCGCGCCGGACGCCGCGGGGGCTGCTGAGGGTGCAGATGGGGTGACAGGCTTCGACTCCTTCGTCGCTCAGCCAGCGCTTCGACTCCTTCGTCGCTCAGCCAGCGCTTCGACTCCTGCTTGCTCGGCCGCCCGATAGAGTCACCTCCCATGCATGAGTTCGACCACGCCCGCATCGAGGCGGCCGTCCGCGAGATCCTCGTCGGGATCGGCGAGGACCCCGACCGCGACGGCCTGCGCGACACCCCGGCGCGGGTGGCGCGCGCGTACGCCGAACTCACCGCCGGGCTGCGCCAGAGCCCCGAAGAGGTCCTCGCCACCAGCTTCGACATGGCCCACAACGAGCTGATCCTCGTCAAGGACATCGAGGTCTGGTCGATGTGCGAACACCACCTGGTGCCGTTCACCGGCGTGGCCCACGTGGGCTACATCCCCGGCGAGGACGGCCGCGTGACCGGCTTGTCGAAGCTCGCGCGACTCGTCGACGTGTTCGCGAAGCGCCCGCAGGTGCAGGAGCGAATGACGACCGACATCGCCGAGGCGCTGATGGAGCACCTCAACCCCGGCGGCGTGATCGTCGTGGTCGAGTGCGAGCACCTCTGCATGACGATGCGCGGCGTACGCAAACCCGGCTCGCGCACCGTCACCAGCGCCGTCCGCGGCCAGTTGCGCGACGCCGTGACGCGGGCCGAGGCCATGAGCCTGATCCTGGGCCGATGACCCCCCGGCCTGAGAGCGGGGGCCTGCTCGCCCCCGGGCCCACCCGCGTGATGGGCATCCTCAACGTCACCCCCGACTCCTTCAGTGACGGCGGCGACTGGTTCGACCACGACACCGCCATCGCCCACGGCCTCGAGCTGGCCGCCCGGGGCGCCGACATCATCGATGTCGGCGGCGAATCGACGCGGCCGGGGATCTCCCGCACCACGGCCGCCGAAGAGCTGCGCCGTGTCCTGCCGGTCGTGACGGCGCTGGCCGCCGAACGGGTCGCTGTGTCGGTCGACACCATGCGCGCCGAAGTCGCCCGGGCCACGGTCGCCGCGGGCGCGACCATGATCAACGACGTGTCCGGCGGACTCGCGGACCCCGACATGCTCCCGGTCGTCGCCGATCTGGACGTGCCCTACATCGCCATGCACTGGCGCGCCCATTCCACCACCATGCAGGACCTCGCCACCTATGAGGACGTCGTCGCCGACGTGCGCCGCGAGCTCGCGGAGCGCGTCGACGCGGCCCTGGCGGCCGGCGTACGGGAGGCCCGCCTGGTCGTCGATCCCGGCATCGGCTTCGCCAAGACCGCCGGTCACAACTGGGAGCTGCTGCGACGCCTCGACGAGATCGAGTCGCTGGGCCTTCCCGTGCTCGTCGGGGTGTCGCGCAAGCGATTCCTGGGGGAGTTGCTCGCAACGTCCGGCACCGAGCGCGCGCCCAAGCGGCGCGATGCGGCCACGGCCGCCATCACCACCGTCTGCGCCCAGCGCCGGGTCTGGGCCGTGCGTACGCACTCGGTGCGGGACCAGTGTGACGCGATCGCCGTGGTGGAGCGGCTGCGCGGCGACGTTACTGATGAGTAGGTCGTTCACCGAGGTGTTCCTGCCGTCGGCTAGGCTCCGCCCCAACAGCTGGACCAGGAGCGGGCAGTTGGACGGAGGTGGACCATGAGCGACCGCATCACCCTCACCGGCATCGAGGCCTTCGGCCGTCACGGCGTGTTCGAGCACGAGCGCGCAGATGGGCAGCGCTTCCGCGTCGACGCCACCCTGTGGCTCGACCTCGGCCCTGCGGGGGAGTCGGACGACCTCGTGGACACCGTCGACTACGGCGGGGTCGCGCAGGCCATCGTCGCCGACGTCGAGCGCGACCCGCTCGACCTCATCGAGGCGCTCGCCGCCCGCATCGCCCGCACCTGTCTGACCGACGCCCGCGTACGCGAGGTCGAGGTCACCGTCCACAAGCCGATGGCGCCGGTCGACGTCCCGTTCGACGACATCGCCGTCACCGTGAGAAGGAGCCGCACATGACCCACCCCTACGCCATCGACGCCGACACCCTCAGCGGCATGCGCCCGCTGCGCAAGGTCGTCTTCGCCCTCGGATCGAACCTCGGCGACCCGCTCGAGAACCTCCAAGGGGCCCTCGACTCGCTGGGCAACACCCCCGACGTGATCATCGTCGACGTCTCGCCGGTCTATGAGACCGACCCCGTCGGCGGTCCCGCCGACAGCCCCCAGTTCCTCAACGCCGTGGTCGTGGCCGAGACCACGCTCCAGACCCGGACGCTGCTTGAGCGGGCGCAGGCGATCGAGGACGCGTACGGGCGTGAGCGCGAGCATCGCAACGATCCCCGCACGCTCGACGTAGACCTCGTGGTCGTCGGCCAGGTCCAGCAGAACGATCCCGAGCTGACCCTGCCCCATCCCCGCGCCCACGAACGCGCCTTCGTCCTCGTGCCGTGGCACGACGTCGACCCGACCGGTGAACTCCCCGGCCACGGCCCCATCGCCGTGCTGCTCGAGGACGTCGACACCTCCGGCGTCCGCCGGCGCGACGACCTCGCCCTGGAGGCCTGAGTTGGCGGAACCCACCGTCACCGCGACGACGGGTCGCGAACTCGGCGCGGCCGCGCTCGTCGGCGCCTTCGGCGCGTGGCTGTTCGTCCGCACGGTCGAACGCGCCACGGGCGAGACGCCGCAGCTGCCGTGGGTGGGGGTGGCCATGCTCGGCGCCCTCGCGATCGCCATGGGGTGGCTGGCGTGGAGCGTACGCCGGGCTGCGACCAAGCCCGGTTCGCCGCCCGTCGAGAACCGGCGAGCGCTCGTCCACCTCGCCCTCGCCAAATCGGCCCTGCTCGGCGGCGCGGCCCTGGCCGCGGGCTACCTGGTGTTCGCCTACCTGTTCGTCGACCACCTCGACGCGGTCGGCCCGCGGCAGCGCGTCATCCGCGGGGTCGTCTCGGCCGTCGTCGCGGTCGCGATCGCGCTGGCCGGATGGGTGCTGGAGAAGGCGTGCCGCGGGCGCTGGGGCGACGAGCCACCCACGCCCGAGGATCGCGATTAGATTCTCTCGGAGGGCGTTTCGCACCCGCCCGCGCCGGTGTCCGAGCACTACCATTACGCACGTGAACACCACCTCCACCAGCCGCCGCTCCGGCTCCGCGTCCCCCCTCCGCCGGGCGTCGCAGTTCGCGCTCTCCGCAGGCCTCGTGCTGGCGATCGCCTCCGCCTTCGGCTCGGTCTGGGTGGTGCGCGCCGGGCTCGTCGTGCTCGCCATCGGTGCGGTCCTCGCGGTCCGCTTCGCCTGGCAGGAACTGCGCCAGTCCCAGGCCGAACACGGCCAGGCCCTGTCCCACATCGCCCGCTCCCAGGGTGCGTCGATCGCCGCCGAGCGGCGCCGCACCGGCGAGGTGCTCGACGCCCTGCGTGACCACAACGGTCGCGCCGACGCGGCGGTGCGCGAACTCGAGGGAACCATCGGCGAGCTCAAGGTCGAGTTGAACACCCTGCGCGGCGCCAACGCCGGCCTCAAGGCCGACCTCGCCGAGCGCGACCACCGCATCTCCACCCTTCGTCGCGACCTCGCCTCCCGCGAGGCCGAGCTGCGCACCCTGCAGGAGATCGAGGACGACGCCGAGGTGCTGGCCATGCCGCGTCACGCCGCCGGCTCGGACTGGGACGCCCTGCCGACCGCGGAGGACCTGTTCGCCGACGGCGACCACCCGACCGTGGTGGACCTGCAGAAGCTGGCCTTCCCGGCCGTCGAGGCCGAGGTCCGCAAGCAGGCCTGACCCCGCGTACGCCGACGGCGCCGGTCCCTCGGGGGGCCGGCGCCGTTGCCGTGTCGCCGGGGTCGGTGGGCCCGCGCCTATTTGTCCAGGTCGCCGATGACGTGACCGATCGAGGCCAGCACACATTCCACGTCACCCACGGGCGTGCCCGGGAGGATCGCCTCCAGCGCGGCGGCGTGGTGGAACGACGGGGTACGCAGCTTCATGCGCCACGGCGTCTTGTCGCCGCGGGAGACCACGTGGAGGCCGGAGCGACCCAGCGGGGCCTCCACCGCCGCGTACGCCTCGTCGTCGGGCAGTTTGACGATCTTCGGCAGGCGGACGTCGATGGGGCCGTCGGGCACACGCTCGGCTGACGCCTCGACGAGCCGCGCGGACACTCCCACCTCATCGAGCAGGAGGGAGAAGCGTGCGCGGGCGTCGCCGGCCCCTTCGGTGGTGGGCGCGGGCACCAGGTCGGCGAGCTCCGCGTACGGACCGGACGCGGCCGTGCGGCGCAGGTCGAGGTCGAGGCCCGCGGCGCGGGCGAGGGGACCGGAGAGCCCGTACGCGTCCACCAGCGCCTCGTCCACGAGGCCGACCCCGGCTCCCGGCAGGGACTCGGACAGCGGGGTGAGGTCGGCGGCGATGCGAGTGACGAGGGCGACCTCGTCGGCGAGCCAGGCGGGGGTGGCGTCGGCGCCCAGACCCCCCAGGCGGACGACCATCGGGTGGATGCGGTTGCCGGTGAGCCGACGCGTCTGCTCGCGGAGTTCCTCGCGGGCCCGACGGACGACCGTGGCGTGTTCGGTGTCGCGGGCGACCCAGGTCAGGAATCCCAGGTGGGACAGGATGCGGGTGTGCTCGGCGAGCAGCGTCCGCAGCCACGCCGCCCGCGGGGGGACCTCGAGTCCGAGCATCTGCTCGACCGCCGTGGCAGCGAGCAGCTCGCCGAAGAACGGCGCCTGCCAGTCGTGCCGGTCGGCCAGGCTGAGGATCTGACGATAGTCGCGCACCTCGAAGAGCTTCTCGACCCCGCGATGCATCGCCCCAGGAACCACGGTCGCCTCGGTGACGACGCCGTCCCGTTCCGCCACGCACAGCTCGAGGAGGCCGGCGTGGGACGGGTGGTCGGCGCCGAGGTCCAGCCAGATCGTGGTCGCGTCGCCGGGGATGCCGGCCGCCATCGATCCGACGAGGAACCTGAGCCGCCGAGGGAGGGCGGGGGTCGCGGGCTGGTCAGGCATGGGGGCCATTATGGTCGGCGACCCGGTGGACGATCCACCAGAAGTCTCCGAAGCGAGCGGGGTCGCGCCAGAGGGCCAGCTCGCTGCGGAGGGCCAGGGCGTGGAGGCCGGCCGAGTCGGGCAGGGCGACCGGGAGGTCGCGGAGTCGGGTCAGGGCGAGTCGCTCGGCACCCGCGCGCTCGACGGCGTCGGCCAGGCTGTCGACGGCCACGTGGGCGGTGAGGTTCGCGTCCGGCGTCCCGGGCTCGACGGCGCGGCCGTCGCGGTGGGCCGTGAGCGTGGACCGGCGTGGTCGGCGCTCGGCGGTGTGGCCGTAGTCGAGCGCCACCAGGAGGCTGCCCGGGGGCAGCCGTTCGGCGAACCACAGCCAGGCGGAGTCCCGCGTACGCCCCACGTCGACGGTGCCGACGGACGGCCACCAACGGTTCAGCCAGGCATCGTCGTCGCGGGAGACGGGGCCTGCGGCACCGTGCGGTCCGAGTTCGACGCGCGGCCCTTCTTCCCCGTTCGCGGGACCGGCGACCACACAGGGCAGGTCGTCGAGCCATTCCACGGCCAGCAGGAGGACCGGGGTGCCGTCGGCCCACAGGTCGGCGACGGGACCGTCCCAGGAGTCGCCCGCGACGTCCCATCGCGCCAGGCGGGTGTCGTCCTCCAGCCCCGGGACGGGACGCAGGTCGATGGCGTGGCGGCGTACGCGGGGGCAATCGGCCCCCAGATCCACGGGGGCGTCACCGGCGCCGACCTCGATCAGGTGGTCGATCGCGTGAATTCTCAACAAATCGGCAATCGCACCGGAAAGCACCGTGGGACACGCTATTGCGGGCGTCGTGAAATGCATCGACGGCTGACTCGCGAACCAGAAAGTGGATTCGGACCACATGTGGGCCCAGGAATATGCGGACGGATAATGCGGGGAATGCGCAGACATTATTTGAAACTGACCTTCGGGCCGTGGTGGAATGGGGCCGTACTGAAGTTCCCCACATTCAAGGAGTCTTTCATGGCCCAACGAGTCCAGGTCATTCTCGAAGACGATGTCGACGGCGGCGAAGCGGCCGAGACCGTCCGTTTCGCGCTCGACGGTGTCGACTATGAGATCGACCTCTCCGAGAAGAACGCCCGCAAGCTGCGCGACGACTTCGCACCCTGGACCGGCCATGGACGCAAGGTGACGCGCAGCTCGCGGTCCGGCGGACGCGCCCGCGCCGCCAACGGCAAGGCCGATGCCGGCGAGATCCGCGCGTGGGCCCAGGCCAACGGCATGGAGGTCAACGCGCGCGGGCGGGTCCCCGCCGAGGTGCGCGAGGCGTACGAGCGGGCCAACGCCTGAGCTCGGTCGCACATTTCTTCAGGAGGGGCCGGTGAACGCACGCGAGGTGTTCGCCGGCCCTTTCGATGCGTTCGTGGCGCGCCGCAAGGACGCGGTCGCCGCCGCGCGCGAGGCGGGCGAAAAGGATGCCGCCAAAGCCATTGCCACGTGGAAAAAACCGACGCGCGGTGCGTGGCTGGTCAATCTGCTGTCCCTGCATGAGCCCGATCAGGTGGCCGAAGCCCTCGCGCTCGGAGAATCTCTGGCCGAGGCCCACCGCAATGCTGATGCCACGCAATTGCGGGAACTTTCGAGGCTGCGTACGCAGTTGGTCTCCACCTTGGCGAAACGCGCAGTGGAATTGGGCCGGGACGACGGCTATATCGCGCCGGATTCGGTCCGCTCCGAGGTGGCGGAGACCCTGACGGCGGGACTCGCCGACCCCGAGGTGGCCGCAGGCATCCGCGCCGGCACCCTGAGCCGCACCGTGCGCGCGTCGGGGTTCGGCCCCGTCGACCTGTTCGCTCCCATGGCCGAGGTGATCCAGCTCCAGCCGCGGCGCGAGGCCGCAGCCGCGCGCCGCGCCGCCGCCCCCCGCCCCGCCGAGGGTGCGGGGGACCCGGAGGGCGACGACGGTCCCGACCCCGCCCGCCTCGCGGAGCTGTCGGCCGCGCTGAAGCGGGCAGAGCGCGCCCCCGGCGACGTGACGCGGGCCGCGACCGAGGCACAGACACAGGCGCAGGAGGCCGAGGACCGCGCCGCGGCCGCGGCGCAGGGAGCGGACGCGGCCAGGGCCGCGGTCGAGGCGGCCCGCGCCGCGCTGGCCGAGGCCGAACGGGCGTTGGCGGACCAGGAGAAGGCCGAGGCCCAGAAGCGCGCTGCCGCCGACGCTGCGGCGACACGGACGGCCGAGGCCGAAGCGGAGTCCGAGCGAGCCGGCGCGGAACTCGACGCGGTGCGCGACGAGCTGTCCCGGTTGTTGGGGCTCAGCAGCGGGCGGTCGTGACGATCTTCGCCTCGGCGGGCGCCCCCTCGGCATTCTTCACCCCGGCGAAGACCGGCGGCGTCTTCAGCTGCTGCCAGCGGTCGAACGGCGCCACGATCAGGCTGACGGGACCCACGACGTTCTCGATCGGGACGAACGCCGTGTCCCCGCGCGTGCGCCCCCCGACGACGTCGTTGAGGTGGCAGCGCGAGTCGGCCGACGCGTTGCGGTGGTCGCCCATCACGAACAGGCGACCCGCGGGCACGACGACCTCGAACGGGAACTCCGACGGGCGTACGCGGCCGTTCGCGTCCGCGTACAGGTAGTCCTCGGTGATCGGCTGGCCGTTGATCATGAGGCGCCCCTGGGCGTCGCAGCAGGAGACGCGGTCACCCGGCATGCCGATCACACGTTTGGTGAGGAAGTCGTCGCTGGAGTTGGGGAGCACGCCGACGAACTCGAGGAGCTTGGCGGGTGTGCCGCTGCGCTGCTGGTTCTGGCCGGGGACCCACTCGCCCGGGTCTTTGAACACGATGACGTCGCCGCGGCGGAAGTCGGTCACCTTCTGGGCGATCACCTTGTCCTTCACCGCGAGCGTGTTCTCCATCGACCCCGAGGGGATGGTGAAGGGCTCGAACACGAAGGCGCGCAGGAGCGCGGAGACGACCATCGCACCGAGGATGACGATAAGGACCTCTTTGAGGAACGACAGCGTCGAGCGCAGGGCGGATCGTGGCTCTTCGGCGGTCAATGGAAGTCCTCTCAGCTGATCACCCCGGCTGGGTGCCCCCTGAATCGTAGTTCAGGGAGCCCAACCGGGGTGACTCGCGAGATGGTGGGACGTTCTGTGTCGAGGGCTCAGCGGAGCTGGTCGAGCAGCGCCTTCGAGAACGCGTCGAGGTCGCCGGGGTTCCGGCTGGTCACGAGGTTGCCGTCGACGACGACCTCCTCGTCGGTCCACTCGACGCCGGCGTTCTTCAGGTCGGTCGCGATCGAGGTGTAGGACGTCATGCGGCGGCCCTTCGCCACACCCGCGTCGATGAGGGTCCAGGGACCGTGGCAGATGGAGGCGACCGGCTTGCCGGCGTCGAAGAAGGCCTTCACGAACGCCTTCGCGTCGTCGTCGACGCGCACCTTGTCGGCGTTCAGGGTGCCGCCCGGCAGCACGAGGGCGTCGAACTCCGTCACGTCGGCCTGGGCGACGGTCTGGTCGACCGTGAAGTCGTCGGCGTGCTCCCAGTCGCCGTTCATGCCGGTGATGGTGCCGGACTCCAGGGAGACGAGGACGGGCTTGCCGCCGGCGGCCTCGACGGCCTGCCAGGGCTTGGTGAGCTCGACCTGCTCGACACCCGTGGTGCAGAGGAAGGCCACCGTGGAACCGGTCAGCTTGTCGGACATGTCACTCCTTGGTGTTGGGGATCTCGGTGTCGGGTTGGATCTCGCGCAGCGGTGCGCCGCGGCGCACCAGGTCGTCGCCCCGCTCGTACGCGGGGTCGTCGTCGTTGGTCACGACGCCGACGACGCGGTCGTCCCGGGAATACCAGACCGTGATGCCGTCGCCGTGGCGCTCGGCGTGGACGGCGTCGTGGCCGTCGCCCCACGCCGACTGCTTGAGGGTGTGGGGGCCGATCTCCGACCAGAACCCCGGCGCGGCGTCCCAGGCCTCGTCGCCTCCGGCGGCGTTGGCGCCCGCGATGCGTCCCATCGTCTCGGCGTCGCCCCAGTGCTCGACCGGCACGCGCCTCGCGGCGGCGGCGTTGTGGGCCAGCGCGGCGTCGCCGGCGGCCCAGACGTCCGGCCACGGCGTACGCAGGTGGTCGTCGGTCGGGATGCGGCCCTCGACGAGGTCGCCGGCCGGGAGCCAGCCGGTGGCGGGGCGTACGCCGAGCGCGGTGAGGACGAGGTCGGGCTCGAGCGTGGGGCCGCCCGGGGTGTCGGGGCCGTCGGCAAGGATGACGCGGGCGGCCGCGCCGGGGTTGGTGGGGGCCTCGATGCGGGTCACCTCGCCGACGCGCACGTCGACGCCCAGCCCATGGAGGTGGGACGTCAGCCAGTCGCTGACCTCGCGGCCGAGACGGGACTCCTGGGGCCTCGAGGGAGCGATCAGCGTGACGCTGATTCCGCGCGCCGCGAGGGAGGCCGCGGCCTCGCAGCCGATGAACCCCGCGCCGACCACGACGGCGCTGTCGGCCGACTCGGCGCGCTCGCGCAGGCGTACGCCGTCGGTGAAGGTGCGCAGCAGGAGCACGTCGGCGCCGTCGGCGAGGTCGGGGAAGGGCTTCGGCTCGCTGCCGGGCGCGAGGACGCAGGCCGCGTAGGGGAGGGGACCCGCGTCGGTCTCGAGCACGTGCTCGTCGGGACGCAGGGCCAGCGCGCGGGTGCGGAGGCGGACGTCGATGCTCGACAACTCGGGGTCGTCGTCGTCGATGGGCGTCGGCTCGGCCGGGGACTCGCCCGCGAGCATGTCCTTGCTCAGCGGCGGGCGCTGGTAGGGCGCGGTCTCGTCGGCGCTGACGACGACGACGGGTCCCGCTCCGCCGGCGTCGCGGTAGGCCTGGGCCGCGCGTACGCCCGCGGGCCCCGAGCCCACGACGACCAGGCCGAGGGGCTCGGCTGCATCGTGGGCGCGGGGCGTGGCCATGTCAGGCCTCGTGGTGGTGGGTCGACTCGTTCAGCGCGCCGTGGGGGTTCGCCGCGTAGGGCTTGCGGAACGCCAGGGTCACCAGCCCGATCGCGGCCACGAGCAGGATCAGGCCGATGACGATGTGGGCGATCTGCATGCCGGGCCCCATCTCGCCGAGGCCGTACTGCAGCACGGCGAGGACGGCGACCGTCAGCGCGTGCCACATCATGCCGGTGTTGCCGCCCTGCTTGGCCCACAGGCCCGCGGCGATGCCGGCGACGACGGCAAGGATCATTGTGATCAGGCCGATGGTGCCGTGGACGCCGGCCATGCCGGGGCCACTCGTCAGCATGCTGCCGCCGATGCCGGCCTGGACGAGGGCGCCCAGTGCGGTCAGCGCTGCTGCGGCGCGCAGGACGAGGAGGGAGGCGGGATTGCCGTCGTGGTGGGAGGTGTCGCCACGCGGCGTCGCCGCGGGAGATCCCGCGTGAGTGGGACGCTCGGGGTCGGGGGTCGGGTTCGGCGTGGTGTTCGGGTTCGTGGTCACGCGCTCACCCTACTCAGCGTGGAGGACGTCGGCGCAGGACAGCCGGAGGTCGTCCAGCTCGCGGCCCTGGTCTGCGGCGCGGTCGATCAGGCGGGTGATGAGTTCGCTCGACAGGCGCGGATCGGCGAGTTCCTGCAGCGTCTTCCACCCGAGCAGCTTGCCGTGCACGGCGAGCGTGAGGGCCTCGAGTTCGAGGAGGTCGCTCATGGGCGAGCGCTCGACCAAACGGTTGTTGGCCTTCAGCTGGCTGAGCTTCTCGCCCACACGGGCAGGGATGTCCTTGACGGCGGCCGGCTTCGCGCCCACCGCGGCCATCAACTCCTCGAGGAGGGCCTTGTCGGCCTCGACCTCGTCGCCGAGGCGGGCCACGGTCTCGCGGACATCGGGGCGGCTGTGGCTGTCGGCGACGCGGCGGAACAGGTCGACTCCGGCGCTGGCGCCGGCGTGGTGGTCCTGGAGGTAGACGTGCAGGAGTTCGGTGGCCATGGTGAAACTCGATTCTGTGGGCGAGGGGTGGGCAGGTCAGGAGCTCGGTGCCGCGGCACGCAGCTTCTCGAGCAGGGGCTGGGCGGCCTCGGCGAGGAAGCGGTCCTGGAGTTCGTCGCCGACCTGCACCAGGGCGATGTCGGTGAACCCGGCCTCCCAGAAGGGGCGTACGGCCTCGACGATGGCGTCCAGGTCGGGACCGCAGGGGATCTGCTGGGCCACGTCGTCGGGACGGACGAACTGGCTGGCCCCGGCGAAGCCCGCGGTCGTGGGGAGGTCGGCGTTCACGGCCCAGCCGCCGGCGAACCAGCGGAACTGCTCGTGGGCCCGCTCCTTGGCGCGCTCGGGGTCGGGATCCCATGAGATCGGGATCTGGCCGATGGCCTTCGCGTCGGCGCCGATCGTGTGGGTGGAGGCGGCGTTCCAGGACGTGACGAGGTCGGCCGAGGGTTCCGTCGCGACGAGGTGGTCCGACAGCGGGGCGAACCGCTCGACCGCCTTGTCGCCACCGACGGCCACGGCGAGGTCGACACCCTGCTCGGGGAGGTCCCAGATGCGGGCCGAGTCGACGCGGAAGTGCTCGCCGGCCCAGGTGACCAGCTCGCCGGTGTGGAGCTCACGGATGATCTCGATGGCCTCCTCGAGCATGTCCTGGCGCTCGTCGACCGCGGGCCAGCCCTCGCCGACGACGTGTTCGTTGAGATTCTCGCCGCTGCCGAGGCCCAGGGTGAAGCGGCCGTCGGCGAGGATCTGCAGCGTGGCGGCCTTCTGGGCGACCACTGCGGGGTGGTAGCGCAGCGTCGGGCACGTCACGTAGGTGTAGAGGTCGACGCGCTCGGTCACCTGCGCGACCGCGCCGAGCACGGTCCACGCGTACGGCGCGTGGCCCTGCGCCGACAGCCACGGGAAGTAGTGGTCGCTGCTGACCTCGAAGTCGAAGCCGGCCTCCTCGCCGGCGCGGGCATAGCGGACCAGGTCCTTCGGTCCGCTCTGCTCGGTCATCAGGGTGTAGCCGAAACGGGTCATGGGTCGTCCCTTCTGGCTCCTCGTCTCGGCCGCGGGCGGCCTCGCTCGGAGAACGTGACGGTCAGTGGTCGCGGATCGTCCTCAGAAGACCGGCTTGCCGCCGGTCACACCGATGACGGCGGCGCTGACGTAGCTGGCTTCCTTCGGCGAGGCGAGGAAGACGTACGCGCCCGCGAGCTCGCTGGGCTGGCCGGCGCGGCCGAGCGCGGCGTCGCCGCCGAACTGCTCGACCTTCTCGGGCTTCTGGGTGGCCGGCTGGAGCGGCGTCCAGATGGGGCCGGGGGCGACGGCGTTGACGCGGATGCCCTTCTCGCCGAGCTCGCCGGCGAGGTTCATCGTGAAGTTCGTGATGGCGGCCTTGGTGGCGGCGTAGTCCATCAGCGTCTCCGAGGGGGCGTACGACTGCACGGAGGTGGTGTTGATGACACTCGCGCCCTTCTTGAGGTGGGGCAGGGCCTGCTGGGTGACCCAGAACATCGCGTACAGGTTCGTCTTCAGCGTGCGGTCGAGCTGCTCGGTCGAGATGTCGGCCAGGCCCTCGCCGCGGGCGTACTGGAACGCGGCGTTGTTGACGAGGATGTCGAGGCCGTCGAGTTCGGCGACGGCGTCGTCAACGACCTTGCGGGCCGTGTCCTCGTCGCGCAGGTCGCCCGGCAGCAGGACGGCCTTCACGCCGGCCTTCTCGATCCACTGCTTCGTGTCCTCGGCGTCGGACTGTTCCTCGGCCAGGTAGGAGATCGCGACGTCGGCGCCCTCGCGGGCGTAGGCGATCGCGACGGCGCGGCCGATGCCGGAGTCACCGCCGGTGATGAGGGCCTTCAGCCCCTTCAGGCGACCGTGGCCCTCCCAGCTCTCCTCGCCGTGGTCGGGCAGCGGGGTCATCTCGCTGGTCAGGCCGGGCGGATCCTGCTGCTGGGCAGGGAAACCGCCCTTGTCGTTCGTCTTGCTCTCAGCGGTGCGGGCCACGTCCGGGTGAAGAGTCATATGTCGACAATATCCCTCCCGGTCGCCGGGGCTGCGGGTGGGTCGACCTAGGCTGGGGGTCCGTCGAGAGGAGCCGTCATGAACGTCGCGGACATGCTGGTCGACCAGCTGCGCAAGGCCGGCGTACGCCGGATCTATGGGATCGTGGGCGATTCGCTCAACCCAGTTGTGGACGCCGTCCGCCGCACTGGCGGATCGGCGCGCGGTGGGATCGACTGGATCCACGTGCGCCACGAGGAGGCCGCGGCGTTCGCCGCCTCGGCCGAGGCCCAGCTGACGGGGCGCCTCGCCGTCTGCGCCGGGTCGTGCGGGCCGGGCAACCTCCACCTGATCAACGGGCTCTATGACGCCAACCGCAGCCAGGCCCCCGTGCTGGCGATCGCGAGCCACATCCCGAGCAACCAGATCGGCCAGAGCTTCTTCCAGGAAACCCATCCCGACCGCCTGTTCAACGAGTGCTCGGTCTATTCCGAACTGGTCTCCACCGCAACGCAGGCGCCACGCGTCGTGGACGCCGCGGTGCGCCACGCGATGGGGGCGCGCGGGGTCGCGGTCGTGTCGCTGCCCGGCGACATCGCCGAGCTGGAGGTGGCGGGCGAGGGGCGCGTGCTGCCGGACATCGAGCCGGCGGAGGTCGTGCCCCCGATCGCTGCGGTGGCACGACTTGCCGATGCCATCAACGCCGCCGACCGGGTCGCGATCTTCGCCGGGGCGGGCGTCGAGGGCGCTCATGACGAGGTCGTCTCGCTGGCCGAACAGATCGGGGCGCCCATCGGGCATTCCCTGCGGGGGAAGGACTTCATCCAGGCCGACAACCCCTTCGACGTCGGCATGACGGGGCTGTTGGGCTATGGCGCGGCGGCCGAGGGGATGGAGGACGCCGACCTGCTCGTCCTGCTGGGCACCGATTTCCCGTACGACCAGTTCCTGCCGGACACGCGCACCGCGCAGGTCGACCGGCGCGCGGAGAACATCGGGCGGCGTACGGCGGTGGACGTGCCGGTGCACGGCGACGTGCTGCCGACGCTGCGCGCGCTGGCGCCACTGGTGCGTCGCAAGGACGACCGGCGGTTCCTCGAGCGCCAGCTGAAGCGGCACGAGAAGCTGATGACCAAGGGCGTGGGGGCGTACACGCGCAAGGTCGAGAAGATGACCCCGATCCATCCCGAGTATGCGGCCGCGGTGCTCGACGAGGAGGCCGCCGACGACGCGGTATTCACCGCCGACACCGGCATGTGCAACGTGTGGACGGCGCGCTACCTGCGGACGTCGCCGAGCCGCCGGCTCATCGGGTCGTTCCTGCACGGGTCGATGGCGAACGCGCTGCCGCAGGCGATGGGGGCGCAGGCGGCGTACCCCGACCGGCAGGTGGTCGCGGTGTCCGGCGACGGCGGCCTGTCGATGCTGCTCGGCGAGCTGTTGACCATCAGGGCGTACGCGCTGCCGGTCAAGGTCGTGGTCTTCAACAACTCGACGCTGGGCATGGTGAAGCTCGAGATGTTGGTCGAGGGCATGCCGGACTTCGCGACCGACGTGCCGGCCGTCGACTATGCGGCGATCGCTGCTGCCATGGGGATTCCGAGCACGCGTGTGGAGAAGCCGAAGGACCTGGCGAAGGCCTATCGGAAGGCGTTCGACGCGCCAGGACCGGCGCTGGTGGAGGTCGTGACCGACCCCAACGCGCTGTCGCTGCCGCCGAAGGTGACCGCCGACCAGGTGATGGGCTTTGCGACCGCGATGAGCCGCATCGCGCTGGGCCGCGGGTCGGGCGAGGTCGTGTCGATGGCGCGGTCGAACCTGCGCAACATCCCGCGGTAGGGCTTCGTGTTCTCGGGGTGCCGGAGCCGGGGTCAGGCCCAGCGGAGCCGGTCGAGCAGCATCGCGAGCGGCTCGGGCGCCTCGCCGTCGGCGAGCGCGCCCGCGAGGATCCCGGCGGCGAGTTCCTTGCGGCCGGACGCGACGCCGCAGAAGCGGTGCAGCTGTTCGGCCAGGGGACGGTCGACCCACGCCGCCTGGGTCTGGAGCGCCTCGAAGCGGCCGCCCAGGCCGGCGCCCATCAGGGTGTCGCGGGCGCGCTCCGGCGTGAGGGCCCGGATCAACTCCTCCTCGAGGTCGGCCACGCAGACGAAGAACCCGTAGGTGGGCAGGTCGCTGGCGTCGCTGACCGGCAGGCCGTCCTGGACGAGCGCACGCTCGACGAACCGCGTCTCGGCCGCGTCGCACAGCCCGACGACGTCGACATCGGAGCGGACGAGGCGGATCTCCTTGAGGACGCGGCCGACGTTGGTGACGCCCTGGAGCGAGAGCAGCTCGATGGGGCGCGGGTCGATGCCGCTGGTCTCCATCAGCGCACGCACGGCGGCCACGTCGCTGGCGCCCTCGAGCAGGACGACGGTGCGGGCGTTCGCACTCATGCGGAGCGAGGCGTCGGTCGCCATCTCAGCGCGCCCCGCGGCGGACCTGTTGGATGAGGCGCCACTGCAGCGGGAGGCGCGCGAGGAACACCCAGCGCGGCACGGGCCGGAAGCGCTCGGGGTGCTGGGCCATGTGGATGTTGGCGGGGAACACCGCGAGCAGGAGGGCGACGAGGCCCCACGAAGCGGGCTTCCGGGTGGCGGGGATGGCGTAGCCGATGCCGCCGGCGATCTCGGCGACGCCGCTGGCGAGGGTCGCGGTGCGCTTCGACATCGGCACCCAGTCGGGCACGGCGCGGTCGAAGGCCTGGGGCCTGACGAAGTGGAGCACGCCCATGCCGACGAAGAGGGCGGAGGTGCGGAGGTGGGACGCGGTGGTGGTCGTGGTGGGCATGGGGTGATTGTGGCAGGTGGCTTCGACTCGCTGGCGCTCGCTCAGCCAACGTGGGACCACGCTCGCTCAGCCAACGTGGGTGCATGATGCGTGCATGCTCCTCAACGAGGTCGTCGAGACGTCCGCGGCCGTCGCCGCCACGCGATCGCGGACGGCCAAGACCGCGGCCATCGCCGAACTGCTGCGCGGGGCGGGGCCGGGCGACGCGCGGCTCGCGGTCGCGTACCTGTCCGGCGTGGTGCCGCAGGGCCGACTGGGGGTGGGGTGGCGCTCACTGGGCGACCCGCCGGCGGCCGCAGCGGAGCCCGGCCTGGCGCTGGGCGACGTCGACGCCGCGTTCGCCGTGCTGGCGGGGACGAGGGGCGCCGGGTCGCGCGGGCGTCGGGCCGACGCGTTGGCCGCGCTGCTGGGGGCCGCCACCGCCGATGAGCAGGATTTCCTGCGCAGGTTGATGATCGGCGAGCTGAGGCAGGGTGCGCTGGACGCCGTGGTGACGAAGGCCCTGGCCGATGCGGCCGACGTGCCCGAGGCGGTCGTGCGGCGGGTGGCGATGCTGGCCGGCGGCGTGGTGGGGGTCGTCGACGCGGCTCTGACCGGCGGCGTCGCCGCGCTCGAGGCGGTGTCCCTGACACCGGGCGTCGCCGTGTCACCGATGCTCGCCGCGTCGGCGCCCGACATCGCCGCCGCACTGGAGGGCGCGGGCCCGCTGCTGGTGGAGCGCAAGATCGACGGCATCCGGCTGCAGGCCCACCGCGTGGGCGGTCGCGTACGCCTGTTCACCCGCAGCCTCGAGGAGGTCACCGAGCGCCTGCCCGAGGTGGTGGAGGTCGTGGCGGCGCTGCCGGGCGGCGACCTGGTTCTCGACGGCGAGGCGATCGCGCTGCGCCCCGACGGCCGGCCGCATCCCTTCCAGGTCACGGGTTCGCGGACGTCGAGCCGGCGATCGACCGAGGCGATGCGCGACGAGGTGCCGTTGTCGGCGTACTTCTTCGACGTGCTGCACGCCGACGGGCGCGACCTCATCGACGAGCCGCTGCGTACGCGACGGGGGGTGCTGGAGGCGTTGCTGGGCGAGGAATCCCGCGTGCCGTCGCTCGAGACGGACGACGTGGACGCGGCGCAGGCGTTCTTCGCCGCCCAGGTCGCCGACGGGCACGAGGGCGTGGTGGTCAAGGCGCTCGACGCCACGTGGGCGGCGGGACGCCGCGGGGCGGGCTGGGTGAAGGTCAAGCCCCGGCACACGCTCGACCTGGTCGTGCTGGCGGTGGAGCGGGGGAGCGGCCGCCGCACGGGCACGCTCTCGAACATCCACCTGGGGGCGCGGGACCCCGAGACGGGCGGTTTCGTCATGCTGGGCAAGACGTTCAAGGGGATGACCGACGCCATGCTCGCGTGGCAGACGGAACGGTTCACCGAGCTGGCGACGGGGGAGGACGGGCCGGACGGCGACGGCGGGGACGGGGTCGTGCGCGTCCGCCCCGAGCAGGTGGTCGAGATCGCCTTCGACGGGGTCCAGCGGTCGACGCGCTATCCGGGCGGGGTGGCGTTGAGGTTCGCCCGGGTGCTGCGCTATCGCGACGACAAGGGTCCGGGCGAGGCGGATACGATCGAGACGGTGCGGTCCCTGCTGGCGTGAGGGCTTCGCCCGGGCCGGTATTGTCGACACACGCCAAGCGACGGGAGTCCCCCAGTGACCGCCGATGTGATCGTTGTGGGCGCGGGTCTCGCCGGCCTGCGCTGTGCCGCACTGCTGCACGAGGCCGGGCTCGACGTGCGCGTGCTCGAGGCCGAGGAGACGATCGGCGGACGGGTGCGGACCGAGGTGATCGACGGCTTCCGCTGCGACCGCGGCTTCCAGGTGCTCAACCCGTCCTACCCGGCGGTGCGGCGCGCCCTCGACCTCGCGGCGCTCGACGTCCGGGCGTTCGGGCGCGGCGTGGGCGTACGCCGCGACAAGGGGCTGGTCGAGCTCGTCGATCCCACCCGCCGGCCCTCGGCCGTCCCGGCCATGCTGCGCAGCGGGCTGTTGCGCCCCGCCGAGCTGGCGCGGCTGGGCGCATGGGTGGCGCCGGCGCTGGGTTCGGTGCCGGCGCTGCTGGGGTCGGGCGACCGGGCGTACGGGGCGTCGCTGGACGCCGCCGGGGTGCACGGCCCGCTGCGCCGCGAGGTGCTGGAACGCTTCCTGGCTGGCGTCATCCTCGAGACCGACGGCTCGACGTCGGCGACCTTCGTGCGGCTGCTCCTGCGGTCTTTCGTCCTGGGCACGCCGGGACTGCCGGCCGCCGGCATGGGCGCGATGCCCGCGCAACTCGCCGCACCGCTGGGCGATCGGGTCTCGACGGGCGTCCGCGTACGCGCGGTCTCGCGCACCGGTGTGACGACCGATGACGGCGAGGTGGCGGCGCGCGCCGTGGTCGTGGCGGCCGGTCCGCGCGCGGCGGCCGACCTGCTGGCCGAGGCCGGCGTACGCGAACCCGCGCCGGCGATGAAGGGTCTGGTCACCGACTGGTTCGCCGCCGACGAGGCGCCGACGTCGTCGGACCTGCTCATGGTCGAGGGACGCCGCGACGCGGGCCCGCTCGTCAACACCGCGGTGATCAGCAACGCGGTGCCGAGCTATGCGCCTGCCGGGCGCCACCTCATCCAGGCGACGTGCCTGCTGGGGGCGGACGGGTCGGTGCCGGAACACGAGCGCGTGCGCCGGCACCTGGCCGACCTCCACCGGGGGCGGCTGGGCGACGTGCAGACGCTGGCGCGGCACGTCGTACGCGAGGCCCTGCCCGCGCAGCCGGCGCCGTTGGACGCGCGGCGGCCGGTGGCGCTGGGGGACGGGCTGTTCGTGTGTGGGGACCACCGCGACACCGCGTCGATCCAGGGCGCGTTGGTGTCGGGCGGACGGGCCGCTGCGGCGGTGAAGGATTCGTTGGGAATGACGTCGAGGAAGGGGAATGCCGGATGACCGATCACGCGCACCTGGGGGTTCCGTCCGACGACGTCGACGAGACCGACGACCTGGTCGAACTCGTCGATCCCGACGGGACGCCCATCGGCACGGCCCCGCGGCTGACGGTGCACACCACCGACACCCCGCTGCACCGCGCGTTCTCGATGTATGTGTTCAACGCGCAGGAGCAGGTGTTGATGACGCGCCGGGCGCTGACGAAGAAGACGTGGCCGGGGGTGTGGACCAACGCGTGCTGCGGTCATCCGAAGCCCGGTGAGGCGACCGTCGACGCGCTGCGACGTCGCGTCACCGAGGAGCTCGGGGCGACGGTGCAGTGCGAGGACGTGGCGCTGCCTGACTTCGCGTACCGGGCGGTGGACGCGAGCGGGCTGGTCGAGAACGAGATCTGCCCGGTCTATCTGGGGGCCTTGGTGGACGACCGCCTGTCGCCCGACCCGGCCGAGGTGATGGACCACCGCTGGATGGACTGGGACCGGTTGGTGGCCGGGGTCCGGGCGACCCCCGAGATGTTCAGCCCGTGGGCGGCGCAGCAGATCCTCTTGCTGGACGAGGAATTGCCGCGATGGATGCGGTCGCCGGCAGCGCTGCCGACCACGGCCGGGGTGACGCTCGACGCGGTGGACGAGCTTCTGGCGCGGGAGGGGGCCGAACTCGCATCGCTGTGGTCGTCGTCGATCGTTCCGGGGCCCACCGACGTGCTCGGCGAGGACCTGCCGACCTGGCTGGGGACCCTCGTGCGTACCGGCGGCAAGCGGCTCCGCCCGACGATGTGCCACTGGGGCTTCGTGGCCGCCGGCGGGCAGATCGGGGGACCGCAGTACGCCGATGTGGTCCGCATGGCCGCGGCGCTCGAGACGCTGCACGTGTTCGCGCTGATCCACGACGACGTGATGGACGGGTCGGACACGCGGCGCGGGGCGCCCGCCGCCCACGTCCGGGCCGCGGACGTCCACCGGCGGTCGGGCGGGCACGGGCCCGCCGACGAGTTCGGGCGCAACATGGCGATCCTGCTCGGCGACCTCGCCCACGCCGAGGCCGACCGGCTGGTGGCCACGCTGCCCGGGCCCCTGCGACAGGACTGGTTCGAGATGTGCGTGGAGCTCATCGCGGGTCAGCGGGCCGATCTCACCGGCGCGGCCTCCGGGCGGCGCGACCTCGCCCACGCCCAACTGGTGGCGCGGCTGAAGTCGGGTGCCTACACGGTCGAGCGTCCGCTGCTGTTCGGGGCGGCGGCCGCGGGGGCGCCGCAGGGCGTCCGGTCGACGCTGGCGGCGTACGGGCGCCACCTGGGCGACGCGTTCGCGCTCCGCGACGACGTGCTCGGCATCTGGGGCGACCCGGCGGTGACGGGCAAGCCGGCCGGCGACGACCTGCGGTCGGGCAAGGCGACGGTGATCGTGGGGCTGGCGCGGGAACGGTTGACGGGGGCCGCGGCCGCCGCGTTGGAGCGCATCGGCACGCCGGCCGCCCGCGCCGGCGACGTCGAGCTGCTGCAGAGGGCGCTCGTGGACACAGGCGTGCACGACCGGGTCGAGCGCATGATCGCCGACTCCCACCAGCGCGCGCTGGCGGCTCTCGAGGCCGACGGGCTGGATCCCGTGGGCGCCGCGGGCCTGCGCGACGTGGCCCAGAAGATCGCGTGGCGCGACCGATGAGCGTCGTGGTCGTGGGGGCCGGGCTCGCGGGGCTCGCCGCCGCCTGTCACCTGGCCGGCGAGGGACATCGGGTGACGGTGGTGGAGCGGGAGGCGATTCCCGGTGGACGCTCGGGGCGCCTGGTGCGGGACGGGTTCGCGTTCGACACCGGGCCGACGGTGTTCACGATGAAGGACCTCGTGGCCGAGCCGCTGCGCGCGGTCGGGGCCGACATCGACGAGGTGCTGCCGCTGCGGCGACTCGACCCGGCGTACCGGGCGCGGTTCGCGGACGGGTCGACGCTGCACGTGCGGTTCGGGCACGCGGCGATGCGCGAGGAGATCGCGCGGGAGTGCGGCGAGCACGACGCGCGGGCGTTCGACGACTTCGTGGTGTGGCTCAAACGGCTGTATGAGCTGGAGATGCCGCACTTCATCGACCGCAACTTCGACTCGCCCCTGGGGCTGCTGCGCAACCCGGCGGCGGCCGCGCGGCTCTTGGCGATGGGCGGGTTCGGGAAGCTGGGGGCCGAGGTCAGGCGGCGATTCCGCGACGACCGGCTGCACCGGCTGTTCTCGTTCCAGGCCATGTATGCCGGGCTGGCCCCCGACGACGCGCTCGCGATCTATGCGGTGATCACCTACATGGACTCGATCGAGGGGGTGTGGTTCCCGGAGCCCGGCGGCCTGGGCGGGTCGGGTGGCATGCACGCGATCCCGGCGGCCATGGCGGCCGCGGCCGAGCGGGCCGGGGTGGAGTTCCGTTATGGGGACGAGGTTTCCCGGGTCCTGCGCCGCGGACACGACGGGGCCGCCTGCGGGGTCGAGCTGGCCGACGGCACCACGATCGCCGCCGACGCGGTGGTCTGCACGCTCGACCTGCCGGTGGCGTACGAGAAGCTGCTGCCGGACCTGAAGGCGCCGCGCGCGGTGCGGAAGGGGGCGTACTCGCCGTCGGCGGCGGTGTGGCACGTCGGCGTACGCGGCCTCCCGGCCCCCGAGATCGCCCACCACAACATCCACTTCGGTGACGCGTGGGCGGCGTCCTTCGACGACCTGCTGAAGCGCGGGGAGCTGATGCGCGACCCGTCGCGGTTGGTCTGCGTGCACTCGCTCGACGACCCGACGGCAGCGCCGGAGGGGGACTCGACGCTCTATGTGTTGGAGCCGGTGCCGAATCTCGACGTCGGGAAGGTGGACTGGAAGCGCGAGGCGCCACGGCTGCGGGACAGGCTGCACGGATTCCTTACGGAGCAGGGTTATCCGGCCGACGTCGTGACCGAGGAACTCGTCACTCCCGACGACTGGCGGGCGCAGGGCATGGCGGCGGGCACGCCGTTCGCGCTGGCCCACACGTTCGCCCAGACGGGGCCGTTCCGGCCGGCGAACGTGACGAAACAGCTGCCTGGGTTGGTGTTCGCGGGGTCGGGCACGGTGCCGGGGGTCGGCGTACCCATGGTTCTCATCTCGGGCAAACTGGCGGCGCAGCGGGTGGGGGCGTACCTCCGATGACGGGCGATCCGCTGCTGGAGCAGGGATTCCGGCGCTGTGCGGAGCTGACGCGACGCCATGGGACGACCTACTACTGGGGCGCGGCCATCCTGCCGCCGGCCCAGCGGCGCGACGTGCACGCGGTCTATGCGCTGTGCCGGCTGGCCGACGACATCGTGGACGAGCCCGACACCGTCGACCTGTCATTGCCGAGGGACGGCGATCCGGCCGAGCGGCTGCGTACGTTCCGGCATTGGCTCTTCGACGGGCTCGAGTCGGGTGGGGCGAACGAGCCGGTGCTGGCCGCGGTGGTCGACACGATCCGGCGCCGCGGGATCGACCCGGAGTGTTTCGACCGCTTCTTCGACGCGATGGCGCTCGACCTCACGCGGACGACGTGGTCGTCGTGGGACGAACTGCGCGACGGCTACATGGAGGGGTCGGCGGCGGTCATCGGGGAGATGATGCTGCCGGTGCTGGAGCCTGTCACCCCGGAGGCGTACGCGCCCGCGCGCTCGCTGGGACTGGCGTTCCAGCTGACGAACTTCCTGCGGGACGTGGCGGAGGACCTTGACCGAGGGCGCCTGTATCTGCCGCAGGACGACCTGGCGCGGCACGGGGCGGACCCCGCGCGGCGGGTGGTGGATGACGCGTGGCGGTCGATGATGGCCGAGCAGGTGGCGCGGAACCGGGAGCTCTATCGCGAGGCGGAGCCGGGCGTACGCATGTTGCCGCCGCGGTCGGCGCGGTGCGTCGCGACGGCGCACGTGTTGTACGCGCGGATCCTGGACCGGATCGAGGCGTCGGGCTATGACGTGTTCTCGGGGCGGCACCGCGTGCCGACGTGGCGGAAGGCGGCGACGGCGGCCGCAACGGTGGTGGCGGGGCCGCGGGGGTTCGGTTCGGTTCCTGCTTGACCTTGATGCGGCATCAACCCTGCACGGTGGTGTCAGAACCTTTCCGCAGCCGCGGGGAGGACGCTGACAGACGGGCAGGATGATGTCGCATTTCATGGAGAAGATCGTCGGGGAACTGGGCGACCAGCAGCGGTGGCGGGCGTACAGGGCACGGGTGAAGGCTCTGCCTGGTGGCTATCGGACGCTGCCGAGGGGGTGGAGCGCTTCGTGCTGTATCGGGGCGCGATCACCGACGGTGACGTGCTGGTCTCCCTGCACGAGGAGTTGGTGGGAGAGTTCGAGGGCGCGCTGCGGGACGGCCGCTCGATCGGCGCCGTCGTGGGCGCCGATCCCGTGCGGTTCGCTGAGGCGCTGCTCGCGAAGTACGCCGCCGGGGAATGGATCGAGTCCGAGCGTAGGCGCTTGGTCGACACGATCGCCCGAGCCGAGGCCCAGGACGGGCGCGCGGACGCATGCCCGCCACACTGACGACGCCGGCGATCCGCGTGCAGGGTCTGGTGAAGGCGTACGGGAAGCTCGAGGTGTTGCGGGGCGTCGATTTCGAGGTCGAGCCGGGCAGCATCTTCGCGCTGCTGGGTTCGAACGGCGCGGGCAAGACCACCGCGGTGCGGATCCTGTCGACGCTGCTGGCCCCCGACGCGGGCTCGGCCATCGTCAACGGCGCGGACGTGGTCGATGATGCGGGCGACGTGAGGCAGTCGATCAGCCTGACCGGGCAGTTCGCGGCCGTCGATGAGATTCTCAGCGGTCGGGAGAACCTGGTGCTGGTCGCCCGGCTGCGTCACCTGCCGGACCCGGTGTCGATCGCCGACGCGTTGCTGTTCCGATTCTCCCTGACCGAGGCGGGGGTCGCCGCGTCGCCACCTACTCGGGCGGCATGCGTCGGCGGTTGGACATCGCCATGAGCCTGATCGGTGACCCGGCGGTCGTCTTCCTGGACGAGCCGACGACCGGGCTCGATCCGGAGGCCCGGATCGAGGTGTGGCAGACCGTGAAGGAACTGGCGCGGGGCGGGACGACGATTCTGCTCACGACGCAGTACCTCGATGAGGCCGAGGAGCTGGCCGACAGGATCGCGATCCTTCACCGCGGCCGAATCATCGTCAACGGCACCTTGGCGGAGCTCAAGGGGCTGCTGCCGCCAGCCCAGATCGAATACGTCGAGAAGCAACCGTCGCTGGAGGACATCTTCCTCGCCCTCGTCGGCGCCGATCAGCAGGAGGAACGACCGTGACCGCACATCTGTTCGCCGACACCGCCACCCTCATTGGGCGCTCGCTGAAACACGTCAGTCGCAGCGTCGACACCATCATCACCACCGCGGTCATGCCGATCGCGATCATGCTGCTCTTCGTCTACGTGCTGGGCGGAGCCATCGACACCGGGCCCGGGGAGGGGGCGGGGCGCTACATCAACTACATGCTGCCCGGCATCCTCCTCATGACGATCGCGATGGGCGTCTCCTACACTGCGTTCCGCCTGTTCACCGACCTGCAGGGCGGGATCTTCGATCGGTTCCACTCCATGCCGATCGCGCGGTGATCGCCGGGCTATCGGCGAGCTCGGTCGAGGGCGCCAGCGTGTTCTCCTATCCGCTGATCTTCCTTCCGTTCGTGAGCTCCGCCTTCGTGCCCACCCAGTCCATGCCGGGACCGGTGCGCTGGTTCGCCGAGCACCAGCCGGTGACTCCGATCGTCAACGCGATCCGCGCCCTGTTCGCGCAACGAGCGGTCGGCGATGACCTCTGGGTCGCGTTGGCGTGGTGCGTCGGCCTCGGCGTCATCGCGTACGCCGTCGCGATGGTCACCTATCGGCGGAAGTGCGCCTGAGGCAGGCTGGTGTCGTGATCACGATCAGCCAGCTGGCCGCGTACGCGGGGGTGACGGTGGCAACGGTCCGGCACTATCACCGGATCGGGCTGCTGCCCGAGCCGGAGCGCGACCATTCGGGCTACCGGACCTACGACGCGGCAGCGGTGGTGCGGCTGATCCGCATCCACGTGCTGGCGAGCGCAGGCGTACCGTTGGCGCAGGTGGAGGAACTCCTCGAAGCCGGGGCGGACGAGTTCGCGGCCGGCGTGCGCGTGATCGACGACCGCCTGCGCGACGATGAGCGGCGGCTGCGGGAAACCCGCGGGCGGCTGGCCCGACTCGCCGCGGGGGACCATCTGGCCCTTCCGCCGAGCGTGATCGGCTATCTCGAGCGACTCCGGGGCCTGGGGGTCGACGAGCGCAACGTCGAACTGGAACGCGACGCCTGGATCATGGTGGCGGCCCAGGTGCCCGATCAGATCGACGCCATCATCGCCGACAAGCACCGGCATCTTGACGACCCCGACATGGTGCGGTTGTACACGCTGACCAACGGGGCGCTCGACTGGCCGGCGGACGACCCGCGCGTGGATGAACTCGCCGACATTCTGGATCGGATCTGGCGGCGCCTCACAGTGTCGGGGGAAGGCAGTCAGGACGGGTTCGACGACCGCTTCGTCTCGCTGCTGGACGCCACCACGGCTGAGACGGCACCAGCTGCGGAGCGGCTGATCACGCTGCTGGAGGAGCGGGGGTGGAAGGGGTGGACGCGGCCTGAGCGTGTCCGCCCCGACGGCCGGCTCAGCGGGGCAGCACCAGGTCCATCGCCCTGTTGAAGAAGCTCGTGTCGTCGGGGAGCCCGTCGCGCCTGTCCAGGGGTCCGAGCCCTTTGGCTCATTCCCGATGGGCCACGATGTTGATAACGTTGCCGTCGGGCGCTCGGACGAAGAACCGGCGTACGCCCCATTCCTCGTCCTGCAGGGGATGCACGATCTCGAAGCCACGTCGCTGCGCCTCGGTGTAGGCGGCGTCGACGTCGTCGACCTTGACCGAGACGATCGGCCGCTGGGGAGCCGTGGCGTCGGTCGTGACCAGTTGAAGGTGGGCTCCAGTGTCGGGTGAAGTGTGGCGGGCGACCCAGCCGAGGTTGAACTCCTCGATGGTCAGGCCGAGATAACCCGCGTAGAAGTCGCGGGCGGACTCGAGGTGGTCCACGGGGAGGTCAGCGATGATGTCGACGACGCGCATGAGAGGTCCCTTCTCGTGGGGCCACGATGTCACACCGGTCACACCGGTCCATCGGGCGGTCAGACAAGGAGCGCCGGCCCAGGTTCTCCGAGCGAGCACTTCGTCTCGGCCGGGTGCGGCCTCGCTCAGCACAGGCTTCGCGAGACGAGGAGCCGGGCATCCGGCGGGACCGCACCCACGTTCTCCGAGCGAGGCCGCCTGCGGCCGAGTCGAGGAGCCGGCGGGTTTCTGGGGGCAGGCTTCGCGCCCGCCGGGTGGGTTCTCCTGGCGGGTCGGTCGGCAGGGATGCGGGCCGCGGTCGTGCGGTTGACTTCAGGCGGCGGACTTGTTCATGAGGGGGATCAGTGCAGGGTTCACCTGGGCGAACAGTCGTGCGGCCGCAGCTTGCGCTTCTTCGCAGATCTGTTGCTTGGTGTGCTTCTCGGCGAGTTCGGCGGCTCGTCGGGTGGCTTGGCGGATGCGGCGTCTGGTTCCTGTCGGGTCGATGATCAGGTCCGTGTGGGGGTTTCGGATGAAGGTGCCGTGGGGGGTCGTCCAGAACTCCTGCCCCGTCGGGGTCTTCCAGTGCTTCATGCCGGGGCGGACCGGGGTGGAGGTGAACCCGCCGAACGTCTTGGCCCGGTGGACGCGCTTCGACAACGGGCTGAGGTTCGTGGTGCACGTCGACCCGAGGGGGAACTCGACGATGTGGTCGAGGTCGACCCACTTCCCCGCGGAACGCCGTGTGGAGAACGGGAACGCCTCGTACTCTTCCCGCAACAACACTTCACGCCGCTGCGACTGAGTGGGTTCGTAGCCGACGGTCATGTGGGGCGCCTCCGGATCCAGGACCGGCCGGACGGTGACCTTCGCGGCGTTCGCGAGGAGTTCGTCGAGTTGGGAGCGGGCGACCGACCCGAGGCCGGTGACCTGGCCGCCGGCGCCGCGGTCGACCTGGTCGGGGCGGACGTGGACCACGAGTTCGAGGAGGTCCTTGCGCGATGGCAATCCCGACGACGTGTCGGTCTCGTCAGTGCCGTCGAGGTCGAGGGTTCCAGCGCCGAGGACCCGCCCGGCGCGGGCGGGGTCGGCGAAGAGCTCCAACGCTTCGGCGCGCAGGACCTCGAACTCCGTGCCGTCCTCGGATTCCCTGCAGTCGCGCAGGATGCCGGCTAGTTCGGTGATGGTCTTGTCGAGCCGCAGCCCGGCGGGACCATCGACCTGCCCAGTGACCAACGCGGTCCCGGCCTCGGCGGGGCGGACATTGACGAAGCGTCGCTCCAGTGCGGCTTTCCGTCGGGCCTCGGCACCGTCGGGGTCGACCACGTCGCACAGGAGTTCGGCCTGGTTCAGCAGCCGCGTGACGGTGCACTGCGGCGCAAACGGGGCCAGCTGGCGGTCGACCTCACCCGCCATCTCGGCGGTGAGCTCACGAGTGCGGGTGAGCTGGGCGACCTTCCGGGCGGCGAACACGCGGACGAATCCGTCGATCACCAGCGCCCACAACTGTGGGTGACGATGACGAAGGTCGAGGACATCGGCGATGAGCTGGGCCGCGGCGTCGGGCGAGATGCCGAGCGCCGGACCGACTTCGAGGGTGCAGAACTCGGCGACCTGCGGCGTGCCGTCACCGCCGAGGACGATCAGTCGTTCGCCGTGCATGACCGACGGCGCGGAATCGTTGTCGTCGAGGGGTTCGTTGATCCACGAGTACGCCTTGGCTGCGGCGGCGACGAGGGCGAGCTGGTCGATCTCGGCCTGGCGTTGGCGGTCGGCGGCGTCTTTGAGGCCCAGGATGACCGCGGTGCGGTCGGGTTTTCCCTTGGCCAGTAGGTGTTCGGTGAGATCGTCCATGGTTTCCCCCTGAGGTGTGGTGATGATTCCAGCCTAGGAAGGGGGTCTGACAATTTCGGGTCCAGAACAGGGTTCTGCGAAAAGAATCTCAAACTCTTATTCTTGCGGGGAAGGTTATCGGGAGCCGGCGGCTTCGACTCGTCCCTCGCTCAGCCAACGTCGCCTCCGGCTGGCTTCGACTCGTTCCTCGCTCAGCCAGCGTGAGCCTGGGGGTGGCTTCGACTCGTTCCTCGCTCAGCCAGCGTGAGCCTGGGGGTGGCTTCGACTCGTTCCTCGCTCAGCCAGCGTGAGCCTGGGGGTGGCTTCGACTCGTTCCTCGCTCAGCCAGCGTGACCGCGAGTGGCTTCGACTCGTTCCTCGCTCAGCCAGCGTCCCAGACCGTTCCTCGCTCAGCCAGCGTCCCAGACCGTTCCTCGCTCAGCCAGCGTCCCCGACCGTTCTTCGCTCAGCCGGCGTGACCCTCAGGTCACCCCAGCCGCAGCGTGAATCCCCGCAGCCAATAGCCCGCGATCAGGTCGTCCCAACCCAGCTCGGGTTCGGCGACGATGGTCGGGTTCGCCTTCAGGAGCCGCGTGAGAAGCACGTCGGTCTCGAGGATCGCCAACGGCTGCCCCGGACAGCGGTGGGCGCCGTCGCCGAAGGCCAGGCCGGCCTCGTTGACGCCGCGGGGGAGCGTACGCCCGGGGCAGAGGGTGAGGGCGTCCTCACCGACGGCCTGTGGGTCGGCGTTGGCGGGGCGTACGCAGACGTCGATGAGGTCACCCTTCTCCGCGGTGAAGGTCCGGTCTCCGTCGGTGAACTCGACCGGGCCCTGGGCGCGGCGATAGAGGTGGCCGACGACGGGTTCGAGCCGGATGATCTCGTTCAGCAGGGCATGACGCTCGGTCTCGCCGGCGGCGAGGAAACGGGAGCGCAAGCAGTCGTCGGTGAGCAGGTGCCAGGCGGCCATGCAGATGAACTCGCGGGTGGTCACCATGCCGGCCGTCCCATAGGTCACGCACTCCACGAGGATGTCCGCGGTCGTGTAGCCCTCGTCGAGCAGGTGGCTGATCACGTCCTCGCGCCGCCGCCGCCTCCGGGAGCGGATGGCCGGGCGTACGTCGGCGACGAAGAAGCGCGCGATCGGCACCAGGCCGTTGATCGCCGCGCTGGCCCACTGGCGCGGCGTACGCCCCAGGTCGGGGCGCGTGATGTCGAACGGCGGCTGGTTGAAGAAGGTGACGAGGCGCCGCGACATGGCCTCGACCGGCGACTCGGTCAGCCCCACGACCTCGGCGGTGACCTCGACGGCGAAGTGGAGGGCGAGCTCGTCGAGGTCGACGGTGCCGCTGGTCGCAGATGCCTTGGCCAGAAGGCGATCGGCGCACTCCTCCATCAGTCCGGTGTAGCGCTCGGCGACGACCTTCGGGGCGAAGAAGCGGCCGACCTTGCTGCGCTGCTCGTCGTGGAGGGGACCGTCCGACATCAGGATGGGGTGGTGCTTGAGCGCGCCCTTCGGGATGTGCTCGGCCGTGAACCCGGCCTGCGTCGTGAGCGTGCGGGCACGCAGCACGTCGCGGGCGGCCTGCAGGGAGCGGACGCGCCAGACCTTGCCCACGCGCTCGACCCGGGGCGCATCGGCGCCATCGGGCTCACCGGGGCGGACGGCACGGCGCTGGGGCATGGCTTCGACTCGCTTCGCTCGCTCAGCCGACGTTGGCCGGAATCAGGCCAGTCGTCGGCACGGTCCAGAGGTCGTGGCCCGCGACGCCCCAGCCGTCCAGCAGCGCGTTGGCGGCCTGCATCCCGGTGACGGCGGCGCGCTCCATCAGGGCGACCGGATGCTCACAACGGATCGTGTCGCCGGCGAGCACGAGGCGCGGGTCGGGGGTGCGTACGCCGGGTCGCGACGCCCACGGCTCGAGGCCGACGAGCCCACAATCGTCCTGCAGCAGCCATTCCTGGGCGACGACGGTGGCTCCGTCGACCTCGGGATAGGCGCGGACCAGCTGGCGCCAGAGTTCGGCGCGGACCCCTTCCTCGTCGGCGTGGGCGGGGTTGCGGGTCGGGTCGAGCGCGTACGCGTGGAGCTCGACGACGGAGCCGCCGTGCTGGGCGCGCCAGCGGGCTGCTCCGCCCTCGAAGCGCTCCAGCACCGAGATGTTGTCGAGCGGACCGAACGCTGCCGTGCCGAGGAATGCGGGGCGGTCGTCGGCGACGGGGCGGTCGAGCCAGAGGCGCCAGACGCCGAACGGGGGAGCGCTGCGGATGCGGGCGACGGAGTCGCGCCAGGCGGGCCAGTCGGCGGGTCCGTCGTCGGGCATGGCGGCGACCAGGGCGCGCGTGGTGGCGGGGTCGGTGGCGAGGACGAGGGCGTCGCTCCTCGTCTCGCTGGCGCTCGCTCGGAGATCGTTGGGTGGGGTGGCTTCGACTCCTTCGTCGCTCAGCCAGCGGGGATCGGGATCGCTCGGCCAGCGGGGATCGGCATCGCTCGGCGAGCGTGAAGCCTCTGTGTGCACGGTGATTCCCGCGTCGTCCAGCTCGATCGACGTCACCGACTCACCCGTGCGTACGTCGACGCCCAGGCGCTTCAGGTTCGCCCGCTGCGGCGCCCACAGGGCGGTGTCGTAGTCGTCGTCGGGGACGTCGAACAGCAGGCCCTCGGCCGAGCCCGTGAAGTAGGCGTGGAACATCGCGATCAGCTCGCCGGCCGAGAATTCGCTCGGGTGGGCGAAGAACGAGCGCGCGAAGACCTCGAGCGCGAGGTGGCGCGCGCCGGCCGGAAACCGAAGCCTGTCGAGGAATGCCTCGGCCGACTCACCGTCGTGGGCGGTGAAGGTCTCGGGAAAGCGGACACGGACGAGTTCGAGCGCCGACGGGATGTGGACCTGCGCCAGCCCGCGGATCGGGAACGTCGGGCTGCGGCGCACGAAGTCGAGGATGCTCCACGGTGGGGTGCGGGGGAGCGGGGCGAACGAGTCGGTCGGGCCATCGGCCAGGCGCAGGGGATAGTCATCGACCGGGCGCAACCGCGACAACTCGGGGTCGGCGCGACGCAGCAGGGCGCGCAAGGTGTAGTACTGGCGGAAGAACGCGTGGAAGCCCCGCGACATGGTGCGGCCGCCGGGAGCTTCGCCCTCCACCGGCCACGCACGTACGCGGCCTCCTAGCTGGTCCTCGCGCTCGATCAGGGTCACGCGTACGCCCCGCTCGGCAAGCCCTGTGGCAGCGGCGATTCCGGCGATCCCGCCGCCGACCACGACGACGTGTCGATCGCCCTGAATGCGGGGGACTCCGGCGGGTGCGGGGTGGCGTACGGCCCGGCGATCGCGGCCGGGACGCCACCCTTCGACTCGGCCGCGGGCGGCCTCGCTCAGGGAACGTGTGAGGCGGGCGGCCTCGCTCAGGGAACGTGTGAGGCGGGCGGCCTCGCTCAGGGAACGTGTGAGGCGGGCGGCCTCGCCCAGGGAACGTGTGAGGCGGGCCGCGTTGGCTGAGCGAGCGCCAGCGAGTCGAAGCCGCGTCATGGTCGCCGCCCCACGAACGTGTGGAGGATGTTGTGCTGCCAGTCGGTCGTCGTGCGTGCTGCGACGTCGGTGAAGCCGGCGTCGGCCAGTCGCTGCATGAACCGATCGGGCGCGTCGAACTCGCGCCCGCTCTGCCACAGGTAGCGATAGAGCGTCGTGTCGCGCAGCAGCGCCGCGCTCATCGGGATCACCACACCCCAGCAGACCGCCGTCCACACGGCATCGGCGACCGAACCGGGTTCCACCGCATAGTCCTGGATCACCACCCATCCGCCGGGGGTCAGGGCGTCGCGTACGCCCCGCAGCGCAGCGTCGCGCTCGGGCTCGGGGACGTTGCGGAAGAGGTACGCAGCCAGGGCCCCGGCGGCGGGCGGGCGATCCGTCAGCACCGTCGTGAGGTCCTGCGCGCGGCCGTCACGGAAGTCGACCCCGGCGGGCCAGTCCTTCGTGCGGGCCTCGGCAAGCATGCCGGGGGAGGCGTCGACACCCGTGACGTCGCGCGCTCCCGCGCCGAGCAGTGCACGGGTGGAGGCGCCCGACCCGCAGCCCAGGTCGAGCAGCGGGCCTGCCTGGGCGCGCGTGACCAGCTCGCGGGCCGCGGAGCGCAGGTGCTTGTGGTAGCCGGGGTTCAGCGCGACCATCAGGTCGTAGTGCCGGGCGGCGTGGTCGAAAGACCCGGAGAGGTCAATGGGCATGGGGCGGCTCCTCGTCTCGCTGGCGCTCGCTCGGAGAGCGTTGGAGGGTCGGGTTGGGTGGCTCCTCGTCTCGCTGGCGCTCGCTCGGAGAGCGTTGGGGCTCCTCGTCTCGCTGGCGCTCGCTCGGAGAGCGTTGGGGCTCCTCGTCGCGTTCGCCCGCGCGCACCCACAGCAACATCGTCAGTGTCACCATCGCGAAGCCGAAGCCGAAGTCCTCGATCGGGATGTCCCACGGGGCGCGGATTCCGAGCATGTGTTGGGGTGCGTACTGGACGATCGGATCGGACAGCTTCGTCAGCCAACCATCCACCAGGCACTGGAAGAAGAAGACGATGGCCATGGAGATCCAGTACTGGGCGCGGCGGAACAGGCCCGTACGCAGCCACAGCACCTCCAGCAGCACAGTGCCGACGACGGCGATCGCCGTGAGCACGGTGTATTCAGGCACGCCGGCCTCCCGAAGCCTCGCCCCGCGTACGCCGCCAGCGGCGCAGCAGACCCAGGCAGAAGCCGACCGCTTCGTAGGTCAACAGTCCGCACAGCGGGATCACCACGAAGAAGACCAGCTCCTCGAGCGGCATGTCGAAGATCAGCCTGATGCCGGTGACGAAGCGCGGGTTGTATGACCAGTGGTCGCGGACGATGCCGACGATGTCCCACACCGAGAACAGGAGCACGACCGGCAGGAGGGCGACCAGCGTACGCCTCCATCGTCGGTAGATGCGGGCGCGCAGGACGAACTCCAGCGGCAGCGTGATGAGCAGGCACGCGCCCATGAGCAGCAGGTATTCGTAGCGGGAGTCGATGGGTCAGCCCCCCGCGGCTGTGCCGGCGCATGTCATGGCGTCACCCTAGTGGTCGGTTGGGAACGGTGGAGCCGAACACCCCACGGCCTCTTTGTCGACATCGGTGCGTTAGCGTGAGTCCACCCGTCGGTGCTCTCCGACGGTGAGTCGCTCCAGGAGGTCACCGTGCCCACGAAGAAGACGCCCAAGAACCCCACCGCTCCCGAGGCGGAACTGGGAGTCCCGGGAGCCCCGGGAGCCCCCAGCCCCTCGGTCGACGAGCCCACCACGCCCCACGACCCGCTGCCGCCGAAGCCCGACCAGCAGGGCCCGGAGCCGGTCGGCCCCACGGGCGGTGCACCCGAGACGCGTGCGCAGCAGGGGGCCTACCTCACCACGGCGCAGGGCGCTCGGCTCGCCGACAGCGACCACTCGCTGAAGGCCGGCCCGCGAGGCCCCGTGCTGCTGCAGGACCACCACCTGCGCGAGAAGATCATGCACTTCGACCACGAGCGCATCCCGGAGCGTGTCGTGCACGCCCGCGGCGCCGGCGCCCACGGCCACTTCGAGTCGAACGGCGCGGCGAGCCGCATCACGAAGGCCGGGTTCCTCGCCGAGGGCGTGACCACCCCGGTCTTCGTGCGCTTCTCCACCGTCGCCGGCTCGCGTGGCTCCGCCGACACGGTGCGCGACACCCGCGGTTTCGCGACGAAGTTCTACACCGCCGAGGGCACCTATGACCTTGTGGGCAACAACATCCCCGTGTTCTTCATCCAGGACGCGATCAAGTTCCCGGACGTCGTCCACTCGGTGAAGCCCCACCCGGACCGAGAGATCCCGCAGGCCCAGTCGGCCCACGACACCTTCTGGGACTTCGTCTCGCTGCACACCGAGGCGCAGGCCCACACCATGTGGAACATGTCCGACCGCGGCATCCCGCGCTCGTATCGCATGATGGAGGGCTTCGGCGTCCACACCTTCGTCATGATCAACGCCGAGGGCGAGAAGAGCTTCGTCAAGTTCCACTGGAAGCCCAAGCTGGGCGTCCATTCCGTGACGTGGGACGAGGCGCTGCTGACCAACGGCCTCGACCCCGACTTCCACCGCCGCGACCTGGCCGACGCTATCGAGGCGGGGGCGTACCCGCAGTGGGACCTCGGGCTGCAGGTGATGCCCTACACCGACGAGGCCATGTTCGAGGGCATCGACCTGCTCGACCCGACCAAGTTCATCCCGGAAGAGTTGTGTGAGGTGCAGGTCGTCGGCACGATGACGCTGAACGGCAACCCCACCAACTATTTCGCCGAGACCGAGCAGGTCGCGTTCCACCCCGGCCACCTCGTGCCCGGCATCGACGTGTCGAACGACGCCCTGCTCCAGGGGCGCCTGTTCTCCTATCTGGACACGCAGCTGACGCGCCTCGGCGGGCCCAACTTCACCCAGCTGCCGATCAACCGGCCGCACGCGCCGGTCAACGACATGTTGCGTGACGGCTATGGCCAGCAGGGTGTCCATGCGGGTGTCGCGCCCTATCGGCCGAACTCGCTCGACGGCGGATGTCCTTTCACCGCAGGCAATGCCGACGCCTTCATCGACGTGCCGCAGGCCGTCGAGGGCCAGAAGGTACGCGAGCACTCGGCCTCGTTCGACGACCACTATTCGCAGGTGGGCATGTTTTTCCGCTCGCTGACGCCCGTCGAGCGGGAGCACGTCATCGGGGCCTATACCTTCGAGCTGTCCAAGTGCTTCGAGGAGAGCATCCGCGAGCGCCAGCTGCAGGCACTCGCGAACATCGACGCGGACCTGTGCGCCGAGGTCGCCGACGGGCTCGGGTTGGATGCTCCGAAGGCGACCGTCCAGTCGCCCGAGGTCGCCGAGTCGCCCGCGGTGCGCCAGATCGGCGAGGAGTTCCCGATCGACGGCCGCATGGTCGGCGTGATCGTGGACGCCGAAACGAAGCCCGCCGACCTGAGCGGCGTGCTCGAGAAGGTGACCGCCGCCGGCGCCCAGCCGCTGGTCGTCGCCCCGTCCGGCAAGAAGCTCGGCGGCGAACTGGCACCGCAGCGCACCTACAACACCGTGGCGTCGATCGAGCTGGACGCGGTCCTCGTGATGGGGGCCGCCAAGCCGGCCGCCGAGGTCGGCAAGGCGCGCGACGCACGCGGCCTCCCCGGCAAGGGTGACGTCGACCCGCGCATCGCGACGCTCCTCGACCAGGCGTACCGCCACGCGAAGCCCATTGGGCTGGTCACGGGTGCGAAGGCGCCCGCCCAGGGGGCTGTCGTCCCGACCGACGCGGCCGGTGTCGTCACCGGATCGCCCGAGGAGGTCGTCGCCGGCCTGCTGAAGATCATGCCGAAGCACCGCGTGTGGGAGCGCTTCGCCTGATCCTGGACCTGACACACGAACCGCCCGCGGCCGATCCGGCCGCGGGCGGTCTCGCACTCCGAGGACTCAGAAGTCCGTCTTCGCCAGCCCTCCACCGGTGTCCTTGGACGGCGTGGTCGGCTTCGCCGTCGGGCTCTTGCTGGAGCAATAGTCAGTGAGGTCGACGCCGGGGAACTCCTGGCCGCCCACCTCCGTGCCGTCGGCGTGCGTCGCCGTCCAGCCGAAGCTGGTGTGGCGCATCGTGATGGTCCGGCTCTGGCCCGCGGCCACCTTGACGCTCTTGACGTCCCCGCTCCCCGCGGTGCCGTAGTTCACGTTGGCCGTCTTCGAGGTGTTGTTGACGAACGTCGCCTGGTTGCAGCCGTACTTCGCGTACACGTTGGTGCTCGCCGCATGGGCCTGCTGGGTGGCCAGCAGGCCGCCACCGGCAAGAAGGCCAGTCGTTGCGGTCACTGCGAGGAACCTCTTCATCATGCACTCCTGTCGTTGTCCCACCGGTCGATCCGGATGTAACCCCTACGAGTCGCGGGGGCGCGAGATGTTCCCGCGGACTGCTGCGTAGGCTGTCGACATGGAGACTTCACCTGATCGATCCGTCGCCCTCGTCGCCGGCGCCTCCCGCGGCCTCGGCCTGCTGATCGCGCGTGAGCTGGGCCGGCGTGACCACCGCGTCGCCATCTGCTCCCGCAGCGCCGAGTCGCTCGACGACGCCGTCGCGATCCTTGCGGGAGAAGGGATCGACGCGACCGCGTACGCCTGTGACATCTCCGACAACGACGCCGTCGAGGCCATGGTCGCCCGCATCGAGACCGAGCTCGGCCCCATCGAGACGTCGATCTGCGTGGCCGGAAACATCCAGGTGGGCCCACCCGAGGCCGTCACGCGTCGCCACTTCCAGGAGGCGATCGACGTCATGCTGTGGGGGCCCATCAACGTCGGCATGGCCGTGCTGCCCCGCATGCGCGAGCGGCGCTCCGGCCACATCGCCACGATCTCGTCGGTGGGCGGCCTGGTCAGCGTCCCGCACCTGCTGCCCTACAGCACGGCGAAGTTCGGCGCGTACGGGTTCAGCCAGGGCCTGCGCGCGGCGACCTCGGGGACCGGGGTCACCGTCACGACCGTCACGCCGTGGCTGATGCGCACGGGGTCGCACGGCCGGGCGACGTTCTTCGGTGACGCCGCGAAGGAGTACGCGTGGTTCGCTCCCGGCGCCTCCCTGCCGCTGGTGTCGGTCGACGGTGAGCGGGCCGCGAACCAGATCGTCGAGGCCACCCTCGCCGGGAAGGCCTTCGTGCCGATCACCCCGCTCACGCGGGTGGTCGCGGCGGCGCAGGGCCTGATGCCGGGCGTTCTGCCGACGGTCCTGGGCGTCGCGGGCCGGCTGCTGCCGTCGGGCACGAGCTCGGAAACCATCGAGGGCCGCGAGGCGCGGACCCGGCTCAACTCGGGAATCGTCGACCGTCTCACCACTCTGGGGGACCGCATGGCCCGGCGTACGAACGAGGACTGAAGCGGCACCTGGACGTGCTCGCAGAACTATCAGGGCGGCACGATCAACTGGAACGCCCGCCGGGGGGCGTGGGGCTGACCCTCAGCCCCGCACCCGCAGGCGTACGCCGTCGCGCGGCCGGGTCGGCAGCCAGTTGACCGGATAGCCGAGGTCCTGCTCGGGGACGTCCCAGTCGTGCGAGGCGAGCGCCTGGGCCGTCACAGTGAGCAGTTCGACGGCGATCGGCTCCCCGGGGCAGCGGTGACCGGTCTCGGCCGAGCCGCCGCCCTGCGGGATGAAGTGCTCCGCGTGATCCGCACCGGGCTCGAGGAACCGCTCGGGCGCGAAAGTGTCGGCGCGATCCCACAGCTCGGGGTCGGTGTTGGTGCCGAGCACGTCGATGAGCACCAACTGGTTCTTCGCCACCGCGTGGCCGTTGAACTCGAGGTCGTCACGGGCCCGCGCGGGAAGCATCGGGACGAACGGGTAGAACCGGCGTACCTCCTGGGCGAAGGCGCGGGCCTGGGGCGCGTCGGGGGTGACGCCGAGTTCGGCGGCCTCGGCGCGCAGGCGGTCGCGCCACTCGGGGTGGTCGATCAGGGCCAGCGCGAGGAAGGCCGCGAACCGGCAGACCGCGATCGTCGGGCGCACGATGTTGTGCAGCTCGAGACCGGCGGTGTGCGGGTCGAGAAGCTGGCCCGTGAGATCGCGGTGGTCGGCGACGATGCGCAGGGCGGTGCCCTCGGCCGGGTCGAGCTCTCCGGAACGGGCGCGCTCGACGGTGTCGGTGGCCCACCGATCGGTACGCCGGCGCGCGGCCATGCCGCGCAGCCACGGCAGGCCGGGCGTACCGAAGGTGTCGACGATCAGGGCGAGGTCACGGCTCAGTGCGGTGGCGTCGTCACGGGACAGATCGGTGGCGCCGGCCCAGGCGAGGACCGCGCGTCCGTACGCCTGGACGGCCGCGTCGTAGACCTGGACCTCGGCGCCGGGCGCGAGGAGTTGTTGCCACTCGTCGGCGACCGCGAGCGCGAGGCGGCGTACGGGTTCGGGGCGGACGGTCTCGGTGAACAGGCGCTTGCGATGGCGGTGCTCCTCGTCGTCCAGGCCATGCACCGGCGCGCTGCCGAACAGGGGCGCCTTGATGAAGGACGGCATGGCGCCGGCGCGCTTCATCTTCGTGGTGTCGTAGAAGAAGCGGACACCCTCCAGCCCGCGGACCAGCAGGGCCGGACGGCCGAGCACGCGCAGCGGGACGGCGTGATGGGCGTCGGGATTGGTGGCCCGGGCGCGCAGGACATCGGCGAACCGATAGCCGTCGCGGAGCAGGTCGATTGCGCGTTCGCCGGGGCCGGACTGCTCGCGGGTCTTCGTGGGGTGGGTGGACATGGAGCCTCCTTGGGGTGGATTGAGACCTCCCGGGATGTCCGGAGACCTGATCCGTTGGGAGGATGCAGGTCATGGCACGTCCATCGAAGTACAACCAGGAGTTCCGGCAGCGCGCGGTCCGGCTGGTGGTCGAGCAGCGGGAGGAGTACGCCTCGGAGTTCGAGGCGATCCGCTCGATCGCGGCCAAGTTGGGTATCGGCTCGGCCGAGACGCTGCGTAAGTGGGTCCGTCGCGCGGAGATCGACTCCGGTGCCCGGCCGGGGCTGAGCACGGCCGAGCACGAGAAGATCAAGGCGCTGCAGCGGGAGAACGCCGAGCTGCGCCGCGCGAACGAGATTCTGAAGGCCGCAGCGGCTTTCTTCGGGGCCGAGCTCGACCGGCCCGGGCGCAGGTGATCGCCTTCATCACCGAGCACAAGGACCACCGCGTGGGCGATGGCCTGCGCTGGGGTGTCGAGCCCTGGTGCGCCGTGCTCACCGAGCACGGCATCACCATCAGCCCCTCCACGTATTACGAGTGGGTCTCCCACAGGCCCTCGGCCCGGGCGCTGCGTGATGAGCAGGTCACCGAGCTGATCCGCACCGAGCAGGACTCCTCCAGGCTGGTCGCCGGCCTCGGGTCGCGCAAGATGTGGCTGCGGCTGCGCGGCAAGGGCCACGACGTGGCCCGGTGCACGATCGAGCGGCTCTACCGACTCAACGGTTGGGAAGGTGCCCGGTATGGCAAGAAGCCGCGCACGACCATCGCCGACGAGAAGGCGGCGCGGGCCGCGGACCTGGTCAACCGGGACTTCGACCCGCCCGCGCCGAACCGACTGTGGGTCGCGGACTTCACCTAATGGGGATGCCACCCGAAGCGGTGGCGGGCCTCTGGCAGGGGCCACTGAGATTTCACTGACCCGTGGGTCGATGCTGGAGGTGAGCTGCTGGCGGGTGTCCACTCACCTGTGCTTCACCAAGGCTCGGCCCGTGCCGAGGTTTCTTAACGTAGACGGTGGCCCTGCCAGTTGCCCGGGACGAGGCCATCGGCTTGTGAGATGCCGCGCCGCCGAGCGCTTCCATTAGGTCGCCGTGCTTGTCCCGATGCTCAACCATCAGGCCCTGACCGTCGGGCCTGTGAACCGGGGAACGAGGAGGACAGATGGGACCTGTCACAGTGGGGATCGACTGGGCCGAGGGGCATCACGACGTCGCCGTGATGGACCAGGCGGGCGCCGTCGTGGGCAAGGCCCGCATCGACACGGGGGTGACCGGCTTCACCGAGCTGTTGGCTCTGATCGCCGAGCACGGCGGAACCCCGGAAGCCACACCGGTCGGTATCGAGACGGACAAGAACCTGATCGTGGTCGCCCTCGTCGCAGCCGGATTCACCGTGTACCCGCTCAACCCGCGCGCTGTGGCGCGCTACCGGGAGCGGCACTCCCAGTCCGGATGCAAGTCCGACGCCCGGGACGCGGCGCTGCTGGCCGACGTGATGCGCACCGACCGCCACCAGCACCGCCCGATGCCCGCGATCACCGAGCACGGGTTGGCGTTGAAGGCCCTGGCTCGTCAGCACCAAGAGGCGATCTGGGCGTGGCACGACGTGCTGAACCGGCTCCGTTCGCTGCTGATGGAGTTCTACCCGCAGGCGGTGCAGGCCTTCCCGAACCTCAAGCACAAAGCGGCGATCGAGGTCCTGGCCCTGGCGCCGACACCCACCAAGGCCAGGATGTTGACCCGCCGAGGCCTGGTTGCGGCCCTGCACCGCTGTGGTCGCCGCAACGATCCCGCCCTGGTCGAGCACCTCCTGGCGGTACTGCGCGCCGACGGGCTGGCCCAGCCGCCGGCCGTCGAGGCAGCCCTGGGCGTTGCCGCGACCCAACTGATCGCGGTAGCCAAGACGATGAGTGCCGGCGTCGACGAACTCGAGGCCGCTCTGAGGGCCTCGTTCGCTGAGCATCCTCAGGCCCCGATCGTGGCCAGTGTGCCCGGGCTGGGGCCGGTCCTGGCAGCCCGGGTGCTGGCCGAGATCGGCGACGACCCGGCCCGGTTCCCCACCGCGGCGAGCCTACGCTGTTACGCGGGGACCGCGCCCGTGACCAGGTCCTCCGGCAGATCGCACTACGTCAAAGCCCGCAAGGTCCGGAACAAGCGATTGAACGACGCCTGCCACTGGTGGGCCTTCGCCGCTCTGACAAGATCACCCGCTGCCCGCGCCCACTATGATGCCCGCCGCGCCGCCGGGGACCACCACAACGCCGCCCTGCGCAACCTCGCGAACAAGCTCCTCGGCAAGCTCTGGTGGTGCCTGACCCACGGTCAGGAGTGGGACGAATCAACCGCCTGGCCCGCGCCTCCCCCCGCGCGGCAGTCGGCCGCCGCGTAACCCCCGCACTTGACACGTGACTCGCGTGGGATGTCTACGTCCCGACCTGGCTGGGCATGGTCTACGTCGCGTTCGTCATCGACGCGTTCTCCCGCCGCGTCATCGGCTGGCGGGCCGCGACCTCGATGACCACACCCCTGGTGCTGGACGCCCTGGAACATGCGATCTTCACCCGCGCCCAGGAAGGGGTGCACGACCTGAGCGGGCTCGTGGCCCACTCGGACGCGGGCAGCCAGTACACCTCGATCGCGTTCACGACCCGACTGCTCGAGGCCGGCGTGGACGCTTCAGTCGGCTCGGTCGGCGACGCGTACGACTGCGAGCATCGTGACTGCGCCACCACCTGGGGTCTGACCCTTGCTTATGACCGGCCCTGCGGGTGCCCTCGCGTTGACGTGTCGGCCCCGGGTGGTGGCGTTCACCAGGCTGCTGGCCGGG
>NZ_BAAHBN010000009.1:96630-125404 GCF_054776655.1 Mariniluteicoccus flavus | reverse complement strand
AGGTAGCGTCGGCCATGTCGAGGTCTTCCAGATGGGGAGCGTGAGAACTCCCATCATGTGAAGACCTCGACGCCTACCCCGAGACCGACGCGCCACCCCCGCGACCCACCCTCGATTCGGATGAGCCTGTTTGATGGTGACGCCGCTCTCGCGGCGACGAGCGACCGCGACGACGTCCTCGCGGAATTCTCTGGGATAGGGACCGGGCATGATGACATCCTCCCCGCCAGCGCCTCCCGGCACTAACGATCAGTTGTCACCCATTCGTTCCTCACGCCCTTTCCAAGATTTCGTGCCACCTACTTCACCCAACGAAAGCAGCGACATGCAAGACAACCCGACCACCTTCGGACTCAACCGGGCCGTAGGCCTTTTCGTCGTCGTCATCGCCCTCGCCGCTGCGGGCATGCTGTGGCTCGGCGTCGCGCTGGTGGGCTCCCCGAAGGGTGCCGAGGTCCGCCACGAACGCCTGTTCGGCTGGCTCGGGTACGCCTGGGACCCGCAGGCCCCGACGTGGCCCGCCCTCGTCCTCTCGATCGGCATCGCGCTCGCCCTCGCCGCCGCCGTCACCTGGATCGAGATGGCCATCTCCCGGCGCTACCGCCGCTCCGTCGACGCCCACACCACGCCGCTCGCGCCCCAGGTCGTCATGGACGCCACCGAGGGCGTCTTCTACGGCGAGGTGACCATCACCGTGGTCATCCCGGCCCACAACGAGGAGGACCGCCTCGGCGCCACCCTGGCCTCCCTGAAGGCCCAGGACACGCCCCCCGACCGCATCATCGTCGTCGCCGACAACTGCACCGACCGCACTCCCGACATCGCCCGCGAGGCCGGGGCTGAGGTCTTCGTCACGGTCGAGAACACGCACAAGAAGGCCGGCGGCCTCAACCAGTGCCTGCGCCAGCTCCTGCCCCAGCTCGGCGAGAACGACTGCGCCATGATCATGGACGCCGACACCGTGCTCGAGCCCGGCTACCTCGCCGCCGCCCGTCGACGCCTGACCGACGACCGGGCCCTCATGGCCGTGGGCGGCCTGTTCTTCGGCGAGGCCGGGGGAGGCATGCTCGGTCAGTTCCAGCGCAACGAGTACACGCGCTACTCCCGCGACATCCAGCGCCGCAACGGGCGCGTGTTCGTGCTGACCGGCACCGCCTCGGTGTTCCGGTCGCGGGCCCTGCGTACGGTCGCGGAGCTGCGCGGCACCGAGCTACCCGGCCGCCACGGCGACGTGTACGACACCGCGGCCCTCACAGAGGACAACGAGATGACCCTCGCGCTCAAGAGCCTGGGCGCGATCATGGTCTCGCCGCCGGAGTGCAGGGTCGAGACCGAGGTCATGACCACCTTGGGCGCGTTGTGGAAGCAGCGCCTGCGCTGGCAGCGCGGTGCGCTGGAGAACCTCGGGGCGTACGGCGTCACGCCCCAGACCACGCGCTACTGGTTCCAGCAGCTCGCCCTCGGCTATGGCTCGGTCGCGCTGTTCTCCTACTTCTTCCTGATGGCGATCCTCGTCCTCGCCCTGAACCAGTGGGTGTGGTTCCCGTTCTGGGTCGGCGTGGGCCTGCTGTTCGCCCTCGAGCGCGTCGTCACTGTCCGCCGTGGCTCGTTCGCCGGCAAGGTGCTCGCGGCCCTGGTGCTGCCCGAGCTTGTCGACGCCACCTTCCTCAACGTCGTGTTCCTCAAGGGGGTCCTTGACATCCTGCGGTCCAAGCAGGCCGAGTGGACCCACGTCAGCGCCACCGGCCAGGTCGTCAACAACAAGGAGCTCGCATGACCATCCTCGGCATCTTGCTGCCCGAGTCGGTGCTCGAGTCGCGCTGGTACGCGGTCCTCGCCGCCTTCGTGCTGATGAACACCGTCATGTACGTGACCTTGGCGACGGTGAAGACGCTCCCGGTGATCCGCCCGCTCGAGTGGTTCCGCCCCCACCGCCAGCGCGCGCGCAACCGGAGCATCTATCCCGACGTCCCGGCCGCGCCCCACGGGGACGAGGCCAGGGACGCGGAGCTCTCCTGAGGGCAAGTGGGCGAAGCCCCGCGTGCCCCCGGACGCCGCTCTATCATCAAACAGTGCGCACCCACCAGACGTCCCAGAGCGGTGCGATCCGGCGTGCGTTGGTGTTCCTGCCCGCGCTCGTGGTGGCGGCGGTCCTGAGGCGCCTGCTGTTCGCCGACTCCGACCCTGGTATGGCGATGTTCTGGCCCGCCAGCGGTGTGGTCACGCTGTGGGCCGTCATCGCACGCAGCCGCCGCGAGCTGGCGTTCGTCGCCGTGGCCATCGCTGTCGTCCTCGTCCCGGTGTTCGCCCTGGACGGGTTCACGCTGCTGGGCAACGCCTTGATCGTGGTCACCAACCAGATGATGGCGATCGGCGTACGCATCGGCCTCGACCTGCTGCGCCACCGCCCCCACCGTGGGGAGGCACTGCCCCCACCCATGGAGCTGCGTACGCCCCGGGACGCGTACCGCTTCGTCCTCGTGGTGTTCGCCGTCGTCTCGGTGGGGTCCGTCGGCGCCACCCTCGCCGTCGTCGCCAACGGCCAGCCCTTCCACTGGGACACCGCCATCGGCCAGCTCTTCCGCAACTTCGCCAGCATCCTCGCCATCACCGGAACCGGGCTGGTCTGGGTGACCGGCGACGAGAGGGACCGTCCGGTCCGCTGGAACCGTGTCATGATCGTGGCCGGCTTCACCCTGGTCCTCGCCGGCGGCATCTTCGCCGCCGGCATGGAGCTGCCGCTGGTGCTGGCCCTGCTGCTGCCCCTGTTCTACAGCGGCATCAGCGCCCCGCCGTGGCTGGCGACGCTGCACGCGACGGCGACCGCGGCGCTCATCGTCGCACTGGTCCAGACCTTCGGCGCCGGACCCTTCGGCGCCACTGGTTCCGGGCTCATCATGGCGACGTCGGTCCAGCTGTTCGTCGTCGTCAGCTGCATCCTCATCCTGGTTGTCTCGACCGCGATGGCCCGCAGCCGCATCCTCGCCGCGCGCGTCGTCCACGACCCGCTCACGGGCCTGCTCAACCGCGAGGGTTTCGACGAGGCCGTCGCCGCGCGGACGCAGCGGCTGGAGGAGGATGGGGAGGACTCGGCCCTCCTGCTCGTCGACCTCGACAACTTCAAGGACGTCAACGACTCCCACGGCCACCTGACCGGCGACCAGCTCTTGGTCGCGATCGCGCGCGGGCTCCGCACGGCCGCCGGCCCCGACGACCTCATCGCCCGGCTCGGTGGTGACGAGTTCGCCGTGCTGGTGCCCGACACGGGTTCGGCGGGGGCGGCCGAGGCGGCCGCCGGGCTCGTCGCGCGCGTACGCGAGACCACGTCGCGCCTGGGCGCCGAGCAGCGCCGCGTCACCGCCAGCGTCGGCGCGGTGACCCTGGCCGGCGCGCGCAGGGACGGCACGGACCCGCTGGTGCTCGCCGACATGCTGATGTACGACGCCAAGGAGAGCGGCCGGAACCGCTTCGCGCTGCACGACCCGACCTGCGGGTCCAGGCCACGCATGGGGCAGCGCCTCACCATGCAGCGCCGCCTGGAGGACGCCCTCGACAACGGACGGTTCGAGCTCCACCTCCAGCCCGTGCTCACCCTCGACACCGAGGTCATCCGCGGCGCCGAGGCCGTCGTCCGCATGCGCGAGGGGGATGAGCTCCTGCTGCCCAACACCTTCATGCCGCTCGCCGAAAGGGCGGGGCTCGCCCCCCGAGTCGACGCCTGGGTCATGGCCGAGGCGCTGCGCCTGCTCGAGCAGCTCGTCGCCCTGTCGCCCGGCTTCGTCCTCGCCGCCAACGTCTCCGGGCCGTCGGTCAGCAGCCCGGACTTCGAGTCGCTCCTGTCCGACCTCCTCGACGCGCGCCCCCCGGCCCCCGGCCAGTTCGTCCTCGAGCTCACCGAGACCATGGTCGTCGCCGACATGGACCAGGCGCGCGCCCTGGCCACGTGCCTGCTGCGCCGGGGCGTCGACATCGCCCTGGACGACTTCGGGTCGGGCGCCGCGTCCTTCTACTACCTCAAACAGCTCCCGTTCTCCCACATCAAGATCGACGGCCAATTCATCACAGACATCGTCAGCTCGCCCGCCGACCGCGCCATCGTGCGTTCGTTGGTCGGCGTCGCGCGCGAACTCGACAAGACGACCTTGGCCGAGCACATCGTCGACCGCGCCGCGCTGGAGGTCGTCCGTGACCTCGGCGTCGACTTCGGTCAGGGGTACGGCATCGGTCGGCCCGTGCCCTATGACGAGTTCGTACGCCTCCACCTCGGCGGCTGAGTGACCCCCGGGGCTCGCCGGGGCGGCACGGGTGCTGTGGTCCGACGAGAGCCTACGCCCAGACCAATTGGTCAGACATAGGGGGTGGGGGCCTCGCGTGACCGCTGCGCCCCTTTGCTTGGATAGACCCATGAGCCCACGCAAGATTGGTGTCACCGAGGTCGCCTTGCGCGACGCCCACCAGTCCCTCATGGCCACCCGCATGGCGATGGAGGACATGGTCGGCATCTGTGAAGAGATCGACCAGGCCGGATATTGGAGTGTCGAGTGCTGGGGCGGAGCGACGTTCGACGCGTGCATCCGCTTCCTGAACGAGGACCCGTGGGAGCGCCTGCGGACGTTCCGTGAGCTGCTGCCGAACAGCCGCCTGCAGATGCTGCTGCGCGGCCAGAACCTGCTCGGCTACCGTCACTACGAAGACGGCGTCGTCGAGCGCTTCGTCGAGAAGTCCGCCGAGAACGGCATGGACGTCTTCCGCGTGTTCGACGCCCTCAACGACCCGCGCAACATGGCCCAGGCCATGCAGGCGGTCAAGAAGACGGGCAAGCATGCGCAGGGCACCATCTGCTACACCGTTTCGCCGCTGCACACCACCGAGGGCTACGTGAAGCTCGCCGGCCAGCTCCTCGACATGGGTGCGGAGTCGCTCGCGCTCAAGGACATGGCCGCGCTGCTGAAGCCCCAGCCGGCGTACGACATCGTCAAGGCGATCAAGGACACCTACGGCGACGTCCAGATCAACGTGCACTGCCACGCCACCACCGGCGTGACGCTCGTGTCGCTGATGAAGGCCATCGAGGCCGGCGCCGACGTCGTCGACACCGCCATCTCGTCGATGTCGCTCGGCCCGGGCCACAACCCGACCGAGTCGCTCGTCGAGATGCTCGAGGGCACGCCCTACACGACCGACCTCGACATGCACCGACTCGAGAAGATCCGCGACCACTTCGCCGAGATCCGCCCGCGCTACAAGGGATTCGAGTCGGCCATCACCGGCGTCGACACCGACATCTTCAAGTCACAGATCCCCGGCGGCATGATCACCAACATGGAGTCCCAGCTCAAGGCCCAGGGCGCGGGCGACCGCATCCGCGAGGTCATGGAGGAGGTGCCCCGCGTACGCGAGGACGCCGGCTTCCCGCCGCTGGTGACCCCGTCGTCGCAGATCGTCGGCACCCAGGCGGTGTTCAACGTGCTGATGGGGCGCTACAAGGTGCTGACCGGCGAGTTCGCCGACCTGATGCTGGGCTACTACGGGACGTGCCCCGGCGTACGCAACGCCGAGGTCGTCGCGAAGGCCCAGGAGCAGACGAAGAAGGAGCCCATCACCGACCGCCCGGCCGACCTGCTCGAGCCGGAGTGGGACACGCTGGTGTCGGACGCCCAGAAGCTCGAGGGCTACAACGGGTCGGCCGAGGACGTGCTGACCAACGCGATGTTCCCCGGCGTCGCCCCGAAGTTCTTCGCCACAAGGGCCGAGGGCCCCAAGAACGTCGGCAGGACCCCGGAACAGGTCGAGGCCGACCGGGCGCGCGCGGCTGGGGAGGACAAGGCCGTACGCGAGCCCATCACCTACAAGGTCACCGTCGGTGACCGCACATCCACCGTGTCGGTCGAACCGGCCTGAGGAGTCACCCCATGACTGAAACCACCCAGCCCTCCATGAAGCAGCGCCTCGAGCAGCTGGCCGCCGCGAAGCGCGAGGTCGAGCTCGGCGGCGGCGAGAAGCGCCTCGAAAAGCAACACGAGAACGGAAAGCGGACCGCGCGCGAGCGCATCTCCGACCTCCTGGACGAAGGCACGTTCCAGGAGACGGGCATGTTCTCCAAGCACCGCACGACATTCTTCGGCATGGACAAGGCCGTCGCCCCCGCCGACGGCGTCGTCACCGGCTCCGGCGCGGTGCTCGGCCGCCCGGTCCACGTGGCGTCGCAGGACTTCACCGTGATGGGCGGCTCGGCCGGCGAAACCCAGTCGAACAAGGTCGTTGCGATGATGAAGGCCTCGCTCACGACCGGCACGCCGTTCGTGTTCATCAACGACTCGGGCGGCGCCCGCGTGCAGGAAGGCATCGACTCGCTGTCGGGCTATGGGCGCGTGTTCTTCAACAACGTGCTGCTGTCCGGCGTCGTGCCACAGGTGTCGATCATCGCGGGCCCGTGCGCGGGCGGGGCCGCGTACAGCCCTGCGCTGACCGACTTCATCATCCAGACGCGCAAGGCCCAGATGTTCATCACCGGGCCGAACGTCATCAAGTCGGTGACGGGCGAGCAGGTGACCGCCGACGACCTCGGCGGCGCCGACGCCCACATGACGCGCTCCGGCGTCGTCCACTTCGTCGCCGACGACGACGAGCAGGCCGCGCTGATCGCGAAGAAGCTGCTGAGTTTCCTGCCCCAGAACAACACCGAGGACCCGCCCATCGTCGAGCCGGACGATGTGGTGGAGCCGAATGAGGCTCTCCGGGACATCGTCCCGGCCGACGGCAAGAAGGGCTATGACGTCCGCGAGGTGATCGGCAACATCGTCGACCACGGCGACTTCCTCGAGGTGCAGGCAGGCTATGCGCAGAACATCGTGGTGGGCTTCGCGCGCATCACGGGCCGCACGGTCGGCGTCGTCGCGAACCAGCCGCAGGTGATGTCGGGTGTGCTGGACATCAACTCGTCGGACAAGGGATCGACGTTCGTGCGGTTCTGCAACGCGTTCAACATCCCGCTGCTGACGCTCGTCGACGTGCCGGGATTCCTTCCCGGCGTGGCCCAGGAGCACGGCGGCATCATCCGACACGGCGCGAAACTGCTGTACGCGTACTCCGCCGCGACGGTGCCGAAGATCACCGTGGTGCTCCGGAAGTCCTACGGTGGCGCCTATCTGGCGATGTGCTCGAAGGACCTTGGCGCCGACCGCGTGTTCGCGTGGCCGACGGCGGAGATCGCGGTGATGGGTGCCGACGGGGCGGCCAACATCGTGTTCAAGCGCGAGATCGAGGCGGCCGACGACAAGGACGCCAAGCGGGCCGAACTCGTGGATCTCTATCGTGAAACGTTCTCCACGCCGTTCATGGCGGCGTCGCGCGGGCTGGTCGACGACATCATCGACCCGGCCGACACGCGGCGCGAGGTCGCGATGGCGCTGGAGATCCTGTCGGCGAAGCGCGAGACGCGGCCGACGAAGAAGCACGGGCTGGGGCCGGCATGACGTCATCGACTTCGTCGCCGGACGAGCTGCTCGAGCTCGTCAAGCAGCTGTCGGCGCGGCTCGAGTCCGTCGAGTCGGAGCTGGCCGAGATCAAGGCGCGGTCGGACGCGGAGATTCCCGAAGAGGTCGTCATGGCGATCTCGGCGGCGGTGTCTGCGTACCTCGGCAACCGCGCCAGGGTGAAGGCCGTCCACTTCCGCCGGACCGGGGCGTGGGCCCAGCAGGGCCGCAGCGCCGTCCAGAGCCGTACTGTCCCGCACTCGCGTTGATCCAGGAGACATCATGAAGCTGAAAGTGACTGTGAACGGCACGGCGTACTCCGTCGACGTCGAGGTCGAGGAAGAGGCCAAGCCGGGCCTGGGGTCGATCGTGCTGGGCGGCTTCGGCGGCCACTCGACGCCGACCGCGCCGACGTCGGCGTCGGTGCCGGCGGCGACGGCGAACGCGGTCGTGGCGCCGCTGGCGGGATCGGTCGCGCGGATCCTCGTGGAGGAGGGCGCGACGATCGAAGCGGGCCAAGTGTTGGTGGTGCTGGAGGCCATGAAGATGGAGACCGAGATCACCGCGCCCAAGGCGGGCACGGTGTCGGCGGTCCACGTTGCGGCGGGCGACGCGGTGCAGGGCGGACAGGCGCTGATCGAGCTGGCGGAATAGGGGTCAGCGGCTTCGACTCCTTCGTCGCTCAGCCAGCGTTGGTTGCCGCTTTACGTTCTCCGAGCGAGGCCGTCTGCGGCCGAGACGAGGAGCGAACCTTCACGTTCTCCGAGCGAGGCCGTCTGCGGCCGAGACGAGGAGTGGCTTCGACTCCTTCGTCGCTCAGCCAGCGTGGGCTGAGCGAGGAGCGGCCTCTTACGTTCTCCGAGACGAGGAGCAGCCCCCTCGCCAACGCGCCCTGCCGCCGATCCGAGCTGAAAACAGGACAAATCACCAGGATCGCCGTCTCCACCCAGTTATGGGCGTGTTCGGAGCCGATCGTCGTGATTCGTCCACACTGACCGCTCGGGTGGGCGCCTGTTAGAGAATTCGGAAATCCAACAAGGTCTCGCGTCAACGTCCCGGTCGCAGGATGAGTTGTCCACAGACGCGCGTACCGTGATGAAGGTGTCCACAGATCTGCGCACCCCTGCACCGTTATCGCCCTGCGTGGACATGGTGACGGCATGGATGAAACCTCTGTCATGCAAGCGAGCGTGGACCGTGTGGCGGCACTGGTGGTGCGGGCCGCCGTGCTCCTCGAGCGCCGATCTCCCACCGATGTTGAACGCTGGTTCCTCGTTGCCGTGCACCAGTTGGAGGCCGACGCCCTCATGCTTGCCCGCGGGTTGAGCGGCCGGGATCCGCGCGGTGATCGCCCCCGGGTCAGGGAGTTCATCTCACCACAGGCGTGCCTGCGCGCGGCCTACGTCGAGGTTGCCCCCTGGGACGTCGGCGCCACCGCCTTCCCAAGCATCGCGAGCAGACTGGTCATCGATCTCGCGGACCTCGTCCACGGTGACCGGGCGGAGTTGCGAGCCCGGTGGCGGCGGTCGGACATCGACGTGGCGTGGGCCAGGCGGGTGGGCGAGTGACGCCGAGACGAGCTCCTCGTCTCGGCCGCGGGCGGCCTCGCTCGGAGAGCGTGGGGGCGGGGTGGCTTCGACTCCTTCGTCGCTCAGCCAGCGTGGGGCGGGGTGGCTTCGACTCCTTCGTCGCTCAGCCAGCGTTCACTCCTTCGTCGCTCAGCCAGCGTGGGGCGTGGTGGCTTCGACTCCTTCGTCGCTCAGCCAGCGTGGGGTGGGTGGCTTCGACTCCTTCGTCGCTCAGCCAGCGTTCACTCCTTCGTCGCTCAGCCAGCGTGGGGCGGCGTGGCTTCGACCCTTCCTCGCTCACCCAGCGGCGCACTTGAACCTCACCCCGCGTGAGGTTCTACGGTCGTCCCCATGACCTACGACCGACTCGACCGCCTCATCGACGCCCTGTCCGATCCCGACCACGACCTCCGTATCGAGGCCGCCGTCGAACTCGGCACCCTCCGCGACCCCCGCGCCGCGCAGGCGCTGGTCGAGCGGCTCGGCACCGAGCCCGAGTTCTCGGTCCGCGAGTCGCTGAGCTGGGCGGTGCTGCGGGTGGTCGACGCCGCCCTTCCCGCCCTCGAGGACGCCCTCACCAGCGACCGCTGGCTGGCCCGACTGCAGGCCACCCACGTGCTCAGCAAGCTTGCCCGCCCCGAGGACGGCCCCCGCCTGCGCCCGCTGGTCGCCGATCCCGTCGACGCCGTCGCTGCCCGCGCCTGGTGGGCGGCCGGCCAGTCGGGCGACCCGTCGGTCGTCCCCGCCCTCGCCGCCCAGCTGGGCCGCGGCACGACGGAGCAGCGCTCCGTACTCACCTCCGCCCTCGCCGGCTTCGGCTCCGCCGCCGTCGCCCCGACGGCGGAGGCGCTGCGGTCGGCCGACCCCGGCGTACGCCTGGCCGCGGTGCGCGTCGCGACCCACCTCGGGGCGCTCGCCCAGCCGGCCGCGCTGGACCTCATCGACCTCGTGTCCGACGCCGACGCCGACGTGCGGTTCGAGGCCGTGGCCGCACTGGAGAACCTGCGCGGGCCGCTGGTCGAGCGCGCGCTCGCCGACGCGTCCGCGAGCGACGACCGGGCGGTGGCGGCGCTGGCCCGGCGCCTGCGGGAGCGGCGGGTCGCCGAGGTCGCCCCGGCGCCAACTGACCTCACGGAAACGGCACAGCTGCGCTGGTTGCGCAGCCAGACCGACGCCGGGCTCGCGCGATGCCGGCAGGCGCTGACCGAGGCCGGGGGAGACCTGGCTGCGGCTCGGGATTCCCTGCTGCACAAGGCGGTCGGGGCCGGCGAGACGGCCGTACGCGTGGCCGTCTCCGGCAACGCGGCCGTCGAGCTGCGGTGCGGATCGGCGGTGGTCGCGGGCACGCGTACGCTGGCCCGCCTCGCCGACGACCTGGCCGAACTGGCGGCAGCCGGGGCGGACCGCGAGGCCGTGCTGGCGACCGACATCAATGGGCGCCCCGTCGCCGACGTCCTCGCCGACCTGGCGGCGACGACCGGAGCCCCGGTGGAGCTCGTCCGGGTCGTCCGCGTGCCGGGGCGGGTGGCGAGCGCGACCACGGTCGAGGCCGGCGTACCCGTCGCCGCGGCGTTGATCGGCTATGCCACCGAGGAGGCCCTCGGCGACGAGGTCGCCCACCAGGTGGCCCAGCAGGTCGCGTTCCGCGCGCCGCGCTGGATCGAGCCGCAGGACGTGCCGGGCGACGTGCTCGGCGGGGTCGCGGCGCGGGCCGAGGCCGATGCACGGACGTCGGGGCGGCCCGAGGCGGTGGTCGAGCGACTGAGCGCGGGAGCGGTCGCGGGATTCCTGGCCGACCACGTGCTGACCGCCCAGGCGTGCGTCGCCGACCCCGGCTTCGTCGTCGGCGACCTCCTGGCGACGCGCCGCGTCAGCCTGCTGGGGGTCGAACGGGTGGGCTGAGTGGGATATGTCTGCACGGTGCCGCGTACTCACGGCACCGTGCAGACCTCTGTTGGCTCAGCGGGCGAGCCGCGCCGCGACCCCGCGTACACGGGGGTCCTCCGACCGGCGCGCGGCCGCGACCACCGCCCCCGCGCCCGGCAGTTCCCCGAGCGCCATCACCGCGGCGAGCCTGACCTCCGCATCGTCGTCACCCAATGCGGCCGTCAAGGCCCCGATCGCCGCGTCCGAGCCGGCCAGGCCCAACGTCTCCGCGGCGTGCTCCCGCGTACGCGCGGCCGCGCTGCCCAGCGCCCGCGCGACCGGCCCGACCGCGGCCTCCCCGAACCCGCCCAGGGCCGACGCCACCGTGTCGCGCTGGCCTGCGTCCCCCTGACCGAGCAGCGCGGCGAGCCGATCGATCGCGCGCTCGTCGCCCAGCCGGCCGAGGGCGAACGCGGCCTTGGTCACGACCTCGGCGTCCGGGTCGCGCAGCAACGCGACCAGCGGCGGGACCGCGCGTACGTCATGGAGCTTGCTGAGGACATGCGCCAACTGGAGCCGTACGCCGGGGTCGGCGTTATCGAGGCGCGCGAGCACCGCGTCGACGACATCGGCGTCCTGCCGCGCCAGCGCCCAGGTGAGGGTCTCGCGGACCGCCTGGTCGGGGTCGCCCACGACCCGGTCGAGCAGCACGTCGACGCCGACGGAATCGGGCGCGTCGAGGGCGGCCCGCACGCGGACGTGGGCGTGCGGGTCCTCCAGCGCGGTCGTCAGCGCGACGGCGTCGAGCACGTCGGACCAGCCGCGCCGGGCGGGGTCACGCAGCTGTTCGAGCCGCTCCAGGAGGCGACGCTCGTGGTCGAGGCGGCTGCGTACGGCCGTGATCTGGTCGGCCAGCGCGGCCTCGGCGTCGAACTCTGGGTCGTCGAGGGCCTGCCTGATGTCGGTCAGCGACAGGCCGAGCGAACGCAGGTGGACGATCGCGAGGAGGCGGTCGAGGTCGGCGGCGTCGTAGAGGCGGTGGTCGCCCCAGGTGCGGGCCGAGGGGGTGAGGAGGCCGAGTTCGTCCCAGTGGCGCAGGGTGCGGACGGTGAGGCCGCTGCGGCGGGCGACCTCGCCGATGCGGAGGGGCTCCATGAGGGGAGGGTAGCGGGGGCGACGAACCGATCGCGACCCAATCGTGACGCCGGACGAATCGGGGAAATCCACTCCGGCGTGGCACCCTTGGATGACCGAACTGACTGGGGGATATGCGCAATGGGGGAGACTCGGGTGTCGAAGCGTTGGTCGGCGTTGGCCGTATCGGGACTGCTGCTGGTGAGCGGCTGCGGTGGCGGCGCGCCGTCCGCAGCCGGATCTGCCGCGCCGGACGCCGGAGCCGCGACGCCGTCCTCGCCCGCGTCGGCGACGCCGACGGCCGTGGCCACGAGCGCTGCCCCCTCGGCGTCCCCCTCCGCCGCCGGGCCCTTCGGCCTGGCCGTGAACGTCGCCAACGGCGCCAGGGGTGTGCCCGTCGACACCCAGATCACCGTCACGCCGACGTCCGGCAAGGTCGAGTCCGTCACGGTCAGCTCGACGGCGTCCGGCAAGAGCACGGTCCCGAAGATCGACGGTGCGGTCAACGACAAGGGCGCCTGGGTGGCGCGTACGCGGTTGGACCCGTCGGCGACGTACACGGTGACGGCGACGGGCTCGGGCGAGGGTGGCGCCCGGAAGACCGAGAAGGTCCAGTTCACGACGGCGGCCGTGGCGCGGTCGAGCGAGGTGTTCCCGACGCTGACGCCGGTGCAGGGCGGCCCGTTCGGCGTGGCCCAGCCCGTGGTGATCCAGTTCGACCACCCCGTGGCGAACAAGGCCGAGTTCGAGCGCAACATGCACGTCACGTCGGTCCCCGCCCAGGAGGGTTCGTGGGGCTGGATGGACGACAAGACGGTCCACTGGCGCCCCAAGGACTATTGGCAGCCGGGAACCGAGGTGAACCTCGACGCCAACCTCAACGGGGTCAACGCCGGCAACGGCCTGTATGGCCAGGAGAGCCGCACCCTCAAGCTCAAGATCGGCCGCAAGCAGGTCGGCAAGGTCGACATCGCCAACCACACGATCTCCTGGGAGGTCGAGAACCAGTCGCCGAAGACCTATCCGATGTCGGCCGGCAAGGAGGGGTTCGTCACCCGCTCCGGCACCAAGGTCGTCATGGAGAAGGCCGAGAACATCAAGATGGAGTCGGAGACGACCGGCATCTCCCGCGACTCGTCGGAGGGCTATTCGGTCAAGGTCGCGTACGCGCTGCGCGTCACGGGTTCGGGCGAGTTCATCCACTCCGCCCCGTGGAACGAGGGCAAGTTCGGCAAGGTCAACGCCTCCCACGGCTGCGTCGGCATGTCGGAGGAGCAGATGTATGCGCTCTATTCCACCTCGCAGATCGGCGACCCCGTGGTGTTCACGGGTTCGGACCGCACGCTCGAGTTCGGCAACGGCTGGAGCGAGTGGGACATCAGCTGGGACGAGTGGAAGAAGAAGTCGGCGCTGAGCTGAGGCCCCCCTCTTACGCAACTCGTGCACACCGCTGCACGAGTTGCGTCGACACGCCGGGGTGGACACCCAACTTGCGCACACGGGACGACGGGATGCGTACGCAGGCCCCGCGGCCCCCCACCACGCTGACCGAGCGAGGCCGCCCGCGGCCCCCCACCACGCTGACCGAGCGAGGCCGCCCGCGGCCCCCCACCACGCTGACTGAGCGAGGCCGCCCGCGGCCCCCCACCACGCTGACTGAGCGAGGCCGCCCGGGCCGAGTCGAAGTCACGTGTACGGCCGGCTCTGCCTCTGCCGGTTCAGGTCCTTCGGGTGGCCGCTGAGCTCGTCGATGTCCTCTGGGGCGTTCGACGACTTCAACGCTCGGCTGACCACCGCGTGCAGCGCCCACAGGCCGATGCCGATCAGCAGGAGGATCCCCGCCACCTTGTAGTCGTTCACCGCCCGCTTCGACAGCGGGCTCGCGAGGAACGCGCACAGGATCGCGCCCAGCACGGGCACGATCGTCGGGGCCTTGAAGTGCTTGTGCTCGACCTTGTCGCGGCGCAACACCAACACAGCGATGTTGCAGACCGTGAACACCGCCAGCAACAGCAGCGAAGTCGTCCCGCCCAGCGCCTCGAGGTTCACGAACGCCACCAGCCCGAACGCGAGCGCGGTCGTGAACAGGATGGCGACCCACGGCGTACGCCGGTTCTTCAGCACCTTGCCGAGCGGCGGTGGGAGCACGCGCTCGTGGGCGAGGCCATAGAGGAGACGGGACGCCATGAGCATGTTGATCAGCGCCGAGTTGGCGACCGCGAACATCGTGATGACCGCGAAGATCGCGACGGGGAACCAGGGAGCGCCGGCCTCGACGACCTTGAGCAGGGGCGTGTTCCCCTCGCCGAGCTTGGTCGGCGGGACCAGGGCGACCGACGCGATGCCCACCAGCACATAGATCACGCCGGTCACGGTCAGGCCGATCAGCATGATCTTGGGAAAGATCTTCACGGGGTCCTTGGTCTCCTCGGCCATGTTGACGGAGTCCTCGAACCCCACGAGGGCGAAGAACGCGAGGGCGGTGGCGGCCGAGACGGCGAAGAACGGGTTCGATCCCTCCTTGACGGTGAGGTCGCCGGCGGCCGCGAGGTTGCCCTTGCCCTGGCCGATCGCGACCACGCCGATGGTGATGATGATCAGCAGGCCGCTGAGCTCGACGAGGGTGAGGATGACGTTCACCTTCACCGATTCGCTGATGCCGCGCAGGTTGATCAGGGCGATCAGCGTCATGAATCCCAACCCCAGCAGCAGAAGCCCGAGCGAGCCTGTCTTCAGGTCGAGCCCGAGCGCCTTGGACATGTTGCTGGCGAAGGACAGCGCGGCGCTGGAGGCTGACGTGAGGCCGGAGCACATGACGGCGAACGCCATGAGGAACGTGACGAAGTGGACTCCGAACGCCTTGTGGGCATAGACGGCGGCGCCGCCGGCCTTCGGATATTTCGTCACGAGCTCGAGATAGGAGCACGCCGTCAGGAGCGCGACGAGGAAGGCGCACAGGAACGGCAGCCACACGGCGCCGCCGACCTCCTTCGCGACCTTGCCGGTCAGCGCATAGACCCCGGTGCCGAGGATGTCGCCGATGATGAACAGCAGCAACAGGCCGGGACCGATGGCCCGCTTGAGTTGCGTCTCTCCCTCGGGCCCGGGGATGTTCCCGGTGGGGGCGTCGGGGGTTTTCGGGGCTGGCGAATCGGCTGCGGGGGTGGCGGTCGACATGGGGGCTCCTTCCGTTCCGGGTGATTCTGCTCCTGAGCCGGGGTCAGGGGAAGTCATCGGTGAGGATCGTCGGGTGAGTATGCCCAGTGATCCGCATGCGTGTTCGGCCGGGGCGTTCCACGCATGAGGATCGTTGGGTGTAGTCGACCGGTGATCCGCACCTTTGGCGGACGCGGCAGGATGTCCCCATGCGCATCCTGGGACCCACCGACCTGCTCGCCGCCGCCGACTCCGTGCTGCGGGGTGTGAGCGACGGCAACGAGCGGGTGCGCGAACTCGTCGACCTCGTGCCGCGACTGATCGCCATGGTCGACCGCGGGGAGGCGTTGCTGTCGCGCACCGAAGCACTCCTCGACCGGGCGGAGAACGCCGCGACCCGGGCCGAGGAGGTCGCCGAGGCCGCCGATCGCACGCGGGCGCGCACCGACGAGGTCGTGGCCCGCGCGGAGGCCCTGCTGGGACGCAGCGAAGGCATGGTTGCGCCACTCGAGTCGCTGGCTCCCAAAGCGCTCCCGATCATCGACGAGATCTTGTCCGACATCTCGCCCGCCGAGGTCCGCGCGATGAAGGACCTGATGGACCGCCTGCCTGCCCTCGTCACCCAACTCGATGCCGTGGGCCCTGACGTCCACAACATCCTGGACGCGGTGCAGGACCTGAGCCACGCGATGCAGGGCCTGCCCGGCATGGGGCTGATCAAGCGCCGGGGTGAGCGTCGGGACGCGGAGGAGGACGCGTCCGACGAGGCGTAGTCGCCTGCGGGAGTGTGAAATGCGCGCAGGTGTGCGCTTTTCACATCCTGGGGCCCGTTCCGTCGGCGTTTTGCGCACACTTGTGCCCTTCGCACCTCTCGGGGGCCCGGCCCTCGGCGTTTTGCGCACACCCGTGCGCATCCCACATCTCGGGGGCCGGTCCCATCGGCGTGTTGCGCACACTCGTGCGCATTTCACACCCCCACCAAACGAGAACGGGGCGGGACTCGCATCGAGTCCCGCCCCATGACCGTCCCGGTCCAGCCCCGATCAGGCCTGATTCACGCCGACCGGACAACCCTCACAGGATCATCGCCCCGAACACATAGCCCAGCGCCACGGCGATCGCGATCGTCAGCACCCCTGGCACCAGGAACGGGTGGTTGAACACTGCCTTGCCGATCCGCGTCGACCCCGTGTCGTCCATCTCCACCGCCGCGAGCAGCGTCGGATAGGTCGGCAGCACGAACAGTGCCGACACGGCCGCGAACGCCGCCACGATGCCGACGTTGCCCACGCCCAGCGCGATCGCCGCCGGCATCAGCGCCTTGGCCGTCGCCGCCTGCGAATACAGCAGCGAGGCCGCGAAGAACAACACCACGGCCAGCAGCCACGAGTGGTCCTGCAGCAGGTTGCCCGACACGCGCTTGATGGTGTCGATGTGGGCGTTGACGAACGTCGTGCCCAGCCAGGCCACACCCAGTACGCAGACCGACGCCGACATGCCGGACTTGAACGTCGGCGCCGACAGGATCTCGCCCGGAACCACCTTGCACAGCAGCACGATCAACGTCGCGATCGTCAACATGAACGCGATGATGGCGGCGTCGCGCGGCATCGGCGGATTCTTGATCCACTTGAACTTGTCGCTGATCGCAGTCGCGTACGCCATGACCGCGACGATGCCCGCCAGGAAGATCGCCACCGACAGCTTCGCCGATCGCGTCGGCACATAGCTCGAGGTGTCGCGGTGGCTGACGAGCCCCTTCGCCAGGCGGTCCTGATAGACCGGGTCGTGCTCGAGCGCCGACTTCTTGTCGACCTTCTCCCACAGCAACATCAGGCCGGCGACGATCATGCACGCGGGAAACGTGGCCAGGAAGGTGATCGCGAGGATCTCGAGATAGTCAACCGCGGGCTGGCCGCCGTGCGGCTTCGCGAGCGCCTGCGACAAGAACACCACCGCGGCCGAGATCGGCGACGACGTGATCGCGATCTGGCTCGACACCACCGCGATCGACAGCGGCCGCGACGGCCGGATGTTGTTCTCCTTGGCGACTTCCGTGATCACGGGCATCGTCGAGAATGCCGTGTGGCCGGTGCCGGCCATCCACGTCATGAAATACGTGATCGCCGGCGCCAGGAACATCAACCCCTTCGGGTTCTTCCGCAACACCTTGTCTGCAAGGTGAACCAGATAGTCCATGCCACCCGCGACCTGCATCGCGGCGATCGCGGCGATCACCGACATGATGATCACGACGACGTCCATCGGCATGTCGGCGGTCTTCACCTTCACGCCCAGCAGCGCCAACCCGAGCACGCCGAGGCCGCCGGCGTACCCGATGCCGATGCCGCCGATCCTTGCCCCCAGGAAGATCGCGGCGAGCACGACCAGCAGGTGGATCCAGATCATCATGACGATTACCTCGCAGCCTGGGGATCGAGCTGCTGCGTGGTCGCGGTGACATCCTTCGGGTGCATGAGGTTCTCGACCGAGAAGATCTCGTCGAGGTGCTCCGCCGACATCAGTCCGCGCTCGAGCACGACCTCGCGTACGGACTTGCCGGTCGCCGCGCACTCCTTGCCGATCAGGTCACCGTTGTGGTGGCCGATGATGTCGTTGAGATAGGTCACGATGCCGATCGAGTTCAGGACATAGTCGCGGCAGCGCTCCTCGTTCGCCGTGATGCCGACGATGCAGCGCTCGCGCAGGTTGTCGCAGGCGTTGGTCAACAGCGACACCGACTCGAACATCGACTGCCCGATCACGGGCTCCATCACGTTGAGCTGCAGCTGGCCGGCCTCCGCCGCGTACGTCACCGTCACGTCGTTGCCGAACACCTTGAAGCACACCTGGTTCACGACCTCCGGGATCACCGGGTTCACCTTCGCCGGCATGATCGACGAGCCCGCCTGCAGCTCCGGCAGGTTGATCTCCTTCAGCCCCGCGCGCGGTCCCGACGAGAGCAGCCGCAGGTCGTTGCAGATCTTCGACAGCTTCATGGCGAAGCGCTTGAGGGCCGCGTGCACCATGACGTACGCGCCGCAGTCGCTCGTCGCCTCGATCAGGTTCGGCGCAGGCAAGCACGGATAGCCCGTGACCTCTGACAGCTTCTGGACCGACAGCAGCGCGTACCCCTTCGGGGTGTTCACCCCCGTGCCGATCGCCGTCGCGCCCAGGTTCACCTCGAGCAGCAGCTTCGCGAAATCACTGACCTTCTCGACCTCCTCGCGCAGCGTCGCCGCCCAGCCGCCGAACTCCTGGCCCAGCGTCATCGGCACCGCGTCCTGCAGCTGCGTACGCCCCATCTTCAACACGTGCTCGAATTCCACACTCTTCGCCTCGAACGCCTCGATGAGCTTTTCCATCGCTGCAAGGAGATGCTGCAGGTGGGCGTACAGGCCGACGCGGAACCCCGAGGGGTACGCGTCGTTGGTCGACTGGCTGCGATTCACGTGGTCGTTGGGATTCACGACGTCGTACGCGCCCTTGGGCTGGCCCAGGTGTTCGAGCGCGAGGTTCGCGATGACCTCGTTGGTGTTCATGTTCACCGAGGTGCCGGCTCCGCCCTGGAACACGTCGACGGGGAACTGGTTCATGCAGCGACCGCGTTCGAGGATCTCGTCACACGCCCAGACGATGGCGTCCTTGATGTCGGTGGGGAGCGCGCCCAGTTCCTCGTTCGCCAGCGCCGTCGCTTTCTTCACCTGCACCATGCCTCGGATGAAGTCCGGGACGTCGTTGATGGTGCGGTCGGAGATCGTGAAGTTCTCGATCGCGCGCAGGGTGTGGACGCCGTAGTAGGCGTCGGTGGGGACTTCGCGGGTGCCCAGAAGATCTTCTTCGGTGCGATGGGCGGCATTCATGGGGGCTCCTCTTCGAGCGGATTGTTGAACAATCTGGACCCTACTCCTGCGACTTCGCGACCGATCCGCGGGTCGGAGGGGAACATCTGTGGGGCCACTAGGGGTTTCGCGGGATTTCTGTGCATCGCACGAGGAATCCGGTGAGCAAGATCACGTCCCGTACGCTGGCCCCATGTCCTCCGCCGCCCAGAACGCCCGGGCCGTCATCCGGGAGTCCCTCGACGACCTCGGCCTCGACTGGTCCGAGGCCGAGCCCGGCACGTTCTCCGCCGTCCTCCCCGGAACCCGCAAGCTCCAGACCGATTGCGCCCTGGTCGTGGGCGCCCACTCGGTGGAGGTACGCGCGTTCGTGGCCCGCAACCCCGACGAGAACCACGCCGCGGTCTATCGCTGGCTGCTCGAGCGCAACCTCAAGTCCCACGGCGTCGCGTTCGCCACCGACCGCATGGGCGACATCTACCTGATCGGCCGCCTCACGCTGGAATCGGTGACCAGCAAGGAGATCGACCGGATCCTCGGCGCCGTGGCCGAGACCTCCGACGAGTCGTTCAACACCATTCTGGAGCTGGGGTTCGCGTCGTCGATCAAGAAGGAATGGCAGTGGCGCGTCTCGCGCGGCGAGTCGACCGCGAACCTCGCCTCGTTCCGCCACCTGGCCGACCCGGACGACCTTGCGAAGGCCGACTCGGACGCTGGCTGAGTGACGTCGCCCCACCACGCTGGCTGAGCGACGTCGCCCCACCACGCTGGCTGAGCGACGAAGGAGTCGAAGCTGGCTTCGACTCGGCCGCAGGCGGCCTCGCTCAGCCAGCGTTCCGGTGCACCTTGTGGTTCGCCGCCTGCGCCCGCGGCCGCACCACCAGCCGGTCGATGTTCACGTGCGACGGCCTGGTCGCGATCCACGCGATGCAGTCGGCCACATCAGAGGCCACCAGCGGCTCGACCCCCGCGTACACCGCGTCGGCCTTCTCCTTGTCACCGGCGAACCGCACCAGCGAGAACTCCTCGGTGTGGACCATGCCGGGCGCGACCTCGGCCACGCGTACCGGCCTGTCCACGATCTCCAGCCGCAGCGCCCCGACCATCGATCGCTCCGCCGCCTTGGCGCCGCAATAGCCGGCCCCACCCTCGTACGCGGCCTCCGCCGCCGTCGAGGTCACGAACACGACCTGCCCGGCGGCCGCGATGAGCGCCGGCAGCAGCGCCTTGGTGACCCGCGCCGTGCCGAACACGTTGGTCGCGAACATGGTCTCCCACGCGTCCAGGTCGGCAACCTCAAGCGGCTCCTGGCCCACCGCCCCACCCGCGTTGTTCACCAGCAGGTCGAGCCGGTCGCCGACCTCGGCCACCAGTGCCGCCACCGACGCGTCGTCGGTGATGTCGCACGTCACCGCCCGCCCGCCGATCTCCTGCGCCAGCGCCGACACTCGGTCGGAACGCCGCGCCGCACACACCACCGTGAACCCCTCGGCGGCGAGCGCGCGGGCGGTGGCGGCGCCGATGCCGCTGCTGGCGCCGGTGACGACGGCGAGGCGATCGGCGGGATCTTCGGCGGGACGTTCGGACGGGCGCGGGGGAGTGGTCATTGGGCGATCATGCCAAACCCCCCGGCGGTCCCGGTCGCGTCCGGGGAATAGGGTGAAATGCATGAGCCAGAACGCAAAGCTGATCCTGCTCCGCCACGGTGAGAGCGAGTGGAACGCCAAGAACCTGTTCACCGGCTGGGTGGACGTCGACATCAACGAAAAAGGCGTACGCGAGGCCAAGCGCGGCGCCGAACTGCTGGCCGCGGAGGACCTGCTCCCCGACGTGCTGCACACCTCGCTGCTGCGGCGCGCGATCCACACGGCCCATCTGGCGCTCGACGGCTGCGACCGCCACTGGATCCCCGTGAAGCGGTCGTGGCGCCTGAACGAGCGCCACTACGGAGCGCTGCAGGGCAAGAACAAGGCCCAGACGCTGGAGGAGTTCGGCGAGGAGCAGTTCATGGAGTGGCGCCGGTCGTATGACACCCCGCCGCCCCCGCTCGACGTCGACGACGAGTTCTCCCAGTTCAACGACCCGCGGTACGCCGACATCCCCGAGGCCGCGCGCCCGCGTACCGAATGTCTCAAGGACGTCGTCGCCCGCATGCTGCCTTATTGGGAGAGCGACATCGTCCCTGACCTGAAGGCCGGAAAGACGGTGCTGGTGACGGCCCACGGCAACTCGCTGCGCGCGCTGGTCAAGCACCTCGACAACATCTCCGACGCCGACATCGCGGGGCTGAACATCCCGACCGGCATCCCGCTGTACTACGAGCTGGACGCCGACATGTTGCCGGTGACCAAGGGCGGGCGCTACCTCGACCCGGAGGCGGCGAAGGCGTCGATCGAGGCGGTCAAGAACCAGGGCAAGAAGTAGTTCGCGAGCGGTCCTGCAGTTGGCGAACGTTCGTTGTCCTCGCGAACGTTGCAACGTTCGCCAACGCAATTTCGACTCGCCAACTGCAGGATCGTTCTCCAACGCACGGGCGATCGCCCGCCCGAGCCTGTGGATAACTTCCCCAAAGGCCGTCAGGATCTGCTGCGATTGATCCATGCTTCGAACCACCTCCAGCCTGTACGCCGAAGGGCACACCCCCGCATCCATCCGCGCTCTGGTCCGTGAAGGCGTCCTGCGACCCATTCGCCGGGGCGCGTACGCCGAGACCCCGCTCGCCGACGACCCGAATCAGCGCCACGAGGAGTTGATCGCAGCGACCTGGCCCAGGCTCGGTCCGGGCGCGGCCATCAGTCACCTGTCGGCGGCTGTCCTTCATCAACTCCCCGTATGGCGCTCCGATCTGACCCAGGTCACCGTCACCCGCCCGTCCGAGGGCTCGACATCGGCCGGCGGAACGACCACGCGACTCCTTCGGCTTCGGCGCGCACCCCTTCCCGCGGAAGACCTGACCGACGTCAACGGCATGACCGTCACCACGATGGTCCGCACGGTCATCGACCTCGGGCGTACCCTGCCCATGCACAAGTCGGTCGCCGTCCTCGACGCAGCTCTGCGCACCGGTCTGCAGAGGGAGGAGTTGGAGGAGCGTGCCGCCATGCTTCGAGGTGCCCACGGCGTCGGGAGGCTCCGGGTCGCCATCGAGTTCGCCGACGGGCGGGCGGAGAGCCCGGCCGAGTCGTTCAGCCGGGTGGTGCTGCACCGGCTCGGCATCCCGAAGCCCCAACTCCAGGTGGAGGTCTTCCACTCGCGCACGGGTGTGTTCCTCGGTCGACCCGACTTCCTGTGGCCCGAGCTGCGAGTGACGGGGGAGTTCGACGGGAAGGGGAAATATGAAGGCACCTTCGGGCGGTCCGCGGCCGACGAGATCATGGCCGAGAAGCGCCGCGAGGCGGCCTTCCGCGCTGACGGGTGGGGAGTCACGCGGTGGGGATGGGCCGACCTCTACGAGGAGGACCGGCTGATGGCGATCTGGCGGGCGGAGGCCAGGGCGGCGTGAGACCGCGTACGCGTTGGCGAACGCTCCTGCAGTTGGCGAACGTCAGTTGTCCTCGCGAACGGTGCAACGTTCGCCAACGCAATTCCGACTCGCCAACTGCAGGAACGTTCTCCAACAGCACCCCCAATGCACCGCGGCCCCGCTCCGAACCGGAGCGGGGCCGCGTACGCGCCTTTCAGCCCAGAATCACGCCTGCGTCCACGTCGCGTCGCCCGACGTCTCGCCCGTGACCACATAGATCACGCGGCGACCCATCGAGACCGCGTGGTCGGCGATGCGCTCGTAATAGCGGCCCAGCAGCGCCACGTCCACCGCCGCCTCGACGCCGTGGCTCCAGTCCTCGCCCAGCAGGATGCGGAACTGGCTGCGGCGCAGTTCGTCCATCTCCTCGTCGTGGACCGACAGCTGGTTGGCCACGGCCACATCGCGCGTACGCAGGGTCTCGCCGGCCTGGGTGACCATGTGCTCGGCGACCTCGGCCATGCGGGCGAAGTTGGGCTCGAGCCCCGCCGGCACGGCCTTCTCGGGGAAGCGCATGCGGGCGATCTTGGCGACGTGGGCCGACAGGTCGCCCATGCGGGCCATCTCGGCGACCATGCGCAGGGCCGCGACGACCGTACGCAGCTCGCCGGCGACCGGGGCCTGTCGGGCGAGCAGGGAGAAGCAGCGCGCCTCGATGTCGTTGTGGGAGTTGTCGATCTTCGCGTCGTTGGTGATGACCTGCTCCGCGAGCTGGAGGTCGGCGTTCAGCAGCGACTTCGTCGCCGTGCCCACCGCCACCGCCACGAGCTGGGACATCTCGACGAGGTCGTCGACGACGGAGTCGAGTTCCTCACGATAGGAATCACGCATGTGTTCTCCTCCTTGGGTGGCGCTGCCGCGATCGGGGTGCCACGCGGCGTGAGACCCCAACTTAGGTGACGAATCTCGCACACCGGCCACGCGCGGTTAACGGGGGGTGAACACTTTACCAATTGCTTAGCTGGCGGTCAGTGTCAGGCCCCCAGCCGGCCCGATCCACTGGTGACGTCCCCCTAGGATGCGATCCGTGACCCTGTTCGTCGTCTCGGCCCTCGCCCTGGTGGTGGGGGTGTGCCTCGGTGCGCTCGTCGCCCGGCCCAGGCGCGCCCCGGCGGCGACTGATCCGGCGCCCGAACAGCCCGAGCTCGACATCACGCCCCAACCCGAGATCCCGCCGGGTGTCTCCGAGGTGATCAGTGTGCTGCGCTCCTCGGCCGTCATCGTGGGTCCCCACGACGAGGTCCTCCAGTCGACCTCGCAGGCCCGCACCCTCGGCCTCGTCCGCGGCACCCGCATCGCGGTTCCCACGCTGCTCGAGCTGGTCCGCGACGTACGCCGCGACCGCGAGATCCGCACCATGGAACTCCAGCTCCGCCGCGGGGGCGGCAACCCCACGCTCTTCCTGTCGGCCCGCGTCGCCGCCGTCGAGAACCTCATCCTCGTCCTGGCCGAGGACCGCACCGCCGCCCGCCGCGTCGAGGAGACCCGCCGCGACTTCGTCGCGAACGTCAGCCACGAGCTGAAGACCCCGATCGGCGCCATCTCGCTGCTCAGCGAGGCCGTCACCGACGCCGCCGACGACCCCGACGCCGTGCGCAACTTCGCCGGCCGCATGAACAAGGAGTCCGCCCGCCTCGGCGAACTCGTCGGCCAGATCATCGAGCTGTCGCGGCTGCAGGCCGACGACCCCCTGATGACCGCCGACGTCGTCGAGATCGACGACGTCATCGACGACGCCCTCGACCGGTGCCGCGAGGCGGCCGCCGGCAAGTCCATCAACCTCACGCGCGCGGGCCAGCGCGGCTGCGAGGTCGTCGGCGACGCCGAACAGCTCGCCACCGCCGTCGTCAACCTCGTCGAGAACGCCATCATCTATTCCGACCCCCGCGGGCGCGTGGCCGTCGCCGCGCGGACGGTCACCGATGCCGACGACACCCACGTCGAGATCTCGGTGTCCGATTCCGGCATCGGCATCGCCGCCGGTGACCTCCACCGCGTGTTCGAGCGGTTCTATCGGGTCGACTACGCCCGCAGTCGCGCCAACGGCGGCACCGGCCTCGGCCTGTCCATCGTCAAGCACATCGCCGCCGCCCACGGCGGCACCGTCAACGTCTGGTCCCAGGAGGGCCAGGGCTCGACGTTCACCATTCGCGTCCCGGCGTACGCCGAGCGCGACCAGCACCCTGCGCAGGGGCCCGTCCCTGCGCCGATCGAGGAGATGTCATGACCCGAGTCCTGGTCGTCGAAGACGAGGAGTCCTACCGCGAGGCGTTGGCCTACATGCTGCGCAAGGAGGGCTTCGAGGTCGTCGAGGCCCCCGACGGTACGCAGGGCCTCGCCGAATATGACCGCGCCGGCGCCGACATCGTGCTGCTCGACCTGATGATGCCGGGCCTGCCCGGCACCGAGGTCTGCCGCCAGCTCCGGCTGCGGGGGAGCGTGCCCGTGATCATGGTCACCGCCCGCGACTCGGAGGTCGACAAGGTCGTCGGGCTCGAGCTGGGCGCCGACGACTACGTCACCAAGCCGTTCTCCCACCGCGAGCTCGTCGCCCGCATCCGCGCGGTGCTGCGCCGCGGCCAGGACGTCGAGCTGGTGCCCGACGTGGTCGAGAGCTCCGGCGTACGCATGGACGTCGAGCGCCACACCGTCTCGGTCAACGGCACCAATGTGAAGCTCGCGCTCAAGGAGTTCGAACTGCTCGAGATGCTGTTGCGCAATGCCGGCCGGGTGATGACGCGCGGCCAGCTCATCGACCGCATCTGGGGCGCCGACTATGTGGGCGACACCAAGACGCTGGACGTCCACATCAAGCGCCTGCGCTCGAAGATCGAGCCCGACCCGACGAGCCCGCGCTATCTGATCACGGTGCGCGGGCTGGGCTACAAGTTCGAGGGCTGACCCGCGTACGCCCACGGCGGCTCCGCGTGAACGCCAGGTGAACGCTAGGGTGAGTGCCGTGACCGACGACATCACCGTTTTCACCGGATCCGCCGCCCCCGAGTTCGCCAAGGAGATGTGCGACATCCTTGGCGTCGATCTCTCCCCGGCCGACATCACCCGCTTCTCGAACGACTGCATCCAGGTGCAGCTGCAGGCGAATTGCCGCCGCAAGGACGTCTACATCGTCCAGCCCCTGGTGCCGCCGGTGCAGGAGAACCTGGTCGAGCTGATGCTGATGCTGGACGCCGCCCGCGGCGCCTCGGCCAGCCACATCACGGCCGTCATCCCCCACTACGCGTACGCGCGGTCCGACAAGAAGGACGCGTCCCGCATCTCCATCGGCGGCCGCCTCGTCGCCGACCTGCTGCAGACCGCCGGCGCGACCCGCGTGATCACCATGGCGCTCCACTCCGAGCAGGTCCACGGCTTCTTCGGCGTGCCGGTCGACCACCTGACCGCGGTCCACGAGCTGGCCGACCACTACGCCCGCAAGGACCTGTCCGACACCGTCGTGGTGTCGCCCGACTTCGGCTATGCGAAGGTCGCGTCGCAGTTCGCGCGCCTGCTCGGCCTGCCGGTCGCCGCCGGCTCGAAGCGCCGCGAGGCCGACGACAAGGTCGTCATCGACCGCATCGTCGGCGACGTCGAGGGCAAGGACGTCATCATCATCGACGACGAGATCGCGACCGCTGGCTCGATGATCGAGCTGATGGACCGGCTGAAGGAATACAACGTCAAGTCGATCTCGATCGCGTGTACGCACGGTCTGTTCACCGGCAAGGCCGTCGAGCGCCTCAACGGCCAGGACATCGTGTCGGAGATCGTCACGACCAACACGGTTCCGCTGACGCCGGAGCGTACGCCCGCCAAGCTCGAGACGCGCTCGGTCGCGCCGCTGTTCGCCGAGGCCGTACGCCGCCACAACTCCGGCGAGTCGGTGTCGTCGCTGTTCAACTGACGCAACGAAGAAGGGCCGGCCGGGATGATCCCGGCCGGCCCTTTCGTGGCTTCGACTCGTGCCTCGCTCAGCCAGCGCTTCGACTCGTGCCTCGCTCAGCCAGCGCTTCGACTCGTGCCTCGCTCAGCCAGCGCTTCGACTCGTGCCTCGCTCAGCCAGCGCTTCGACTCGTGCCTCGCGCAGCCAGCGTGGCTCAACGTTCTCCGAGCGAGCGCCAGCGTGGCTCAACGTTCTCCGAGCGAGCGCCAGCGAGACGAGGAGTTACGGCGTCGCCGTCGCCGACGGTGTCGCCGAAGCCGAAGCCGAAGCCGACGCGGGCTTCGGCGACGCGGTCTTGTAGTCCTCCTGCGTACCGTCGATCACCGGCACCCGCAGGGTGACCGGGCCGGCCGTCTTGAACGTCAGGACGAGGTCGGCGGTCTGGCCGGGGACGAGGTCGGTCGCGTTCAGGCTGATGGCCGGCTGGTCGAGCAGGTTGACCAGCTCGTTGGCCCGGATCTCCACGTTCGCCTGTGCGGGGCCGAGCGTGCCGCCCGGCTCGCCCTTCACGGTGATGAGGCGCCCGTTGACCGAGGTCAGGGTGTCGGGCTGCTGGGAGACGATGGCGCCCACCAGGGTGCCCTGGCCCTTCTGCTTGGTCATGATCAGCAGGTTGCGCACCTTCAGCGGCACGTCGGTGCCGCGCTTCACGTCGATGTTGACGCCCTCGGCCGGCGTGTAGGGGATCAGGGTCTGCGGCGTGGAGCAGGCGGTCGCGCCGAGTGCCAGGCCGATCGACAGGACGGCGGCGGCGACGGTGCGGGTGGGCTTGGACACGACCACGGTGGTTCTCTCCTCGGGCGAGTGCGGTGACGCGTGCAGCCTAGCGAGATTTGCCGTGCCCCGCCCGCGGAGCGTCCGATCCCGCGTCCGGCGAGGGCGCGTACGCCACCCCCGACCCTCCCATGGAGGCACATCTTTGACCGGGTGTCAAGACCCTCTCGTGACCCTTATCGCGCTCTGACTAGCGGGAACGCCTCGGGAGTGATCCTGAGAACGTGCTAAACTGGTCTGCGGGAAAGGGGTTCTAACAATATGACCTTCACAGTCGGAGAAACGGTGGTCTATCCCAATCATGGGGCGGCCGTCATCGAGGACATCGAGACCCGTCAGATCAAGGGAGAGGACCGACTCTACCTGGTCCTCCGCATCGTCGGACAGAACGACCTCGTCGTTCGCGTCCCGGCCTGCAACCTCGATCTGGTCGGCGTTCGGGACGTGGTTGACGCGGCGGGTCTGGAGAAGGTCTTCTCCGTCCTGCGGGCTCCCCACACCGAAGAGCCGACCAACTGGTCGCGCCGATACAAGGCGAACCTGGAGAAGCTTCACTCCGGGAACGTGATGAAGGTGTCCGAGGTCGTCCGCGACCTGTGGCGCCGCGAGAAGGACCGCGGGCTGTCGGCCGGCGAGAAGCGCATGTTGGCGAAGGCCCGCCAGATCCTCGTCTCCGAGCTCGCGCTCGCCGAGAAGGTCGAAGAGGCCAAGGCCGAGACCATGCTTGACGAGGTCCTCGCGTCCTGACACCGTTCCATCCGTGAACAACACCCCGCAGCCGGTCGTCGCCCTCGTGGCGGCGGCCGGTTCTGGTTCCCGGCTCGCCGCCGGTGTGCCGAAGGCGCTCGTCGAGCTCGCCGGCGTCACGCTCGTGCGCCGGTCGGTCGATCGGCTCGCGGAAGGCGGCGCGGATCGCGCGGTGGTCGTCATCCCGGCGGGCTTCGAGGCCCGCTTCGCCGCGGTGCTGGACGAGGCCGCGATCCCCACGACGCTGGTGGTGGGCGGCGCCGAGCGGCAACAGAGCGTACGCCGGGGCCTGGCCGCCTGCGCGGGGGCCCGCATCGTGCTGGTCCACGACGCCGCGCGACCGCTGGTCCCCGTCGAGGTGGTGCGCGACGTCGTCGCGTCGGTCGAGGCCGGTCACGTGGCCGTGGTCCCCGCCCTCCCGGTGATTGATTCGATCCGCCGGGTCGTGGGGGAGTCCTCCGAGGTCGTCGACCGGGCCGGCCTGTTCGGGGTCCAGACGCCGCAGGGGTTCGACCTGGCGAGCCTGGTCGCCGCCCACGACGAGATCGCCGCCCGGGGCCTGGAGGTCACCGACGACGCGGCGGCGTGCGAGGCCGTCGGCCACGCGGTGCACCTGGTGGAGGGGTCGCGGCTCGCGCTGAAGATCACCGAGCCGTTCGACCTGACGGTGGCGGAGGCGCTGCTGGCGTCCGACGCTCGCTGAGCGAGCGAAGCGAGTGGAAGCGGCGTGGCTTCGACTCGCTGGCGCT
>NZ_BAAHBN010000009.1:0-96532 GCF_054776655.1 Mariniluteicoccus flavus | reverse complement strand
CTCGCTCAGCCAGCGTGAGGACTGGCGCTCGCTCAGCCAGCGTGAGGACTGGCGCTCGCTCAGCCAGCGTGAGGACTGGCGCTCGCTCAGCCAGCGTGAGGACTGGCGCTCGCTCAGCCAGCGTGAGGACTGGCGCTCGCTCAGCCAGCGTGAGGGGTCAGCCCGCGAGTGGTACGACCAGCGCCGTCGCCATCGCCGCGATGCCCTCGCCGCGGCCCGTGAGCCCCAGCCCGTCGGTCGTCGTCGCCGACACCGACACCGGGGCGCCCAGCGCCTCGCCCATCACCCGCTCACACTCCGCGCGCCGGGGCCCGACCTTCGGTCGGTTGCCGATGACCTGCACCGCCACGTTGCCGATCGTGAACCCGGCCCCGCGTACGCGCCGTGCGGTCTCGACCAGGAACGCGACCCCGGACGCCCCCGACCACTGCGGGTCGGACGTGCCGTAGTTGGACCCCAGGTCGCCGAGCCCCGCCGCCGACAACAGCGCATCGCAGGCCGCGTGGCAGGCGACGTCGCCGTCGGAGTGGCCCTCCGGCCCCTGGGGCTCGTCGGCGAAGTGGACGCCGCCGACCATCATCGGGCGCCCGTCGGCCAGCCCGTGGACGTCGACGCCGATGCCGGTGCGGGGCAGCGTCAACGCACCTGCTCCTTCGGGACGGTCCAGGTGTTGCACCTGCCGATGTCGTCGGTGCTCATGCCGAGCTGGCCCCAATAGCGACGCGAGCTGGCCTGGCCGTGGTCGCCCTCGCCCGGGGCCTTGCCGCCCCGGTCGTCCCCGACCATCTCGAACGTCTCATAGAAGGTCTGGATGTCTTCCTGGCTGACGTTGCGCGACTGGGCCACCGATCGCAGCCACATGCCGGAGAGGCAGTCAGCCTGGACCTCACTGCGGCGCCCCAGCAGGAGTGCTTCGGGTCTCGACGGTTTCGTCACCACCATGATGGCTGCGCGGGCGCCGACGATGCCCGCGCGACCCTGGATGAAGTGGCCGAACTCGTGGGCCATGACGACGTCGACGGCCTTGGGCTTGGTCAGCGCCGCGAACTGCTTCGACTGATGGAGTTCGCGGGAATAGTAGAGCTGTTGGTTCGCCGGGCAATAGAACGCGTTGAGGCCCTTCGCCTGCCCGCACGGAGTCGCCACGCTGCTGCCATAGACCGTGACGGTCGGGCGATAGAGCTGCCACGTCTTCGTCGCGTCGAAGGCCGGGCCCCACACGCGCATGAGGCACGCCATCTGGCTCTCGAAATAGGCCTTGATCACCGGATCGCTCGCGGACGTGATGTCGAGCTGCGGCATGTCGCAGCGCACGGGTGAGGCGAGCTTCTGCTGATACAGCGGGTTCGCGGTCAGCCGCTGCTCGACCTGTTCCATCGTCTCGGGCATGGGGATCTCGGGCGGCGCGGAGTTGGCCTCCGGCACCCTGTATTCCTCGTTCGCGTAGCGCGGCTTCGACATCGCCGACACGAGCGCGAGCCCGATGGCGCCCAGGATCACGATGCCGAGCACGAGCGCGATGACGCGACCCATGCCCCCGCGCTTCCGCGGCGGCGTCGGGGTGGGCTGGCCCCACGGGCCCTGCTGCTGCGGCTGGCCCCACGGGTCCTGCTGCTGCGGCCACGGCTGGCCCTGGGTCGCGGGCCACGGGGAACCCTGTCCGTACGCCTGGCCCTGCGGCCCCTGGGCACCCTGCTGGCCCCACTGCTGACCCTGCCCCCACTGGGGCTGGTTGAAGCCCTGCTGGCCCCAGCCACCCTGCTGGCCCTGGCCGGATCCGGCGCCCTGCGCGGGCCACTGGGCCGGTTGGTTGTTCCCCCATTGCTGCGTCACGGGGGACACCCTATGCGTACGCGCGGTCAGATCCGCCCCCGCGTACACCGTCGGTCACCGGCGGTGTGGTCCCCGCCCTGTGACACACTGTCGCGGGGCATCCGCCGCCCCCGTGCTCAGAGAGGGTGAACGTGGTCGCGAGAACGAGGATCGTCGTCGGGCTGCTCGTGGTGATGCTGGGAGGATTCGGCCTGACAGCCGCCCCGGCCCACGCCGCCGGCAAGGTCGAGACCCACGCATCAACGGTCACGATCGAGAAGAGCGGAGTCCTCCGCGTACGCACCACCATCACCCTGGGCTCCGCCGCCCCCGCCACCCTCACGCAGCGCCTGCGCCTGCGCGAGGAGGCGCTCGACCAGACCGAGAACGTCTACACGGTCACCGACGCGAAGGTCTCCGCCGACGGCAGGCCGGGCGAGGCCAGGGGTGACAAGGACGAGCTGACCTTCACCGTGCCGACCGCGGGGGCCAAGGAGGTCGTGATCGAGTACGCGGTCGCCGGTGCCGCCCACAAAGCGCCGGGCCAGTCGACGGTGGTGCGGTGGAACCTGCTGCAGGGCCTCAACGCCCAGGCCGATTCCGTGACCGGCGCCATCCAGCCGGCCGGCCAGTTCACCGACTTCGGCTGCATCGCCGGCCCGCCCGGCACCCAGCAGAGCTGCGCGATGGCCGACGGGTCGCCCCACGCGGGCCCAACGCCGACCATCGCCGACGGCCCCCGCGGCGAGGGTGAGGTCGTGGGCGTACGCATGGCCTTCCCGCATTCGGCCGTCGCCCCCAACGAGGAGGTCGACGAGCAGTGGACCGTGGGCCGCGCCTTCTCGGTCGCCGCCCTGCCCCTCGGGCTCGCGCTCGGCCTGCTGGCGCTGGGTGGACTCGTGCTGTGGCTGCTCCACCGCCGCGCCGGCCGGGACGCCCATCCGGAGGGCGATCCGACCGAGATCGCGCGCTTCGAGCGCGCCGACGGGGTGTCGGTGTTCAAGGTCGGCAGCTCGGTGCTGCCCGGCCAGATCGGCACCGTCGCCGACGAGCGCGTCGATCCGATCGACGTGACGGCGACGATCGTCGACCTCGCCGTACGCGGACACCTGTTGATCGTCGAGCTGCCGCGCCGCAGCGACTTCGCGCCGACCGACTGGACCTTCCGTCGCCTCCAGTCCGACACCTCGGGCCTGCGCGCCTTCGAGGCCGAGCTCCTCGAGGCGGTGGCGCCGGCCGACGGTCGCGAGGTCCACGTGTCCGAGATCGGCCCGACCATCTCCGCCCACATCCCGTCGGTGCAGAACAAGCTCTATGACGAGATGGTCGAGCACGGGTGGTATGAGCGCCGGCCCGACTCCACCCGCAACGTCTGGAACCAGGCCGCCGTCGCCGCGCTCATCGTCGCCGTGGTCGCCACTGGCCTGCTCGCCGCGTTCACGCCCTTCGGCCTCGCCGGGCTCGCGCTGATCGCCCTGGCCCTCGGCCTCGCGCTCGTGGCCCAGGAGATGCCGGCCCGCACCGGCAAGGGTGCCTCGCTCATGGCCGGACTCGGCAACCTGCGCTCGCAGTTGCTGTCGCACCCGACCGACGAGATGCCGAAGGGCCACGAATATCGCGAGCTGTCGCAGGTGCTGCCCTACGCGATCGTGCTCGGCGGCGCGGACCGCTGGCTCGCCGCTCTGGTCGACGCCGACGACGACGAGGCCGCCGACCCGACCGACCTGTCGTGGTATCACGGCCCCGACAACTGGCACCTGCGCGACCTGCCCGATTCGCTGCGGAACTTCATCACGACGGTGAGTGGGAACCTGTTCGCGCGCTGAATCGAGTCCGACGTTGGCTGAGCGAGCGCAGCGCATGACGTTGGCTGAGCGAGCGCGGCGCATGACGTTGGCTGAGCGAGCGCGGCGCATGACGTTGACTGAGCGAGCGCTGCGCATGACGTTGACTGAGCGAGCGCAGCGCCTGACGTTGGCTGAGCGAGCGCCAGCGAGTCGAAGTCACGATCTCATCACCCTCTGAGCCTGATCGGCCGATCAGGGTGTTCCGCATGGTCTGATGTCCCAGATCGATCGACCGGGAGATGACCATGACGAGAAGTGCCCTGCGTACCGTCGGTGTGAACGCACTGGCCGGACTGTTGTTGAGCAGCACGGCCGCCGCCGCACTGGCCGCGCCCATGGCGAGCCCGACGCCGACAGCCAGCCCGAACGCGACGCGGGCCCCCGCGATGCCGCGCGCGAACGACCTCCACGTCGCGGCTCCGGACTTCGACGATGTCCATCTGGCGGTGCGGGCCACGGTCCCCGCCGGCGTTGAATATCGCGCGAAAGGCGCCGACGGCACCGACCTCAACGGCGGCCAACCACTCCGCAACGCGGTGTGGGAGCCGATGTCCGGCCACGTCGGTGTGCCCGTGACGATCTACGCGGTGTCCACCGACCCCGCCCTGAGTCTGGCCGGCGAGACCCAGTGGACTCACACCTTCATGAGTCGACCGACCTACGGGCTCGAGAAGGGGGATGAGTTCAACGGGACCGGCGTCTCCACCGGCTGGGCGGTGCTGTCGGAATCGTGGGCCACAGGTCGTTCGAAGGGCAAGAGCTTCTTCAGACCGGAAAACCTGGCCGTCGAGAACGGTGCGCTGAAGATCACGACGTCACGGCACTGTGTCACGAAGGACGTGGAGGAGCCGTCGGCGGCCAACCGCACTGATCAGGTGTGCCCCACCGGCAAGGAGACCGTCTACACGGCCGGTCGAATCTTCACCCCCCACGCATTGGGGACCCCGCGCTCGATGGAGGTGCGAGCCAAGCTCGATGGAGCCCATGGCGACCACAACGGCATCACGTCGACGGCGTGGGCGAACAACTCCCAGCCCTTCTGCCAGGGCGGTGTGCAGACCTCCGACAGCGTCGAGCTCGACACGATGGAGATCTGGAAGAAGACGTTCACCCACAACTCGACTCACATCAACTGTCGCGACGGTCGGAATCAGAACGTGGGTGCGCGGCTGATGATGCCCGACGGAGACCTCACGGGCGAGTGGCACACCTATCGCATGGAGTGGGACGGGACAGCCATCCGCTACTTCTTCGATGGGCAGCCCGTGCCGCTGTGGAAGGACCCGACGAAGACCGCGGTGACGGCCGATGTCGCGCTGATGACGCAGGAGGACTTTGTTCGCGCGATGACCCAGTACATGTGGCGCTTGAGCGTCTACACGACGACGAACGCCAACGGGGGCTGGGCACCGTTTGTGGACGATGCGGCGCCGTGGCAGGCGAAGGTGGACGAGTGGGACTACGTGCGGTGGGAGCCGGTCGAGGTCAAGGCCCCGACCTGCCCGCCCGACGCCGCCATCGATGGGGCTCGCGCGGGAGCGCCCGAACTCGGCGAGGCGCTCGGCTGCGCCCGGCCGACGGCTCAGGAGGGCGCTCGCGCCCAGGACTTCGAACACGGCCGGATCTATGACACCCCTGCCTCAGGTCCGGTGGTCCTCAGCGGTGAGTTCTGGAGTCGGTTCGGCACCGGCGGAGGCGAGGCGGGCCTCGGCCTGCCGACCGCGCCCCGAGCCAGCGACGGACCAGCGGCGACCCAGGCGTTCGCCAACGGGGTGATCATGGTCTGGCCTGATAGGAGCAGGGTGGTCCGCGACGAGATCTGGCGCAAGTGGGTCTCATTGAACGGTCTTCTCGGCAACCCGGTGGCCGACGAGCACTGTGGCTTGCGCGACGGCGGCTGCTCGCAGCGCTTCGAGCGCGGCACGATCTTCTGGTCCGGCGACAGCGGCGCCCACTTCGTGCGCGGCCCCATTCTCGACCGCTACGCGGCGCTCGGCTGGGAGAACAGTGCGATCGGGTATCCAGTGACCGACGAGATGTGCGGCCTGCGCGACGGCGGCTGCGTACAGCGGTTCCAGAGGGAGAACGGCCACATCTATTGGTCGGCCGCGACCGACGCCCATTCCATCCAGGGGGCGATCTACGACCGCTATGCCTCGATGGGCTGGGAGAACGGGCCTTTCGGCTATCCGGTCTCCGATGAGTTCTGCGGCCTGCGCGACGGGGGTTGTGGCCAGCGGTTCCAGCACGAGTCGGGCCACATCTATTGGGCTCCTGCTGCAGGGACCCACTCGATCCAGGGCCTGATCTATCAGCGCTTCGCGGAGATGGGCTGGGAGAACGGGGTGCTGGGCTATCCGGTCTCCGATGAGTTCTGCGGGTTGCGTGATGGGGGTTGTGGCCAGCGATTCCAGCACCAGAACGGCCACATCTATTGGTCGGCGGCCTCGGGCGCCCACAATGTCCAGGGCGAGATCTTCCGGCGCTATGCGGCGATGGGCTGGGAGAACGGGGCGTTCGGCTATCCGGTCACCAACGAGCTGTGCGGCCTGCGGGACGGCGGCTGCGTACAGCGGTTCCAGCACGAGTCGGGCCACATCTACTGGTCACAGTCGACGGGGTCCTGGAGCGTGCAGGGAGCGATCTACACCCACTATGCGGCGAACCGCTGGGAGATGGGTCGATTCGCCTATCCGACCGGACCGGAGCAGTGCGTGAACCTGCCTGACGCGAGGGAATGTACGCAGGCCTTCCGCGGCGGCCAGATCGTGTGGAACTCGAGGATCGGGACGCGATCCTTGCCCTGACGTCGCGTCAGGGTCGGACGATGGTCGCATGCGTCAACGACTCGTCCTTCCCCTCTTCCTCCTCGCCGAGGGTTCGTCCCTCTTCGGCAACGCCGCGATCTCGATCGTGCTGCCCTGGCTGGTGCTCGCGCGCACCGGCGACCCCGCCCTGACCGGTCTCGTCGCGGCGGTGTCGGCGGTGCCGAGCTTCCTGGCCACCCTTGTCAGCGGCCACCTGATCGATCGCGTGGGCCGAAGGCGCATGAGCGTGCTCGCCGACATCGGATCGGCTGTGTCGGTCGCCGGCCTGATCGTCGTGGACCGGGTGTTCGGCCTCGACGTGTTCTGGTTCATCCTGCTCGGGGTGGTCGGGGCGTTGTTCGACGTCCCCGGCATGACGGCGCGCGAGACGCTGCTCCCCAACGTGGCCGAGAGTTCCGGGGTCTCGCTCGAGAAGGTGGCGGGGTTCCGGCAGGTCGCGTACTCCCTCGCGATGCTCGCGGGCCCTGGGCTCGCCGGGGCGTTGATGGCGGTGCTCGACCCGATCAAGGTCGTCGGCATCACCGCCGGCTGCTCCGCGCTCGCCGCCCTCTGCATGGCCGTCCTGCCGCTGGTCGCGACGCCGGCCGCGGCGGCCGAGGGCGTCGACCCCCACGCCGGGATGCTCGGCGGGTGGCGCTTTGTGCGGGCCCATCGGGGGCTGCTCGCGATCCTGGTCGTCAGCCTCGCATCGACCGTGCCCATCGCGCCGTTGCTGGCGGTCCTGCTGCCCGCCCACTTCACGCGGCTGGACCGCCCCGAGCTCCTGGGGCTGTCGATGTCCGCGTACGCGGTGGGCTCGATGGTCGGCTCGATCGTCTATGCCGCGGGGCTGGCGAAGTGGCGCTGGGGGTCCTGGGTCGTGGCGATCCTGTTGTTCACCGGCTCGCTGTTCGCGACCGCGCCGCTGCAAGGGTTCTGGCTCGTCGCGCTCGGCATGGCCCTGGCGGGTGTCGGCGGCGGACTCATGGGCCCCGTGGTCATGGTGGCGATGTCGGAGCACGTCCCCGATCGCGTACGCGGCCGCGTGATGGCCCTGTTCAGCGCGCTGTCGATGGTCACGGCGCCGCTCGGCCTCGGCCTGATGGCGCTGCTGCTGACCGGCGCCTCCATCGGCGCGGGCGCCTGGGCGTGCGCCCTCGCGTTCGTGCCGGTGGCGGCGTACGCGTTGCTTGCCCCGGGCCTGCGTACGTTCGTGGAGAAGCCGGCGGGGCAGGATGGGGTCGAGGAGGTGCGCGTTGCTGACCATCGGACAACTGGCTGACTATGTGGGCGTGAGCGTGCGCACGATCCGCCACTACCACCAGATCGGGCTGCTGCCCGAGCCGGAACGGGACGCGTCGGGCTATCGGCGCTACGGATCCGACGACGCGGTCCGGCTCGTCCGCATCCGCGGGCTCGCGGCGGCCGGCGTGCCGCTGCAGCGGGTCGGAGAGCTGCTGGCGGCCGAGCCGGAGGAGTTCGCGGCGGCGATCGCGGAAGTGGACTCCGCCCTGGTGGCCCGCATCGCGGAGCTCGAGGACCACCGGCGGCGCCTCGCGGGCACCACCGATCCCGACGCCGGCTCCTTGGGGCCGAACGCGCTGCGGCTGCTGGAGCGCATGGCCGAGGTGGGGCTGTCGGAGCGCTCGCTGACCGTCGAGCGGGAGGTCGCGATCCTGATGGCGGTGGCCTATCCGCAGAAGGTCGAGGAGTGGATGGCCCAGCAGCTGAAGGCGTTCGACGATCCGGAGGTGGTCGAGCTCTATCGACTCTCCGACGAGGCCATCGACTGGTCGCCCGACGACGCGCGCATCGAAGACCTGGCGCGCAGGTCGGTCGAGATGACTCTCGCGCACTTTCCGCTCGACGCCGAAGTGGAGGAGGACTGGTGGACCAGCATCGACACCATGGCCTATCGCCTGATCGACCAGCACGGCACGCTCGCATCGCCCGGCTGGCGCCGCGCCACGGAGCGGGTGGCGGAGCTGATGGCGGAGGCGGGCTATCCGGTGCCGTGAGCGTGCGCAATCGCACTGTCGATGCGCGTCGGTTCGCTTGCTGGCTGAGTGGTCAGGTCAGCCCGAGCCCCTCGACGATGAAGTCGCGGAAGCGGGCGCGGTCGTTGAGGTCTCCAGTCGTCCATCGGATGAGCCAGATCCCACGTGCGCGGAAGGCCTGCTCGCGCTCCTTCTCGGCGCGCAGCACGTCGTCGACCGACTGATCGGGCTTGAGGAGGCGGCCGTACTTCACCCATCCGTCGAACTCCCCGACCACTTTGAGGTGCTTCCACCAGAAGTCGGGGCGGGCCGACATCGACCCGAGGTCGAAGGTGACCTGGAGGTCGGGGGCCGGGATTCCGAGCTCATGCATGATCCAGCGCGACCATGACTCACCGGGGCTCTCCGCTCGCTTGTCGGCAAAGCGTGCGACGTGGCGGGCTGTGGGATTTCCCGCGTGTCGGCCAGACGTCGCGAGGGCGTCCATGAGCGTGGATCTGTCGAGGCCCATGGCGAGCGCTGCGTCTGCGACGGCGACCGCGTCAGTCGGTGACAGTGCCCGAATGAGATCGAGCGTGGTGCGTGCCAGGTTGGTCACCGGAATTCCGTCGATGATGTCTGGCTCGGGCGGTCGGATGGCTCGGTGGATGTAGTAGCTCGAGCCGCGCGCCGATCCCGGCCGTTTCGCGGCTTGACCAGATGAACGCGCGAGAGAGTTCGCTCCGGAACGGGCAGTCCGTGCAGCACGGCGGCGGACACATGGCTGACGATGGCATCGGCGTGACGCGGGGCCACCGCATGGATCAGTGCGCGGTGCCGCGATTCGGGCTCGTTCGTGAGGATGGATGGGGGAGCATAGGACCCGCGGCGCAGCCGAACGAGCCTCCCCTCGCGGACTTCTGAGCGGATGTCAGCCGGGGTGAGCCCTGCGGCGAGCAACTCGTGAGCATGTTGGATCATGATCTCCATCCCAGCGGCTTCTGGGTGGCTTTGGGGGGCGGCGGTGTTGTCCGGATGGAGGGGGACGTTGTCCGTGCCCGTGGGCAAGGTCTCCGAACCCGGGGTTCGTTCGCTGAACCCCCACTTGGTCGAGCAAACCCCCGAAGTTCGAGGGGTTTCGTCGACCAACCGGGGGTTTCGACAACAAACCCCGGGTTGGTTGAACCAACCCGGGGTTTGCTCGATGACGCTCAGCTCAGTTCGAGCCCCGGATACAGCGGGTGCTTGTCGAGCATCTCCGCCGACTGGGCCTTGACGCGGTCGGCGACGCCGTCGGCCAGGGCATATTTCGCCTTGCCCGGCTGGCCGTTCGACGCCGTGACCGGCTCGGTGTTCGACAGCACGTCGACGATCAGCTCGGCCACCTTGTCGAACTCGTCGGCGCCGAAGCCGCGCGAGGTCAGGGCGGGGGTGCCGAGGCGGACGCCGGAGGTGTACCAGGCGCCGTTCGGGTCGCTCGGCACCGAGTTGCGGTTCGTCACGACGCCCGCGTCGAGCAGCGCCGACTCGGCCTGGCGACCCGTCAGGCCGAACGACGTGGTGTCGAGCAGCACGAGGTGGTTGTCGGTGCCGTCGGTGACGAGCTTCGTGCCGCGCTTCATGAGGCCCTCGGCCAGCACCTTGGCGTTCGACGCGACGTCCTGGGCATACGTCTGGAACTCCGCCGTCCGGGCCTCGGCGAGCGCCACGGCCTTGGCCGCCATCATGTGCGACAGCGGGCCGCCGAGCACGAGCGGGCAGCCGCGATCGACCGACGGGGCGTACTCCTCCGTGGCCAGGACCATGCCGCCGCGCGGGCCGCGCAGCGACTTGTGGGTCGTGGTCGTGACGACGTGGGCGTGGGGGACCGGGTCCTCGTCGCCGGTGAACACCTTGCCGGCGACGAGGCCGGCGAAGTGGGCCATGTCGACCATCAGCGTCGCGCCGACCTCGTCGGCGATCTCGCGCATCTTGGCGAAGTTCACCCGACGGGGGTAGGCCGAATAGCCCGCCACCAGCACCAGCGGCTTGAACTCCTTGACCTGCTCGCGGACGAGGTCATAGTCGAGGAGCTGCGTCTGCGGATCGGTGCCGTAGGAGCGCTGGTGGAACATCTTGCCGGAGATGTTCGGGCGGAAGCCGTGGGTGAGGTGGCCGCCCGCGTCGAGGCTCATGCCCATCAGGCGCTGCCCGCCGAAGCTCTTGCGCAGCGTCTCCCACTCGTCCTCGGACAGCTCGTTGACCTGCTTCTTGCCCAGCTCGGCCAGCTTCGGCTGCTCCACCCGGTGGGCGAGGATCGCCCAGAAGGCGGTGAGGTTGGCATCGATGCCGGAGTGGGGCTGGACGTACGCGTACTCGGCCCCGAACAGCTCGCGCGCGTGCTCGGCGGCGACCGACTCGACGGTGTCGACGTTCTGGCAGCCGGCATAGAAGCGGTGGCCGACGGTGCCCTCGGCGTACTTGTCGGAGAACCACGTGCCCATGGTCGCGAGGACGGGCAGCGACGCGTAGTTCTCGGACGCGATCAACTTGAGCGATCCGCGCTGGTCGGTGAGCTCGCTGCGGGTGGCCTGGGCGATCCGGGGCTCGACGCCCTCGATGACCTTGAGGATCGTCTGATAGGCGCTGCTCAGCTCGGCATTGGGGTTGGACACGACATACCTCTCTGTGGACGTGCTCTGAATCTAGTGGGAGCGGTTCACCGACAGCGACTGACCTCATAGAGCGCGATGCCGGTGGCGACGCCCGCGTTCAGCGACTCCACCTCGCTGGTGATCGGGATCGACACCAGCACATCACAGTGCTCCCGCACCAGGCGCGAAAGGCCGTCGCCCTCCGACCCGACGACCAGCACGAGCGGCCCGTCGACCCCGGGGATCCCGGAGACGTCGGTGTCGCCCTCGCCCGCCAGACCGGCCACGGTGAAGCCCGCCTTCTTGTAGGCGTCCAGGGTGCGGTTGAGGTTGGTCGCGCGCGCGATCGGGAGGCGCGCGGCCGCGCCGGCCGAGGTCTTCCACGCCGACGCCGTCATGCTGGCCGACCGGCGCTCGGGGATGATCACGCCGTGGGCGCCGAACGCCGCGGCCGAACGGACGACCGCGCCGAGGTTGCGCGGGTCGGTGATCTGGTCGAGCATCACGACGAGCGCGGGGGAGTCGGAGTCGAGTGCATCGGCCATGACGTCGTCCGGGTGGGCGTACTCGTATTCGGGCAGCTTCAGCGCGACGCCCTGGTGGACGGCGCCGCCGGTGAGGCGATCGAGCTCGGCGCGGCTGGCCTGCAACAGGGTGATCGAGTTCTCGGCGCAGTGCTTCAGGATCTCGCGAAGACGGTCGTCGCGCTCGGCACCCTCGGCCACGAACGCCGTGTGCACGGGGATTCCGGCGTGCAGCGCCTCGACGACGGGGTTGCGGCCGGCGACCCACTCGGCGCCGGCGCCGGGCCGGCCCGTACGCGGGGCCCCAGTGCGCTGTTGCGGGCGTCCGCCCGAGCGCTCGATGGCCTTCTTGATCTTGTGGGCCTTGTGATACGGGCGATCCTCGGCCTTCGGGGTCGGGCCCTTGCCGGTCAACGAGCGGCGGATGCGCCCGCCCGAACCGGCCGTGTTGCCCTTGCCCTTGTGGCCGGCGCCGCGGCGCTGTGAGTTTCCCGGCATGTCAGGATCCCTTCGTCTGAAGGCTCCAGCGAGCCCCCTGTGGTGTGTCCTCGACCTTCAACCCCAACGAGGCAAGGGAATCGCGGATGCCGTCGGCGGCGGCCCAGTCCTTGCGCTCGCGCGCACCCGCGCGCTGACGCAGTAGCTCGCCCACCAACCCGTCGACCACGGGGCGCAGGTCGGCGGTGTTCGAGGAACCCGAAACCTGTTGCCACACAGGATCGTCGCGGTCCAGCCCGAGCACGGCGAGCATGGCGCGAACCTCACCGAGCACCGTCGCCAACGCGGCGGTGTCACCGGCCTCGATCAGCGAATTCCCTTGCCTGATGGAGGAATAGAGCACGGCCATGGCGCCCGGGGTGCCGAGGTCGTCGTCCATCGATTCGCGGAAGGCCTGCGGCACATCGGACTCAGCGGCCTCGACGAGCTCGGAGGCGCGGTCGACGAACGAGTCGATGCGCTCCAGCGAGGCGGTCGCCTCGGCGAGCGAGTCGGGCGCGAACTCGATGATCGAGCGATAGTGGGGCGCGACCAGATAGAGGCGCACGGCCCGCGGGGGATAGGCCTTCGTCACCTCGGAGACCAGCGCCCCGTTGCCCATCGACTTGCTCATCTTCTCGCCGCGGGTGGTGACCAGGGCGTTGTGCATCCAGTGGCGCGCGAACGGCTGGCCCGCGGCGTTCGACTGGGCGAGTTCGTTCTCGTGGTGGGGGAAGCGCAGGTCGAGCCCGCCGCCGTGGATGTCGAACTCCCGGCCCAGATATTTCCCCGCCATCGCCGAGCACTCGAGGTGCCAGCCCGGCCGGCCGCGGCCCCACGGGGTCGGCCACGACGCGGTCTCGGGCTCGCCCTCCTTGTGGCCCTTCCACAGGGCGAAGTCGCGCGGGTCGCGCTTGCCGCGCGGATCGGCGTCGGCGGCGTCCTCCATGTCGTCGACGCGCTGGTTCGACAGCCGGCCGTAGTCCGGCCACGACTTCACGTCGAAATAGACGTCACCCGAGCCGTCGGTGGCTGCGTACGCGTGGCCGCGCTCGATGAGGGTCTCGATCATCTCGATCATCTCCGGCACGTGGCCGGTCGCGCGGGGTTCATAGGTGGGTGGCTGGCAGCCCAGCGCCGCGTACGCCGCGTGGAGCTCGCGCTCGAAGTGGTACGCGTGGGCATACCAGGGGACGCCGGCGGCGGCCGACTTGGCGAGGATCTTGTCGTCGATGTCCGTGACGTTGGCGATGACGGTGACCTGGTAGCCGCAGTGGGTGAGCCAGCGCCGCAGGACGTCGAAGACCACCTCCTTGCGGATGTGGCCGACATGAGGGGCCGATTGGACCGTGAGGCCGCAGTGGTAGATCGAGACCGCCCCGGGGGTGACGGGGTCGAGTTCGACCACCTGGCGGGTCGCGGAGTCATAGAGGTGGAACGTCACTGAGACAGCCTATCGGAGGTGGCCCAGCAGCCCGTTCGGCGCAGATCGGCCACTCTCAACCATTCCCTGAGGCACATGAGGAAAATCTCAGAACACGCTCAGGAAGGCCTCGGGCCCGGTGCGGCGGGGGCGAGGGGGAAATCTCACCGAATGGTGGCGTCGATCGGCTGGTCCAGCCTCCTGCGAGGGTGCACGATGTCGGTCCCCCGAGGACGCCGCGGCCGGCCGCGTCGACAGGTGGCACTCTCCGCGATGGGCCTTGCCCTGACCGCGTGCAGCGGGGGCGGTGCGGGCCAGCCGACCGGTGGCGCGTCGAGTGCGCCCGCCTCCAGGCCGGCCCAGCAGGCCCCGGCCAACCAGCCCGAGGGCGCCGCGAAGGACATCAAGGACGTGAAGTGTGCCGCCGACCCGAAGACGGGGGAGTGGACGTTCACGGCGAAGCTGACGAACTCGTCGGACAAGGACTCCGAATACACCGTGAAGGTCAGCGTCATCAAGAAGCAGGGATCGACGGTCGTCGCCTCGAAGGACGCTGTCCAGAAGGTCGCCAAGGGGCAGTCCGCCGACGTCAAGCTCGAGAAGTTCGCCAAGCCGGCCGAGAAGCCCGACGAACTCCAGTGTGTGCCGACCACGACGGTGAAGCGGGCCTGACCGCGTCGCTCCGCTCGCCGCTCGCCGAGCGGTGAGACCCATCTCCGACCTAGGGATCGCGGCTTTCGGGGCCGCGGTTCGAGGTGAGCGTTCTCTAACCCTGCAACGGGCTTCCGGGGCTGGTGACCCGCATTCTCCCCATGTGAGGCTGTCGCTATGGGCCGGCGCCGGCCCCGTTACCGCTCCCGCGCCGTGTCCGCACCCCTGGCGGACATCGGCGCGGGGGTGGCCCTCCGGTCTGGCGGCCTGCTCCCTCTGACCCCACCACCGGCCCACGGACCCGTCCTGGTCCGGGCGGCGGCACACCGCCGCTAGGCTCCCTGCGTGCGGATCCTCTACTACGCGCATCACCACGGCACAGGCCACCTGACCCACGCCCGGCGGCTGGCCGGCCTGGGCGTGGCCGAGGTCGTCATCGTCGGCGCCGCCGGTTCCGACCTCGAACTGCCGCCGGACGTCGACCCGACCCATCCGCACGTCCAGCCCAGCGGGTCGCCCTTCCACTGGACCCCCGAGACCGACGCCGTCCGCGCGCGCTTCGACGCGTTCCACCGCGCGCTCGACGACGTCCGCCCCGACGCCGTGCTGGTCGACGTGTCCGTCGAGGCCGCCGTCTTCGCCCACCTCGCGGGCCATCGCGTCGCCCATCGCCGCATGCCGGGCGTCCGTGACGATGCTGCCCACGACCTCGCGTACGCGACCTCCCGCCGCCTGTTCGCCTACTATCCGCAGGCGGTCGAGGAGCCCGGGTTCGCGTACGCCGACCGCACCCGCTGGCTGGGCATGCCGGCCGACCGGGAGGCCCTGCCGGCGTCGCTGGTCGAGCCCGGCACGGTGGTCGTCGTCAGCGGTGCGGGGGGCGCGGGGGCGCCTCTGGGTGAACTGGCCCGGGCTGCGGCGTCCACACCGGAGCGCACGTGGCACGTGCTGGGGCCGGTCGCGGGACGGGCGCCGGGCCCGCGCCCGCGCGACGCGGGACCGCCGCCCAACCTCCACCTCCACGGCTGGGTCGACGACCCCTCCCCGTGGCTGGCGCGCGCCGAGGTGGTGGTGTGCGGGGCGGGCCACAACACGATCGCGGCCGTCGCGGCGGCTCGACGTGCGGCCGTGCTCGTTCCCGAGCCGCGGCCCCACGACGAGCAGCTCGTGTTCGCCCGCCGCCTGCACACGGAGTTCGGGACCCCGCTGGTCGAGCGGTGGTCCGAGGCGGATTGGCCTTCCCTGCTGGACGATGCCGAGGATCCCGAGGTCCTGACCGAGGGACTGCTGGTGGACCGCGCGACGTTCGCGGAGCGGGTTGGGGGATTCCTCGCCGACCTCACCGGCTGACGGGGTGGGTCGAAGGTGGCCGCGACTTTTCGCTCATCAGTGAGCATCTCGCAGCCTCAGGAGCCGTCGAAACCGCCACTGTCAAGCGAAAAGTTGCACTCACCCCACGGTCGGGCTCAGAACCGCGCGTCCTCCACCCGCGTCGCGGCCACCTCGGCGTCCGTCGGCGTCCGCAGCACCTCGATCCTCTCCTCGCCCACCGCGATGAAGCCCCGGTCCGCGAACGCCGACAGCCATCCCTCCATCGGCCACACATCCCACCGTTCCCGGAACCGGTGCGCGTTGGTCACGATGCTGGTCAGGTGGTGCAGGGGTGGTCGGTGCACGGCGTGCGCCTGGTGCAGAACGCGTGCGCGGCTCAACCACAGTTCCAGTCCCGCCTCACGGCACCGGAAAGCGAGGTCGGTGTCCTCGCCGCCATAGCCGGCGTACGCCTCGTCGAAGCCGCCCACGCGCGCGAAGTCGTCGGCGCGCACGGCGAAGCCGAGCGACCAGAACATGGGCCATGCCTCCGACCGCCCGAACCCGAGGGAGGCCCGCGACGGGTGGGGGAGCGCCAGCGGTCCCGGGTCGAGCGGCGGCGCCCACCCCGGCGGGAGGTAGTGCGGGTCGGCCATCACGACCCGTCCCGGCGCGCACTCGCGGGCGAGCGAGGCCACGGTGTCGGCCTCCGGCAGGCAGTCGACGTCCAGGAAGACCAGCACGTCGCCCCGGGCGGCCCGCGCCGCGGCGTTGCGCCCCGCCGCGAGGGCCAGTCCCGGCGACGCGTGGTGCAGGGTACGCACCCGCGCCGGGGCCTTGTCCCACGGCTCGTCGGGCTGGTTGAGGAAGGCGACCACGGCCTCGTCCCACCCCGGCGTACGCGCCAGCGCGTCCTGCTGGCGACGCAGGTGGGTGTCGCGCTCGTGGCTGATGACGAGGACCGAGACAGGAGTCACCCGCTGAGGATATCTTTGTCGACATGCAGATTGACGTCCGTCGGTGAGGATCGCAGTCCTGGGACACCTCCACCACCCGATCCGTGAGCCCTTCCTGGGCGGGCTCGAGGCCCACACCGCCCAGATCGTCCGTGAACTCTCCGCGCGCGGTCACGACGTGACGCTGTTCGCGAAAGAGGGCTCGGCCCTTCGGTCCCGCCACGTCGAGGTCGTCGACGTGCTCCCGGCCACCTTCAGCTGGGGTGCCGGCGGCAACCCCCGCGAGCACGAGCGGTCGGTCGACGAGGCCACGGCCCGGGCGTGTGCGCTGGCCGCCGGTCACGACGTCGTGCTGAACAACTGCCTCAACCCCATCCCGTACGCCGCCCTGGCCGACCGTCCGATGCTGACCATCCTCCACACCCCGGCCGACCTTGAGCGGGTCGTCGACCTCGTCGGCTCGCCCGCGTGGCGACCCGGCCCGCGCCACCGCTGGGTCAGCGTGTCCGAGACCAATGCGGTGGGCTGGCGGGAGCTGATGCCCGGCGTGCCGGTCGAGGTCGTCCACAACGGCATCGACCTCTCGGGCTGGCGGTTCCGCGACGGCCGCGGCTCCGGCGCCGTGTGGTCGGCCCGCATCACCCCCGAGAAGGGCCTCCATGTCGCCATCGACGCGGCCGTGGCCGCCGGGATCCCGCTGGAGATCGCCGGGCCCGTCAGCGACCCGGGATATTTCTTCGCCGAGATCGCCCCGCGCCTGGGCCCCGGCGTACGCCACCTCGGGCACCTCGACCACACTGAGCTGGCCGCCCTCCTGCGGCGTGCCGCGGTGTTCCTCGCCACGCCCCTGTGGGACGAGCCGTTCGGGCTGGCTCCTCTGGAGTCGATGGCGTGTGGGACCCCGGTCGCGGCGCTCGACCGCGGAGCGATGCGGGAGCTGTTGGGGAGGCGCGGCGGAGTCCTCGCCGCCGATGCCGACGGGCTGCCCGGCGCGCTGCGGGCGGCCATGTCCCTCGACCGCGCCGGCGTACGACAGCGCGCGGAGCGGTTCTCCCTGGAGGCGATGGTGACGGCGTACGAGCGGCGGCTGGTGTCACTCCACGAGGGAGCGGTAGAGCCGGTCGTGCTCCGCAGCCACGCCGCGGCGCTCGGCGACCCGGTCGGCGACACCGGCGCCGGCGTATGACGTGAGCGCCGCCACCTCCTGCACCGTCGCGGCGAGGGAGTCGACGTCAAGGCCCGCGGTGTCGAGGTGGAACGTGTGCACGGGGCGTTGCTCGGCATAGAACCCGCAGTCGGGTGCGATGACCGGCGTCCCGAGGTCGTGGCAGGCCTCGAGCCAGCCGCTGTGGGTGCCCCAGCGGTAGGGCAGCACCGACGCGTCGAGCGAGGCGAGGTAGTCCCACAGCTCGTCCTCGGCGAAGTAGGGCCGCACCTGCAGGTCGATCGCGCCGGCATCGGCGAGATCGCGGAGGCGTACGCCCAGCTCGGCGCTGGCCTGGTGGCCGCCGCCGGCGATGACCTCGGGGTGGGTGTTGACCTGCACGACGGCGTCCGGCACCGTGGCGGCCGCGGCGACCAGTCCCTCCACCACCTGCTGCGGCGCCATGTTCGGGCGCAGGCTCTTGAGGTGGACGCCGAGGCGCAGGGGGGAGCCCGGCGTACGCGGGGTCGCGGCGCGGCGCTCGAGCTCGGGCAGGTCGACGACGTGCGGGTGGGGGAGGACGAGCGCGTCGCGGCCCCAGCGGCGGGCGATCTCGGTGGCCGCGCCGGGGGTCAGGGTGATCAGCGCGTCGGCGGCCGGGACGAGCACGTCGAGTGCCGCGGCGTGGGCCGACGGGTCGGTGTGATGGGGATTGGTCAGGTCATGGACGGTGTAGACCAGCGGCTTGCCATGGCGGCGCAGGTCGGCGACCACCCGCTCGAGGTCGGCGGGGCCGAGCGCGTCGAACCCGAAGTGGATGTGCATGAGGTCGAAGGCGTCGGCGTGCTCGCCGATCCAGCCCTCCTCGAGCATCGCGGGCGGCCACCAGCCCGACTGTTCGGTGCCGTCGCCGCGCTTGGGGCGGGGGTCGGGGAGGCGGGTGAAGGTGACGGGATCGCCGGGGACGGGGCCGCAGTGGCGGATGTAGACCTGGCTGTGGGGCACGGACGCGATCCGCAGAGTCGACATGGGTACATCTGTATCAGCCCTGCGCCATTGCCCGCAGCCCCTCCAGCAGCCGGTCCACGTCGGCGTCGTCGGTGTAGGGCGCCAGGCCCACGCGTACGGCCCCCTCGTCACCCAGGCCCAGGTGACGCGAACACTCGATCGCATAGAAGTGGCTCGCGGGCGCGTTGACGCCGCGCTCGGCCAGCCCCGCGTACACCTCGGCGTTGGTGCGTCCCGGCAGCGTGAACGCCAAGGTCGGCGTACGCCGGGCCGCGCGCGAATAGACGGTCGCCCCGACGTCGGCCAGGCCCTCCTCGATGCTCGTACGCAGTCGCGTCTCGTGGTCGTGCATGGCGGCGAACGACCGCTCGAGCCGCGCGCGGCGCGACCCCTCGCCCGGCACGAGGTCGGCGAGGAAGTCGATCGCGGCGGTGGTGCCCGCCATCAGCTCGTAGGGCAGGGTGCCGAGCTCGAACCGCTCGGGGACGCTGTTGGACGAGGGTAGGAGCTTGTCAGGGTGGAGCGTCTCCAGCAGCCCGGGGTCGCCGACCAGTGCACCGCAGTGGGGGCCGAGGAACTTGTAGGGCGAGCAGGCGAACAGGTCCGCGCCCATCGCGTCGACGTCGACGAGCTCGTGGGCGGCGTAGTGGACCCCGTCGACGAAGAACAGCGCGCCAGCGCCGTGGACGAGGTCGCCGATGGCGGCCAGGTCGGGCATCGTCCCGAGCAGGTTCGAGGCCGCGGTGACCGCCACGAGCCGGGTGTTCTCGGTGACTACGGCGGCGATGTCGTCGGGGGTCAGCTCGCCGGTCGCGGGGTCGAAGTCGGCGAAGCGCACCGCGGCGCCGGCGCGCTCGGCGGCGATGCACCACGGCCGCACGTTGGCGTCGTGGTCGAGGCGCGTTACGACGACCTCGTCGCCGGGGCCCCAGTGAGCGGCCAGCGTGCGGGCCATGTCCATCGTCAGCTGGGTCATGCTGCGGCCGAAGATGACCCCGCGGGGGTCGCCGCCGGTGAGGTCGGCCAGCGCCAGACGGGCCTCGGTGACGGCGTGCTCGGCGTTGCGTTCAGCCGTGGTGGTGCGGCCGCGGTTGGACAGCGGCCCGCTCAGGGTGTGGGCGATGGCCTCGCCCACCGCGCGCGGGGTCTGCGACCCGCCCGGCCCGTCGAAGTGGGCGGCGGCGTCGGAGCCGGCGAGGGCGGGGAACTCGGCGCGGATGCGGGCGACGTCATAGCTCATGGCGCCAGTCTGGCACTGGGGGGCGGCGCGCGCGGCCTCGCGTACCGATCGTCGTGATGCGTCCACGGCATGGGTCGTCTGTGAAAAGTGCACAGGTGTGCTCGACACGCTGGGCGGGTGGTGGCGTGGGCTGTGGAATGTGCACAGGTGTGCTCGACACGCTGGGCGGGTGGTGGCGTGGGCTGTGGAATGTGCACAGGTGTGCTCGACACGCTGGGCGGGTGGTGGCGTGGGCTGTGAAAAGTGCACAGGTGTGCTCGACACGCTGGGCGGGTGGTGGCGTGGGCTGTGGAAAGTGCACAGGTGTGCACTTTTCACCGACGCACGGCCGCCACCACCAGCCTTGCCAGTTGGGCGTACGCCTCCGCGTCGTCCAGACCGGTGCTCTCCTGCACCTCGCCGGTCCCGATGCGCCGCATGGTCGCCGTGACGACCTCCGCGACGAAGTCGATCCGGACCTGCCGGAACGCCCCGGATGCGGCCCCCTCGGCGAGCAGTTCCCTCATGCGCGCCGACGCTGCAGCGGTGTTCGACTCATAGAGGTGACGCGTCGACCCCGTGGTCGTCATGTCGGTGAGGAACTCCCGCGATGCCGGCCGCAGCGCCTCCGCCACGGCCTCCAGATAGCCCGTCACCCGCCGCTCCGGGGAGCGCAGGCGGCCCACCTTCGCCTCGACCTCCGCGGTCGCCCGGGCGAAGAACCGGCGTACGGCCGTGGCGGCCAGTTCGTCCTTCGAGCGCGCCAGCGCATAGAGCGTGCGCTTCGAACAGCCCAGCCGCGCGGCGACCTCGTCGAGGGTGAGGTGGGCGAAACCCTCGGCGAGGAACAGCTCGACTAGCTGGTCGCGCAGTTCGTGCTGGCGTCGGGTGAGCGTTGGACGGGAAGGTGTATGGAGCCCCATAGTGGTACTACAGTACGCCCGCGAGTACCGATATCAATGACGATGAACGAGGTTCGAGATGCCCGTTGACCGCCTGTTGCCCGACGGCGACGCCCGCGAGCTCATAGACCTCGTACGCCGCTTCGCCCAAGCGGAGCTGCTGCCGGCCGCCGCCCAGGCCGAGGCCGACCACACCTTTCCACGCGACGCGTTCCGAAGGCTCGGCGAGCTCGGCCTGCTCGGCATGCCGTACGCCGAGGAGCACGGCGGCATGGACCAGCCCTACGAGGTCTACCTCCAGGCCCTCGAGGAGGTCGGCCAGGCCTGGATGAGCGTCGCCGTCGGCGTCTCGGTCCACATCATGACCTGCTATCCGCTCGTGCAGTTCGGCACACCCGAGCAGAAGGAGCGGTTCGCCGGTGACCTGCTGGGCGGCCAGCTGTTGGGGGCGTACGCCCTGTCCGAGGCCGCCGCCGGCAGCGACGTGGCCTCGATGGCGACCACCGCGCGCCGCGACGGCGACGACTACGTCATCTCCGGGGCCAAGGCCTGGATCTCCCACGCGTCGCACGCCGACTACTACACGACGTTCGCCCGCACCGGCGAGGGCCGCGACGGCATCTCCTGCTTCCTCGTCCCCGCCGACGCGCCCGGGCTGACCTTCGGCGCCCCCGAGCAGAAGATGGGCATGACCGCGTCGACGACCGCCGCGGTCTATTTCGACGACGTCCGCGTCGGCGCCGACCGCCGACTCGGCGCCGAGGGCCAGGGCCTGAAGATCGCGCTGTCGGCCCTGGCGAACGGCCGCCTCGGCATCGCCGCGTGCGCCACGGGCCTCGCCCAGGCGGCGGTCGACCACGCGGTCGCGTACGCGAAGGAGCGCCGCCAGTTCGGCCAGCCCATCGCCGACTTCCAGGGCATGCAGTTCCTGCTCGCCGACATGGAGGCCGCGGTCACCAGTGCCCGCGCCGTCTATCTCGACGCGGCCCGACGACGGGATGCCGGGCGTGACTTCGTCCGCCAGGCGGCGGTCGCCAAGCTCGTCGCGACCGATGCGGCCATGAAGGTCACGACCGACGCGGTGCAGGTGCTCGGCGGCTACGGTTACACGAAGGACTTCCCGGTCGAGCGGTGGATGCGCGAGGCCAAGGTCACCCAGATCTTCGAGGGGACCAACCAGATCCAGCGCGTCGTCATCGCGCGCGAACTGTTGAAGTGAACGCGATCCACTGAATCGAAGCACGAACCGAAAGGGACACAGCTGATGAAGCTCACCGACAACGACGTCGTCCTGGTCACCGGCGGGGCCAGCGGCCTCGGCGCCGCGACCGTGCGGGCGTTGACCGCCGACGGTGCGAAGGCCGTCATCGTCGATCTCCCGTCCAGCAAGGGAATCACCGAGTACGCCGACCTCGGCGACCGCGTCGCCTTCGCCCCGGCGGACGTGCGCGACGGCGACCAGGTGCAGGCCGCCATCGATGCCGCCGCCGGCCTCGGCACGCTGCGTGCCGTCGTGTGCTGCGCCGGCATCGGCACGCCCGGCCGCATCATCTCCCGCAAGGGGGTGATGGACCTGGAGGTCTATCGCACCGTCATCGAGGTCAACCTCATCGGCACCTTCAACGTGCTCCGCCTCGCCGCGAACGCCATGCTGGCCAACGATCCCGTCGACGGCGACCGCGGCGTCGTCATCATGACCGCATCCGTCGCGGCCTATGACGGCCAGATCGGGCAGGCGGCGTACGCGTCCTCCAAGGGCGGCATCGTCGGCCTGACCCTCACCGCCGCGCGCGACCTGGCGGACAAGAACATCCGCGTCATGACCATCGCCCCGGGCGTCATGGAGACCCCGATGATGGCCGGCATGCCGGAGGAGACCCGCCAGTCGCTCGAGGCGCTCGTCCCCCACCCGGCGCGGCTGGGCTTCCCGTCGGAGTACGCGGCGCTGGCCGCCCACATCGTCGCGAACCCCTTGCTGAACGGGGAAGTGATCCGACTGGACGGCGCGCTGCGCATGCCCCCGCGCTGAACAGGGCTAGCCCCCCGCGGCCTTCCTTCGCAGCGCGTCGATGTCGAGGAACCCGCTCGGCATCGGCGCCTCCGCCGCACCGTCCTCCCACGGGTCCACCGGCGGCGCCCCCTCGTCGGCCTCGTCCGCGTACCCCTTGCTGGGGTCATAGGGATTCTCCAGCCGCCGTCCGCCTTCGTCGAGGGGGCGCATGGCGTCGCCCGACAGCGCCTCGTCGGGCAGGTTCGAGAGCACGTCGCGCACATAGCCGTGGGCCGCGTCGAGGAGCGGCACCTCGTGGTGGGCCTCCTCGGAGCGATACCAGCGATATTCGAGGACCTCGTGGTAGAGCTGCGCCGATTCACGCTTGCCGCGCAGGTCCTCGGGCACGAGCGCCACGACGGGTTCGAAGCACGTCGTCAGCCACTTGTGCGCCACCACGGCCTCGTCGCCGTTCTGCTGGCCCGTGCGCGCCCGGAAGGTGTCCAGGTCGTTGAGGAGCCGGCGGGCCTGGTTCTCCTCGGTGTCAAGACCCGTCAGGCGCAGCAGGCGTCGCGAATGGTGTCCCGCGTCGACGACCTTCGGCTGGATGCGGATCGTCGCGCCGTCGACGTCGGTGATGATGTCCAGTTCGGCCACGTCGAAGCCGAGGGCGTTGAGCCGGCGTACGCGTCGTTCGATGCGATGCATCTCCGACTCCTGGAACTCCTCGGCGCCCGTGAGTTCCTTCCACAGCTCGCGATAGCGGCTCTCGATCATGTCGACGAGGGCCTGCGGGTCGAGGGCCTCGTCGAGCAGCCCGCCGGCCTCGAGGTCGCAGAACTCGCCGAACAGGTTGGTGCGCGCGATGGTGAGGTCGTGTTCGCGCTGGCCGCGCGTCAGGGTCTCGTGGAGCTCACCGGTCTCGGCGTCCACCAGATAGGCCGCGAACTCGCCGGCATCCCTGCGGAACAAGGTGTTCGAGAGCGACACGTCGCCCCAGAGGAAGCCGATGAGGTGGAGCCGGGCGAGCAGCACGACCATGGCGTCGATCAGCCGGTTGACCGTCTCCTGGCGGACGCCGCGGTTGAACAGCGAGCGATAAGGCAGGGAGAACCGGAGGTGGCGGGTGATCAGCACCGGGTCGAGCGGGAGGCCGTCGCGGCCGACGCGTCCGGTCACCACCCCGATGGGTTCGACGCCGGGCGTGTCCATCCGCATCAGGTCGTGGAGCAGGCGATATTCGTGGATCGCCAGGTGCTCGACGACCTCCTTGGCCGCATAGACCTCGTGACCCACGGTGATGAAGCGGACGACGTGGCGCGAGATGCCGCGGGGGAGCGCCACGAGGTTGTCGAGGGGCCAGTGCTCCAGCGGCACGTCCCACGGCAGGGGGATCAGTCGCGCGTCGGGCTTGGCGGACAGGAATCGTGGCACGGGGTCATCCTCTCACTCGGGTCATCCGGAAAGGCCGCAAGGGCTCCCCGGAGAACCGGGAAGCCCTTGCAGGGAAAGCTTTCGAAGCGATCAGCTGATGCGCTCGCCCGACTTGTTGTCGAACACGTGCACGTGGGCCGGGTCGATGGCCAGGCGCACCTGCGTGCCGCGCTGCGGAGGACGCCGCGACGAGATGCGGGCGACGACCTGCGTGGCGTTGAGCTGCTCGTCGGGGGACAGGCCGACCGGCGTGCCATAGAGGTATGCGTCCGCGCCCAGCTCCTCGACGACGGCGACGTCGATGCCGATGCCCTCGTTGGTCTCCGACAGCGAGAAGTTCTCGGGGCGGATGCCGACCGTGAGGTCGTCGCTCGTGGCGCGCGAGAGCACCTCGCGCGAGACGGGGACGATCGAGTCGCCGACCTTGACGCCACCCTCGGCGACGGTGCCCTCCATCAGGTTCATGGCGGGCGAGCCGATGAAGCCGGCGACGAAGAGGTTCTTCGGCGTGTCATAGAGCGCCAGCGGCGAGTCGACCTGCTGCAGGATGCCGTCCTTCATGACCGCGACGCGGTCGCCCATCGTCATGGCCTCGACCTGGTCGTGGGTCACGTAGACGGTGGTGACGCCGAGACGCGTCTGGAGGGCGGCGATCTGCGTACGCGTGGACACGCGCAGCTTGGCGTCGAGGTTCGACAGCGGCTCGTCCATGAGGAAGACCTGCGGCTGGCGGACGATGGCGCGGCCCATGGCGACGCGCTGGCGCTGGCCGCCCGAGAGGGCCTTCGGCTTGCGCTCGAGGTATTCCTCGAGGCCCAGCAGCTTGGCGGCCTCCTGGACGCGCTGGTCGCGCTCCGACTTCGAGACGCCCTGCATCTTGAGCGCGAAGCCCATGTTGTCGCCCACGGTCATGTGGGGATAGAGCGCGTAGTTCTGGAACACCATCGCGATGTCGCGGTCCTTGGGCGGCAGGTCGGTGACGTTGCGGTCGCCGATGTAGATGTCGCCGGAGTTGACCTCCTCCAGGCCCGCGAGCATGCGGAGCGAGGTCGACTTGCCGCAGCCCGAGGGGCCGACGAGGACCATGAACTCGCCGTCGCCGATCTCGAGGTTGAGTGCCTTCACGGCCGGGTGGTCGGCACCCGGATAGACGCGCGTCGCGTCCTTGAAGCTGACAGTGGCCATCGTTGGCCCATCCTTTCCACGGGCAGGTACGTGCCCGACGATCCGTTGTGGAATGCTCCCGGCCCTGACGGCCCGGTGCGGACATTCTTGCATCGACCCGGGGCTTCGTCACCAACCGGTCCCACGATGGAAACCGACTCGTAACCGTTGACCGGGGGTCAGTGGCGGCTGGCGCTCGCTCAGCCAACGTTGGCTGAGCGAGGCCGCCTGCGGCCGAGTCGAAGCCTCAGCACTCCACGATGTTGACCGCCAGCCCGCCTGCGGCCGAGTCGAAGCCTCAGCACTCCACGATGTTGACCGCCAGCCCGCCGCGCGCCGTCTCCTTGTATTTGATCTTCATGTCAGCGCCCGTTTCCATCATCGTCTTGATGACCTGGTCGAGCCTGACCTTCTGGGTGCCGTCGCCGTAGAGCGCCAGCCGCGCTGCGTTGATCGCCTTCACCGACGCCACCGCGTTGCGCTCGATGCACGGGATCTGCACCAGCCCGCCGACCGGGTCACACGTCAGCCCCAGGTGGTGTTCCATGCCGATCTCGGCGGCGCACTCGACCTGGGCCGGTGTGGCGCCCAGCGTCTCCGCCATCGCCGCCGCGGCCATCGAGCACGCCGTGCCGACCTCGCCCTGGCAGCCGACCTCGGCGCCCGAGATGGACGCGGTCTGCTGGTAGATCGAGCCGATCGCGCCGGCCACGAGCAGGAAGCGGTGGACCGCCTCGGTGTCGGTGTCGGGGACGTAGGTCACCGCGAAGTGCAGCACCGCCGGGATCACGCCCGCCGCGCCGTTCGTCGGCGCGGTCACCACGCGCCCGCCGGCCGCGTTCTCCTCGTTCACCGCCAGCGCCCACAGGTTCACCCAGTCCACGGCGGCCAGCGGGTCGGCCTGGTCGCGGAAGCGCCCGTCGTCCTTGACCAGCCTTTCGTGCAGCTCGTACGCCCGGCGCCGGACCTTCAGCCCGCCCGGCAGCGTGCCGGTGGTCGCCACGCCCTTGCGTACGCAGGCCTGCATGGTCTCCCACAGGCGGTCGAGGCCCGCCCGGACCTCGTCCGGCGTACGCCTGGCGCACTCGTTGGCGTACGCGACGTCGCTGATCGACTTGCCGGTCGCGCGGCAGATCTCCAGGAGTTCCGCGCCGGTGCGGTAGGGGTGGGGCATGGGCGTGGGGTCGGTGGCGATCACCGGGCTGCCCGACCCGTCGTCGTCCAGCACGAAGCCGCCGCCGATCGAGTAGTAGGTGCGGGACGCCAGCACCTCCTTGCCGGACCACGCGGTGAAGGTCATGCCGTTGGGGTGGAACGGCAGCCGCTTGGTGCGGTGCAGCACCAGGTCGGTGTCGGAGTCGAACGCGATCCGGCGTACGCCCCCCAGCCTGATCAGTCCCGAGCGCTCGATCTCCTGGCTGCGCAGGGGCGCGGTCTCGGTGTCGACGGTCACGGGGTCCTCGCCCTCGAGGCCCCACATCACCGCCGGCCGCGAGCCGTGGCCGTGGCCCGTCGCGCCCAGCGACCCGAACAGCTCGGCCTTCACCCGGGTCACGTCGTCGAGCACGCCCTCCTCGGTGAGGGCGGTGACGAACCGCTGCGCGGCCCGCATGGGGCCGACGGTGTGGGAACTGGACGGCCCGATGCCGATCTTGAAGAGCTCGAAGACGCTGATGGTCACGGGGTGAAGTCTGCCCAATATTTGAGACGCGTCAAGAGCGGCTAGAGTCGCCGGAGGCGGCGATCCCGCCGAGACGAAGGAGTCTGTGAGTGAAAGCGCTCGTGAAAACCGGCCCCCACCCCGGGCTGGAGCTGGCCGAGGTCCCCCTGCCGACCGTCGGTCCCGCCGACGTCCTGGTCCGCGTGCGCCGCACCGGCATCTGCGGCACCGACCTCCACATCGAGGCCTGGGACGCCTGGGCCCAGGGCGCGGTGAACGCCCCGCTCGTCGTTGGCCACGAGTTCTCCGGCGACGTCGTCGAGGTCGGCGCGGCCGTCACCGATGTCGCGGTGGGCGACTTCGTGTCGGGGGAGGGCCACATCGTCTGCGGCCGCTGCCGCGCCTGCCTGGCCGGCCGCCGCCACCTCTGCATCCACACCCGCGGCATCGGCGTGCACCGCGACGGCTGCTTCGCCGAATACATCGCGATGCCGGCCGCGAACATGTGGGTCCACCGCCAGGACGTTCCCGTCGACGTCGCCGCGATCTTCGACCCGTTCGGCAACGCGGTCCACACGGCGCTGGCCTTCCCCTGCCTGGGGGAGGACGTGCTGGTCACCGGCGCCGGACCCATCGGCATCATGGCCGCGATGGTCGCCCGCCACGCCGGCGCCCGCCACGTCGTCGTCACCGACCTGTCCGACGAGCGCCTCGAGCTGGCCTCGGCGCTCGGCGCGACGCGGGCGGTCAACGTCGGGCGCGAGTCGATCGCCCAGGCCGCGACCGCGCTCGGCATGAGGGAGGGCTTCGACGTCGGCCTCGAGATGTCGGGAGCCCCGGTCGCGCTCCGCGACATGGTCGCGGCGATGACCCACGGCGGCCGCATCGCGATGCTGGGCCTGCCGAGCTCCGAGATCACGCTCGACTTCTCCGAGGTCGTGCTGAAGATGCTGACGCTCAAGGGCATCTATGGCCGCGAGATGTTCGAGACCTGGTATGCGATGTCGGTCCTCGTCCAGTCGGGCCTCGACATCTCCGGCGTCATCACCCACCGCTTCGACCACACCGAGTACGCCGAGGCCTTCGCCACGGCGCGCGGCGGCCACTGCGGCAAGATCGTCCTGGACTGGGAGTGAGGAAACCATGTACGCAGCCCTGAAGGACCACCTGATCGGCGAGCTCGAGGGCCTGCGGGCCGACGGGCTCTACAAGGAGGAGGTGCCGCTGGTCACCCCCCAGGCCGCGGCCATCGCCACCCCCGACGCCGAGGTGATCAACCTCTGCGCGAACAACTACCTGGGGCTGGCCGACCACCCGGTGCTGATCGAGGCGGCCGAGAAGGCCCTGCGCCGCTGGGGCTTCGGCATGGCGTCCGTGCGCTTCATCTGCGGCACGACCACGCTCCACACCGAGCTCGAGCGGCGCCTGTCGGAGTTCCTCGGCACCGAGGCGACCATCCTCTATTCGTCGTGCTTCGACGCCAACGGGGGTCTGTTCGAGGTCATCCTCGGCGAGCAGGACGCGATCATCTCCGACGAGCTGAACCACGCCTCGATCATCGACGGCGTACGCCTGTCCAAGGCCGCCCGCCATCGCTATCGCAACCGCGACATGGCCGACCTCGAGGCCCAGCTCGTCGCGGCGAAGGACGCCCGGTTCCGCATGATCGCGACCGACGGCGTGTTCTCGATGGACGGCTATCTGGCGCCGCTCGACGAGATCTGCGACTTGGCGGAGGCCCACGACGCGTTGGTCATGGTCGACGACTCCCACGCCGTCGGGTTCACCGGGCCGACCGGGGCCGGCACGCCGGAGCTGTTCGGCGTCCGCGACCGCGTCGACGTCGTGACGGGCACGCTCGGCAAGGCGCTGGGCGGGGCGTCGGGCGGCTACACGTCGGGGCGGGCCGAGATCGTCGAGCTGCTGCGCCAGCGCTCGCGGCCCTACCTGTTCTCCAACTCGCTGGCGCCGGCGATCGCCGCCGCGGCCGTCGCGACGCTGGACCTGCTGGCCGACAGCCACGACCTGCTCGAGCAGCTGCGGGACAACACCGCGTACTTCCGTGCGGCGATGACCGACCGCGGCTTCGAGATCCCGGAGTCGGAGCACGCGATCGTGCCGGTGATGGTCGGCGACGCGGCGAAGGCCGCGCGCATGGCCGACCACGTGCTCGCCGCGGGTGTCTATGTGCGCGCGTTCTCGTTCCCGGTGGTCCCGCGCGGGAAGGCGCGGATCCGTACGCAGATGTCCGCGGCCCACACGCGGGCGCAGCTGAACAAGGCGATCGAGGCGTTCACGAGCGCACGGGAGGCGGTGGGCTGACCGCCTTCGGCCCGCTCGGTCAACGTGGGTTCCACGTTCTCTGAGCGAGGCCGCTTGCGGCCGAGTCGAAGAGCCCGCGCGTACACTCGCCGCGTGACCGAGCCCACCCCGCGCCCCGCCGAGCCCGACGAGGAGCCCGAGAAGGAATGGTGGGACGACCCCCGGCTGCCGTGGGGGCACAGGCCGACCCGCGCCGACATGGCGTGCTTCTGGCTGATGGGCGCGCTCGGCATCTATGGGTTGGCCCTGATGCCGTTCCGCGCGGTGCTGATCACGCGGCCCTACCTGGCGGCGGCGCTCACGGGGTCGCGTACGGGTGTGGTCATGATCGGGGCGTACGCGGCCGCGAACCACGACACCCGCATGGTGCCGCTCTGGTGGGCGATCGCGACGCTCAGCGTGATGAAGTTCGACCCGATCTATTTCTGGGCCGGCAAGCTGTGGGGCCGCGGCGTCTTCGAGATGGTCGCGGGCCGCTCACCGCGGGCGCGGCGCAACGCCGAGCGGGCGGAGAAGTTCGCCCAGCGGTTCGAGATCCCGGCCATCTTCCTGACCTACCTGCCGATCCCGCTGCCGGCGTCGGTGATCTATGCGACCCTCGGCGCGGCCGGCATGACCTGGCGGAAGTTCCTCGTGACCAACGTCGTGTTCGCCGGGCTGATGCAGGCGCTCTATCTGTACCTCGGCTACCGCATCGGCGAGCCCGCGGTGGTGGTGGTCAAGGAGTACGCGAAATGGGCCTGGTATGTCACCCTCGGCATCATCGCGGCCATGATCATCTCGTGGTGGGTGAACGAGCGGCGCAAGAAGGCGGCGTGACCGGGCGTACGACTGACTCGGCGTACGCGGGCTCTGGACGATCTGCAGAGATCGGGCCGTTGGGCCGGGAAAATCGGCTCGAGGCCCCCGATCTCTGCACGTTGTCCACAACCCGGCCTCGATCGGGAGCGTCATCCACAGGCGACCGCCGGATGTGAACCGAGATCGCCGTTCACCGCCAAGGTGCGGACATGGACCTCGACGATCTGATCCGGCCCGGCCTTGCCCTCCGGGTACCGCGTTCCTCGCCGCACCGCGCGCTGGTCGCGAAGCTGGTGGGCGAGAAGAAGCTGACTCGCGTACTGCCCGGCACCTATCTGCGCACCTCCGACGTGTCGCGTCCCCGCGCGCTGGCACACGCGGTGTGCGCGTATGACGTGCAGGCCGTGCTGACCGGCGCGAGCGCGGCCGCCCTGCACCTGAGGCGGGGCTGCTGGAGGTCGACGACTGGAAGACCCACGGGGACCCATGGTCGTTCGAGGACGACCGATCCCGCCACAACGACCTCACGGCCGCGGGGTGGACGATCCTGCACGTGACCGAGGACATGGTGCTGCGTCACCCGGAACTGGTGGTGAGGTGGGTGCGCCGCACGCTGGCAGCGGCGCGAGCCGGCCGCGGGCTCTGAGCGCTGGACGATGTGCAGAGATTGGAACGTTGGGGGCCTTTTCGGGGTCGAGTGGACCGATCTCTGCAGATCGTCCATGAAGACCCCTGCTCATTCGCCTCGTCAGCGGTGAGGCGGCGGCGCGGCCGGTGGCCGGCCGAACTGTTGGGGCTGGCCGGACTGTTGGGGCTGGCCGGACTGTTGGGGCTGGCCGGACTGTTGGGGCTGGCCGGACTGTTGGGGCTGGCCGGACTGTTGGGGCTGGCCGGACTGTTGGGGCTGGCCGGACTGTTGGGGCTGGCCGAACTGTTGGGGTTGACCGAACTGTTGGGGCTGGCCGAACTGCGGGGGCGGTACGCCCGGGCCCGGCCCCTGCGGCGTCCAGCGGCGAGGCTCGGCCGGCTGGCGGGGTGGCGTGTCCTGGCTCGACGGGGCCGTGCCCGCGTGGGTGGGCGCCGGCGCGCTGGCAGAGCGCCGCGAGACGGTCGAGGCCCCGTGGGCGTGTTGCCAGCCCTGCGGCTGGCGGGGCTGCGGGGGAACCTGGGGATGCGGTGAAGGAGCGCCGGGCTGCGCCTGCGGTCCCGCGTGCGCCTGGGGTCCCCGGCCCTCCACCGACGGCGGAGTCGCCGCGGACGTCGGCGCCGCGTTCTTCTTCGGCCGCCTCAGCGCCAGCGCCATCCACACGCCCGCCCCGACCAGCACGACCGCGCCCGCGGCGGGGAACATCAGCCGCTGGGTCTGCTTCTCGGCCATGAGGTCCTCATAGGTCTTGCGCACCGATCCGCTCTTGCCGACGATGTCGCACACCTGGCCGGGTGCGATCGGCCGGGATCCGCACTCGACCTGGGCCGGATCCATCGACACGCCCCACAGGATGAGCCCGACACCGACCAGGGCGAACACGATGGGCTGCCAGAGGCGTTCGATCACCGGCCCTGCTCCTTTCCCCGTGGGTGGCGTGGCGTCACCCTCGCGCGTGCGCTCGTCCAGGGATGACTGTCTCATCCGCACCGGCTCATCCGAACAGGGCCTTCCGCGCGGCCGCGTCGCCCATCATGCCGCCTCCGTCGTGGCCGACCCCGCGTACCACCGACATCGACTGCCGGTCGGTGATGCGGGCCCCGAAGACCGACGGGAGGTACGTCCAATAGCGCCGTCCCCGCTCGAAGCGGTTCGGCCCCTGGGCCATCGCGCCGCACTCCTTGTCCATCGACGCGGACCGCGGGTCGCTGTCGGCGTCGCCGAGCAGATAGACGAGCTCGCGGCGGGCATACCGTCGCCGCAGTTCGTCCGCCCCCGACTGCGCCATGTAGGGGTTCAGGCCGTTCAGGCCATAGCGATAGCTGTCGTACGCGGGGCAGCCCGAAATCACCCGCGGGTCGCCGCCTGGCCGCACCGGGCTGAAATACAGGTACGACGACGGATTCGCGACCACATAGCGGGTCGCCTCGATCGGCGATCCCGCCGCATAGCGGTTCACGTACTGCCCGCCGCCGGAGAACCCGGCCACGACCTCCACCGGCGCGTCGACGCGTTGGCGCAACTCGTCGAGGACCGCGTACGAGCTCTGGGGTGCGTCGTCATTGAGCGACGCGTCGCCCTGGGACCACCCGTAGAACGACCAGTGGAGGTCGCTGCGGGCGTCGACGCGGTCCTCGAGGGTGGGGAAGCGGGGTGCGACGACGAGGGTGCGCCGCACCTGGTCGCGCGAGCCGGCCGCGAGGACCGTGCGGGCGGCGGCGCACGCCTGGCGGTCGTTGCCGTGGATCATGAACACCACGCGCTCCACGTTGGCCAACGGCGTGTCGATCGATCCGTTCGCGCAGTAGTGCATCACCTTCCCGCCGACCGTGGTGCGCCGCAGCGTCGCGGTCTCGGCGAGGCGGTCGCCCTCGGTGGCAGGCGCCGACCCCGGCGTACGCGGGGGGCTGGTGGGCGCGGTGCGCAGGGGCGCCATGACCAACGGGGCGTCGGCGCGCCCGCCCAGCAGCAGGGCGAGGGCGGCAACGACCAGAGCGGTCACGGCGCCGGGGCGGAGGTGGTGTTTCGCCATGGCGACCTATCGCCCGAGGGCCCAGAACAGCTGCTCCTCGAGTGCTGGGCGCAGCGTCTGGACGTAGGTGCGGCTGAGGTGGTTGTCGTCCATGTAGACGTAGGTGTCGCCGATCACCGCGTTGCAGACGCCGCCGGGGCAGATCTGCTCGGTGAGGTCGATCTGGCCCATGCGCGGGTCGAGCGCCATCAGCGGGGAGACCGGGGCGAGTTTCTCCGACACGGGGCGGGTGCAGCGGCCGAGGTCGGACCCGAACTGCTGGACGCACTCGGGGACCTTGAACGACCACCGCGGGTTGTCGCGGATGTTGACGACCCTGATGTTGGCGTCGAGCACCGGGCGCATCACCTCGGAATAGGTCTCGACGGCCTCCTCGCCGGACTGGTCGGCATGGGAGCGGGTGCCGACGCTCAGGACGAGGTCGGGCCGGGCTCGGGTGATGTAGTCGACGGACGCGCGTCCGTAGTCGACGCAGCCCTGGTCGGCGTACTTGTTGGGCAGCGCCACCCGGCACCGGGGCCGGATGAACGAGAGCACGCGCCAGTTGTGTTGTTTGGCGATCGGCAGCAGGGCTGAGACCCACTGCTTGGAGTGGGAGTCGCCGACGAGCACCACGGTCCTGGCCGGGGCGCCGTTCGCCGGGATCTCGCTGCACTCGATCCCGCCGGGCGGCGCCGGGTCGAGGTTCGGCGGGCAGGCGGGGAAGTCGGGCCAGTCGTCGGCCACCTTGGCGTCGCCGGGGGCGATGTCGCGTCGCGGCTGACCCGTCGGGAGGCGTACGCCCGGCGTCGCCGCCGCCGCGCCGCCGCCCGCCGGGGCGACGGGGGGACGGTCCACGGCCCGCTCGACCGGGCGGCGGGCGAGTTGGACGCCGCCGAAGACCACCGCCACGATCGTCGCGATCGTCACCAGCCCCGCCGGCCAGGTCTGCAACACGCCCCACTGGTTGAAGCGCCGTTCGATCACGCGCGTCGACAGGTCGGCCAGGGCGACGGCCAGCACGATCACCACGAGGCTGCCGAGGGCACCGATCGAGGTCTCGCCCGTGGCTCCGAGCCAGATCATGTAGATGGGCCAGTGCCACAGATAGAGCCCGTACGCGCGGTCGCCCAGGAACTTGAACGGACGCGTGGACAGCCACCACGCCGCGGTGGACCGGTCACCTCGACCGGAGCCGGCCAGCACGACGGCCGCCGCGGCCAGCGACGGCAGCAGCGCGGCCGGTCCCGGGAACGGCATCCGGCCGACGGTCATGCCGCAGGTGACGATCGCCGCCAGCCCGGCCCAGCCGAGGACGCGGGCGAGCGGCGGAGCCAGGCGTACGCCGGGGGCCAGGGCCAACAGCGAGGCGAGCGCGAACTCCCAGATCCGGGCGAAGGTGTTGAAATAGGCGCCGACCGGGTTGGTCGCGACGAGGCGGAACGCGTAGGTCATCGACGCGAGCGCGAGCAACCCGAACACGGCTGTCAGGGTCGCCCGGACGGGGATCTTCAGCGCCTTCGCCAGACCGGCCGCCAGCGCCATCACGAGCGCCCAGGCGACGAACACCTGGCCCTGCATCGACAGCGACCAGAAGTGTTGCAGCGGGCTGGTGCCGGAGCGGTCGGGCGAGTTGTAGTCGGTCGCCAGGTCGATCAGGACCCAGTTCTGGTAGTAGAGCAGCGAGGCCCGGGACTGGTCGATGACGACCGGCATGCGGGTCGGGGCGAGGAGGACGAACGAGGCGATCACGGTCGCCACGATGACCACGGCCGCCTGGGGGAGGAGTTGGCGGAAGCGGCGCACGAGGAAGCTGCCGGCGTCGAACCGCTCACCCTGGCGCACGAAGCTCAACGTCATCAGGTAGGCCGAGATCATCAGGAAGATGTCGACGCCTCCCGACACCCGGCCCACGCCCCACAGGTGGTAGGCGATGACCAGCGCGATCGCCAACCCGCGGAGCCCGTGGATCTCCTGGCGGCGCTGACCCCGGCCGGAGGCGGGGCTGGCGTCAGGTCGGCTCACGGGTGACCTTTCACGGGTGACCTTTCAGGGGGGACGCGGGGCACGCACGACCATACCCAGAGCCCCCGACAGGATTCGAACCCGCGACCCTCGCTTTACAAGAGCGACGCTCTACCAGACTGAGCTACAGGGGCAGCGCGAACCATTGTGCCCGGTCGGCGGGGCACAGCGGAAATGCCGGGCGCGGGAGGGTCGGGAGGTCAGGCGCCGGGGGCGGCGACGAACGTGCGCGCGGACCCGCGTACGCCGACGTCCTCGCCGGCCGGCACGAACGCGGCGGCGCCGCGGGGCAGGGTGAGCTCGCCGCTCGGGCCGGTCAGCGTGGCCTCGCCCTCGACGACGAGGACGATCCGGGCACCGTCGGGCGCGGGGAGGTCGGCCTCGCCGGTGACCTCGAAGAGGGCGAACTCCGGTGCGGGGGTGGTGAAGCGGCGTACGCCCGGGGCGACGGGCTCGGCGACGACCGGGGCGGGGAGTCCGGGGCGGAAGTCGACCACGCGGGCCAACTCGTCGATGTCGACGTGCTTGGAGGTCAGGCCGCCGCGCAGGACGTTGTCGGACGCCGCCATGATCTCGATGCCGGTGCCGTGGAGGTAGGCGTGGAGGTTCCCGGCCGGCATGAAGAAGGCCTCGCCCGGGGCCAGGTGGATGCGGTTGAGGAGGAGAGCGGCGAGGATGCCGGGGTCGCCGGGGTAGTGCTCGTCGAGCTCGACGGCCGTCCGGCAGAGCAGGCCGAGTTCGGAGTCGTCGCCGGCGTGGGCGCGGGCGGCCTCGACCACGGCGGCGACCACGTCGCCCTCCTGGTCGGCCAGCGCGAGGATCTCGAGGAACACGCGGGCGAGGCCGTCGTTGTCGGTGAGCGGCTCCACGAGCTCGCTGGCGGCGGGGACGCCGAGCGCGTCGACCAGCGCCCGCGTACGCGCGGGGTCGCGGAACCCGCACAGGCCGTGGAACTCGGTCAGCGCGACCATCGCTTCGGGTTTGGGCCAGGTGTCGCGGTAGTTGCGGTCGGGCGCGTCCGGGCGTACGCCGGCCTCGTCCTCGCGGGCGTGGCCATCCTCGGCCTGCTCGCGCGAGGGATGGGCCTGCAGCGACAGGGCCCGGTCGGCGGAGAGGATCTTGAGGAGATAGGGAAGGCGATCGCCGAAGCGTTCGCGGGTGGCGGCGCCGAGCTGGTCGGGGTGGGCGTCGAGGTGGGCGTCGAGCGGGGTGTGGTCGTTGTCTGGGTCGGTGGAGGGTGCCTTGGGGTGGGCGCCGAGCCAGAGTTCGGCCTGGGGCTCGCCGGTCGGTTCGGTGCCGAGCACGCCCGGGATCCCGTCGGTCGAACCCCAGTCGTAGGCCTGGACGACCCCGTCGATCCGGAACATGCGTCACTCCTGTCTCGCGCTTCGTGTGATCGTAACGCGGGGGTCCTGGGTGGGGTCCGGCGGCGTCCAGGGGCGACGCGTCGAGGTGTCCAGAGGCGACGCGCCGAGGTGTCCCGAGGCGACGCGCCGAGGTAATGACAGCAGTGTGATTAGACCGTAGGATGGAGCCATGTCTGAAGCCGTGAACGCCCATCCCGCGTCCTCGGGCCGCCCGTCCGACCTGAGCGCCCGCGACGCCGAGATCCTCGACTTCGAGCGCCAGTGGTGGAAGTACGCGGGAGCCAAGGAACAGGGCATTCGCGAGCGCTTCCAGATGTCGGCGACACGTTATTACCAGGTGCTGAACGCGCTGATCGACAAGCCCGAGGCGCTGGCCCACGACCCGTTGCTGGTGAAGCGTCTGCGGCGGCTGCGGTCGACGCGCCAGCGGGCGAGGTCGGCGCGACGGCTCGGGTTCGAACTGGACAAGTAGTCGGGCGGGACGCTCTCCGAGCGAGGGCAGCCAGGAGCGGCAGGGCTCCGCGCCAGCTCGTGAAAAGTGCACACTTGTGCAGTTTGCGTTGGGCGAGCGCGTGGTGGTTCGAGGAACCTCTCGTGCGGTGAGGAAACCCCGTTGGTTGAGCAAACCCCCGCACCTGTGAGGGTTTGGTTCACCGAGTCGGGGTTTGGTCGACCACGGAGGGGTTTGGTCGACCGAGTCGGCGAGTCTCCGAGGGCCGGCGTACCGATGTTCAGATCTCTCACGCTGACCGGTCGGGTGGGCGCCTGGTGCCGCGTACTCCCGGCATCTGTTCCCCACCCATCCGGTCAGGAGCGCGCAGGTCAGCGGAACGTGCACACCTGTGCTCTCTTCGCGCGGTCAGCGCCCGATCCTCCCGCGTGTTGCGCACACCTGCGCGCTTTCCACGGCCAGGCCGACCCGGCCAGGTCCAAGGCCCGTTCGTTCCGTGTGCACGTATTGCGTGATGGCCCCGGCGTGTCGGCACAACTCGTGCAGCGGTGTGCACAAGTTGGGTCACCGTCAGGCCGGAGCGGGTCACCACCCGCCCCTCACCGCTCGATCCCTCGGATCGGGTCCTTTCCGTCGAACTCGTCGTCGAACTCGTTCGTGCCCTTCGTCTGGCCCTTGTCGATCGGCTTCACGACGTTCTTGTTGGTGTCCTTGATCTGGTCATAGATGTCGGCCCCGCGCTCACCGAACAGGTCCTTGGCCGACGTCTTGCCGGGCATCTCCGGACTGAGCCCGATCGTGTCGTTCGGCCTCGCGTGCCGCCCGGAGGTCGCCGGCCGCGTACGCCCCGCCGCGATGTTCTGCCGCGCCGTGCGCAGCAGGTTCTGCGATACCTTCGACAGGGCCCGCGCCGCGTCGTCGAACAGCTTGCTGCTCATGCCCATCTTCTTCGCGAGCTTTGACAGGATCCGCATCAGCTTCGCCATCTTCGACGCCACCTTCGCCCCGATGACCGCCATCTTCGTCGCGAACCAGCCCGTGAACGCCGCGATCGACGCGCCGACCGACGGCACCGCGGCCGCCGCCGCCAGGATGGCCGCCGTCACGACCTCCGTGACGAACTGCTTGCAGAGGTTCCAGATGGTGTCGCGGAAGATCGCCACGACCGTGCCCGCGGTCGACACCCAGTCGGCCATCTTCTTCGCCGCCCCGTGGGCCGCGCGGAAGTTCTGGTTCACGTTCTCCAGCACCTGCGTGTAGCCGTCGGACGCCGGGCCCTTCCACGTCGGCAGCTGACCCGCCGTGCCCGCGTGGGTGTTGGCGACGCCCGCGAACTCGCCCGACAGGCTCTCCCACTTCTGCGCGTGGGCCCAGATGGCGTCCGGGTTGCCGAGGAGGAAGTCCATGCTCTCCTTCAGCCACGAGATGTTGTTCACGAGGATGTCCATCAACGACCCCACGGCCGCCCCGACCAGCGCGCCGAGCGGGTCGAGCGCCACCCCCAACACCCCAAGGGCGATGTCGCCCACGGCCGTGACGTCGCCGATGCTGGCCTCGCCGTCGGTCCAGTGCTTGCAGGCGTTCGACAGGTCGTTGTAGATCGGGATGGTGACGGTCGCCGCGCCGACCTTCACCTCGGGGATCGGGTTCGCGGTCATCGGGAGCGCCTCTCCATGGTCGAGATCTCGTTGCCGATCGCCCTGCCGAGGTCGACGTTGCTCTTCTCGGTCGCCTCGTAGAGGTCGGCGGTGGTCTTGAACCCCTCCGCGACGGCCTGGGTCACCTTGCCGAGCTCGGAGATGGTGTGCCCATGGGCGAGGTCGCCGATCGACAGGATGGGGCAGACGATCGGGCTGGCGAACAGCCCATACATCTGCCAGTCGCCGATGCCGGTGTCGGACGCCTTGCCGACCAGGCCCTGCGTCGAGCTGTCGACCTGTTCCAGCGCGGCCTGGTGGGTGCGCATCTCGGCGACGGAGAACGACTCGGTCATGAGCTCATCCCTTCACGGTGGAGGAGTGCTTCGGAGCTCCGAGCCTAGGGCGGGCCAAGTCCGATCTCAGGCGATCCGGCGGCCCCGCGGCTCGGAACCTTCCCCTTCCACGGCCCGTGCGGCGTCGCGTCGCGCCGCCGCCCCCAACGCCCGCGACGCCACCCCCGTCACCACGACCGGCACCGCCAGCGCCCCGAGTACGCAGAGCGCCGCCACGCCCTCGCCCGCGCGCCGGTGGTCGCCGGCAACCATCACGACCTCGGTGTCCGGCATGTTCGAGGTCCCGATCGACCACGTGTCCTCATAGGACTCGACGGCCACCCGCCCCGACACCGCCCGCCGCGCCTCCACCACGACCTCGGCCTTGTCACGCATCCCCTTCCGGGCCCGCTTTGACTCCGGCTCCCACGTGACGGTCGCCGGGCACCGCTGCATCAGCCCGAACTGGCTCGCGTCCGCCTGGCACTCGCGCACCACCGCCTCACCGCGGCGCAGCAACGGCGACGACGGCTGCAACCCCAGGAAGTGCCCCGCCGCCACCGCCGCGTACGCCGCGGCCGACAGCGACACCACGCCCAGCACGATCGCCACGATCCGTGCCGTACGCAGCCGCGCGTCCAACCGCGCGTACGCCGCCCCGGGCGAGCTCACAGGCCGAGGCCCCGGCGTACGTCGTCGGGCACGTCGAGCCCGCTGTCACCCAGTTCCTCGGTGAGTCGCCGGCCCGCCTCGGTGCGCGCGGCCGCGTACGTCTCGAGGAAGTCGGCGGCCAGCGCCTCGGCTTCGAGGCGGGTGAAGGCGGCGCGGAAGCGCGTCGACAGCAGCGCGCCGGCCGCGTTCACCGTGATCTCGACGGCCTCGGACCCGGCGGTGCCCTCGACCGACTGCACGAGCCGGGGGAGCGCGGCCGCGTTGGCCTTGAGCCGGTCCATCTCGGCCAGGAACAGCGCCTGCTGGTCTTCGGGTGCACCCACCGACCGATTCCGCGCATAGTCCAGCTCGCGCGCGATGTCGCGGATGTCGACGGACTCGTCGTCGGCGTCCATGCGGTTCAGCAGGTCGTCGAGCAGGTCCTCCTGCTCCTCGAGGGTCATGGGTCGCAGCGGCGACGGGTCGCCGTCGGTCGCGTCGGTCGTGTCCCGCGCGAGCCGGTCGCGCTCCTCGGCGAGGTCGTCCGGCAGGGCGGCCTCGACCCCGGCGGCCGCCGCCTCGTCGCCGAACGCGTGGCGCACGACGTCGGCCGACGACCGGTTGGCCCGCACGGTCGCCTCGGCGACGGTGCGGCGCACCTCCTCGGCGAGCTGGGCCGGGCTGAGCGCGAGGGCCTGGTCGTGGAAGGCGATGCCGACGAGGTGGGCGCCGAGCATGCGTACGGTGCACGCGTCGCCCACGGCCTCGACCGCGGAGGCGGCGAGCGCGTCGTTGGTGCGCCGGGCCCGGGCCTCGAACGCGCGGACGTCGGCGTTCATCTTCGCGAGGATGCGGCGCGGGTCGGGCAGGGGCGGCGGGTTCGGCGGTGTCGTCACGCCCGGCAGCCTAGGTCAGCGGGGGCGCAGCCAGCGGGGCGGACGCGACGCATATCCGCCGCGGGCCAGGTCGGCCGCGCGCTCGAACGGGTTGTGGGCGGCGCGGTCGCCGCCGACGGCGACCGAGGCGATGACCGCGAGTCCATAGAGGGGGAGGAACGGCAGCCCGAGGCAGGCCATCCACTGCCACGCGTGCTCGTCCTCGTGGCGCAGCGCGTCGGGGTGCCAGCGGGCCAGCGCCGCCAGGTCGCCGCGCACCACGACGACGTTGCCGACCGTGAAGGCCCCGGCGTACGGGAAGGGGAGCCGATAGCCCTCGGCGATCAGGAGGCCGCGCGGACCCGGGCGTACGCGGGCCCCGCCCGCTCGCGCCACCAGCAGCCCGAACGGGGTGGCGAGGTTGAGCAGGTTCGCGGCGCGACGCGCGCGGAGCGGGAGGGACAGGTGGGTCACGGGGCCATTCTGGTCGCCCCCAACTGTTTGCACTCGCAGGGGGCGAGTGCTAAAAATGGGGTTAGCACTCCCCAGTGGAGAGTGCCACCGTCAAGTGGGGTGAGGCGCCAGTGCGCCGTCCGTCGCGGGCATCGCCTTGGCGTACGACATGTTGACCACCGGGGCCACAGGCCCCCGAGGGAGGACTCCCGGAACACCATGGCAAAGCTCATCGAATTCAACATCGAGGCCCGCCGCGGGCTCGAGCGTGGCATGAACACGCTCGCCGACGCGGTCAAGGTCACCCTCGGCCCGAAGGGCCGCAACGTCGTGCTCGAGAAGAAGTGGGGCGCCCCCACCATCACCAACGACGGCGTCTCCATCGCCAAGGAGATCGAGCTGGAGGAGCCGTACGAGAAGATCGGCGCCGAGCTCGTCAAGGAGGTCGCCAAGAAGACCGACGACGTCGCGGGTGACGGCACCACCACCGCGACCGTGCTGGCCCAGGCGATGGTGCGCGAGGGCCTGCGCAACGTCACCGCCGGCGCCAACCCGATGGGCCTGAAGAAGGGCATCGAGACCGCCACCAAGGCGATCTCCGACCAGCTCCTCGCGATGGCCACCGACATCGAGACCAAGGAGCAGATCGCCGCCACCGCGTCGATCTCCGCCGCTGACACCACCGTGGGCGAGATCATCGCCGAGGCGATGGAGAAGGTCGGCAAGGAGGGCGTGATCACGGTCGAGGAGTCGAACACGTTCGGCCTCGACCTCGAGCTCACCGAGGGCATGCGGTTCGACAAGGGCTACATCTCGCCCTACTTCGTCACCGACGCCGAGCGCATGGAGACGGTGCTCGACGACCCCTACATCCTGATCGTCAACTCGAAGGTCTCGGGCCTCAAGGACCTCCTGCCGGTGCTTGAGAAGGTGATGCAGTCGGGCAAGCCGCTCGTCGTCATCGCCGAGGACGTCGAGGGTGAGGCGCTGGCCGGCCTGATCGTCAACAAGATCCGCGGCACCTTCAAGTCGGTCGCCGTCAAGGCCCCGGGCTTCGGCGACCGCCGCAAGGCCATGCTGGGCGACATCGCGATCCTCACCGGTGGCCAGGTCATCTCGGAGGAGGTCGGCCTCAAGCTCGACGCCGTCACAGTCGAGCTGCTCGGCCAGGCGCGCTCGGTGCTCGTCACCAAGGACGAGACCACCATCGTCGAGGGCGCGGGCGACTCCGACCAGATCCAGGGTCGCGTCCAGCAGATCCGCAACGAGATCGAGAACAGCGACTCCGACTATGACCGCGAGAAGCTGCAGGAGCGCCTCGCCAAGCTGGCCGGCGGCGTGGCCGTCATCAAGGTCGGCGCGGCCACCGAGGTCGAGCTCAAGGAGCGCAAGCACCGCATCGAGGACGCCGTCCGCAACGCCAAGGCGGCCGTCGAGGAGGGCATCGTCCCCGGCGGCGGTGTCGCGCTGATCCAGGCGGCCAAGAAGGCCGACGTCTCCAGCCTCACCGGTGATGAGGCCGTGGGCGCCCAGATCGTCTTCACCGCGTGCTCCGCGCCGCTGAAGCAGATCGCCATCAACGCCGGCCTCGAGGGCGGCGTCGTGGCGGAGAAGGTCGCCGGTCTCGAGCCGGGCCAGGGCCTCAACGCCGCGACCGGCGAATACGTCGACATGCTGAAGGCCGGCATCATCGACCCGGCCAAGGTGACGCGCTCGGCGCTGCAGAACGCGGCGTCCATCGCGGCCCTGTTCCTCACCACCGAGGCCGTCATCGCCGACAAGCCGGAGAAGACCCCGGCCATGCCGGCCGGCGCCGACGGCGGCATGGGTGGCATGGACTTCTGAGTCCGGCACCACCAGCGAAACCAGGAGGCGGTCCCCGACAGGGGGCCGCCTCTTTTCGCGCTAGCGTGCGGCCATGGAGCTGACCACCGCCGAGCGCCGCGCCGTCGACGCGATCGACCACGAGGGCCTCATCGCGACCCTCGTGGATCTCGTCCGCATCCCCTCGGTGACCGGCACCGACGCCGAGTCCGACATCCAGCACGACCTCGCCGAGCGCCTGCGTCGGCTCGACCTGGACGTCGACGCGTGGAAGATCGACCTCGGCGAGGCCATGGGCGACCCGGGCTTCCCCGGCACCGAGGTGGACCGGAGCGAGGCGTACGGATTGGTGGCGACGGCGGGGGAGGGCGACCCGGCGCTGGTGATGCAGGGCCACGTCGACGTCGTGCCGATCGGCGACCCGGCCAAGTGGGGCGGGGCCGACCCGTTCGCCGCGCGGATCGTCGACGGCGTCCTGCACGGTCGCGGCGCCTGCGACATGAAGGGCGGGCTGGCGGCGATCCTCGCGGCGACGAAGGCGCTTCAGGCCTCGGGGCTCCGGTTCGAGCGGGCGCTCGCCGTGCACTGCGTGGTGAGCGAGGAGGACGGCGGGCTCGGCGCGTTCGCGACGCTGCGCCGCGGACACGGCGGCGAGGCCGCGATCATCCCCGAGGCGACGAGCAACCGAATCGTCACCGCGACGGCCGGCGCGCTCACGTTTCGGCTCGAGGTGCCCGGTCGGGCGGCCCACGGATCGGCCCGGCTGGAGGGTGTGTCGGCGGTGGAGGCGTACTGGCCGCTGCACCTCGCCATGCGCGAGCTCGAGGCGCGGCGCAACCAGGACATCGACCCGCTGTTCGCGGGAAACCCCTTGCCCTATGGCATTTCCGTCGGCCACGTGCACGCGGGCGACTGGGCGTCGTCGGTCCCGGACCTGCTGGTGGCCGAGGGGCGCTACGGCGTGCGGCTCGGCGAGGACCCGGCCGACGCGCGCCGGGACTTCGAGGAGGCGATCGCGCAGGCCTGCGCGCGCGACCCGTGGCTGAGCGAGAACCGCCCGCGGCTGACGTGGCCGGGCGGCCAGTTCGCGCCGGGGCGTACACCGGACGGGCACGGGTTCATCGAGGAGACGAGCGCGGCGATCGAGACCGTGACGGGGCAGCGGCTGGAGCGCGCGGCGGGCCCGTACGGGTCGGACCTGCGGCTGTACGCGGGCGTCGGGGGCATCCCGACGCTGCACTTCGGGCCGGGCGACGTACGCATGGCCCATGCGCCGCGCGAGCAGGTGCCGCTGGACGAGGTGGCGCGGACGGCACAGGTGTTGACGGTGCTGGCGGTGCGGAGGCTGGAGGGGCACGTGTGAGGACGGCCGTGGGCTGGGGAGGGCGTTGGCTGAGCGAGCGCCAGCGAGTCGAAGCGCCCCCCGTGGTCATGGCGGCCCGAGGGTCCGTCGGCGCAGTCAGCGCAGGGACGTGACCTTCCCATCGGCGTCCGCCTCCCCGACCAGCCGGCCGAGCGGGGTCTCGGCAGTGAGCTGATAGCCGAAGGTGCCGCGGGTCATGGTGCCGCGGGCGGAGAAGTAGCGGGCCAGTGGGTGCTTGTGCAGCACTTCGAAGGTGATGCGCATCAGGGCAGCGCCGGTCACGAGGTGACTGGGGAAGGACTCCCCGCCGCTGCCCTCGGCCGGCGCTGTGTGGAGGGGGAGGGATTCGGCTTCGATCCAGCGGACACCCGAGATGGCGTCCATGGACATGACGATGTCGAACTTCTCGTTGACCACGAGCTGGCGCAGGTCGAAGGCGAATCCGTTGATGGTCGGCCCCGAGGCTCGGGCGAGTTCGGCGAGTCCGGATGTCAGTCCTGCGGGGGAATCGAGTCCGTGAGGCGCAAAGCTTCGCCATCCCGTCAGCCACGTCTCCTGCACATCCGCCACGACCTCGTTCGACAGGTCCAGCGACGCCAGCCCCGTCCCGAACTGGAGCGCAGGCCCCTCCACGGTCACGGTGCGGACCATCGCCTGTCGCCCCGGCTCGGCGCGCAGGCGGCGGCGGAGTTCTGGGAGCGGGAACGCGCCCAGGTCGAACGGGGTCCTGCTGCCGTAGGGGACCATGACCGCGTTGTCGGTGAGCCGCTCGACCGCGCCGCCGCGGAGGCGGTGGGCCGTGCCACGAACATCGCGGACGAACAGCGACTCGCCGTCGATCAGCAGCAGACCGACCTGGTCGCCGACGGCCTCCCGCAGCGTCGCGGTCTCGGAATCGTCGTCGGCGTGGCGGGCCCTGCCCAGGGGAGTCGGCCTCGGGTGGGTGCGGGCCGGCCGGGGGTCTTCGCGCCCGTGCCGGTGCAGCCGACGACCGCCAGCGGGGCCAGCGTCAGACCCGACAGCAGGGCGCGTCGGCCGATGAGTGTCATGGGGTGAGCGTACGAGTCGCGCGGTGAGCGCGTCCGAGGCGTGTCGGATCGCACGCTCGATGAGGCCCGGAGGCGCCTGGGGTGCTCGAGACCGCATCGAGCGTGCGATTCCGCACGCTCCTCCTGAGCCCCGATCGTGACCTGCCCGCCCTGTGCCAAGGTGGGGCCATGGAACTCATCGGCATCGTCGACGGACACAACGACCTCCCCTGGGCCCTGCGGAAGGGCTATGGCTACGACCTCGAGGCGTGCGACGTGGGAGCCTCCCAGCCCCAGCTGCACACCGATCTCCCGCGGCTGGCCGAGGGCGGCGTACGCGGCCAGTTCTGGTCGGTGTTCGTGCCGGGCGTGCATGTCGCGCCGACCACGGGATCGTTCGCCGGCGACACGCTCGAGCAGATCGACTGCGTCCACCGCCTCGTCGAGCGCTATCCCGACCGGCTGCGCCTGACCACGACGGCCGACGGCCTCGCATCGCTGTGTGAGCAGGGATCCGGGCCCATCGCCTCGCTGCTCGGCGCCGAGGGCGGCCACTCGATCGACAACTCCCGGGCGGTGCTGCGGTCGTTCCACCGGCTCGGGGTGCGCTACATGACGCTGACCCACAACGAGAACAACGACTGGGCCGACTCGGCGACCGACGAGCCGCGCCACGGCGGGCTCACCGGCTTCGGCCGCGCGGTCGTCGCCGAGATGAACCGCATCGGCCTGATGGTCGACCTGTCCCACACCGCGCCGTCGACGATGCACGCCGCGCTCGACGCCTCGCGGGCCCCGGTGATCTTCAGCCACTCGTCGGCGCACGCCGTGAATCCCCACCCACGCAACGTTCCCGAAGACGTGCTCCAGCGCATGGCCGCCGGCGGCGGCACCTGCATGGTCACCTTCGTGCCGAAGTTCGTCTCGCCCGACGCGGCCGCGTGGTCGGCCGAGCTGATGGCGGCGGCCGAGGCCGAGGGGCTCGCGTGGGGCGACCCCGCGTACGACGCCTTCACCGAGAAGTTCACCGCCGCCAACCGCAAGCCCGAGGTGACGATCGACGATGTCGTGGCCCACGTCGAACACGTGCGCGAGGTCGCGGGCGTCGACCACGTGGGTCTGGGCGGAGACTACGACGGCGTCGCGAGCCTGCCGACCGGCCTCGAGGACGTCGCCGGCTATCCGCGCCTGATGGCGCGGCTGGCCGAACGCGGCTGGAGCCGCGACGACCTCGAGAAACTCGGGTGGCGCAACATCGTCGCCACCTTCCGCCGTGTGGAGGAGGTCAGTGGCACACTCGTGCCATGACGGGGTTGTTGGAGGTCATCGCCCTCCATGCCGATGACGCGCGCCGGGCCGAGGCCGGGGGCGCGGACCGCGTGGAGGTCGTCGGCACGATGGAGAATGACGGGCTGTCGCCCACGCCCGACGTGGTGGCGCAGATCCGTGCGGCCACGTCCATCGAGGTTCGCGTGATGCTGCGGCTCCGCGAGGGGTTCGGCACCGACGGCGGCGAGTTCACCCGCCTCCGCGGGCTGGCCGCGAGCTATGTCGACGCGGGCGCCGACGGCCTCGTCCTCGGCTTCCTCAACGGCCACGGCGAGGTCGACCTCGAGGTCTGCGGCGCCCTGGTCGCCGACGGCGAGTGGCCCTGGACCTTCCACCGGGCGGTCGATTCCGCGTTCGACACCGACCGCGCCTGGCGGGCGCTGCGTACACTGCCGCGGCTCGACCAGGTGCTCACCGCGGGCTCGGCGCGCGACGTCGACCACGGGCTGGACGACCTCGTGGCGCGGGCGAAGGCGTCGCCGCAGGAGGCGGGGTTGGTCATGGCCGGTGGGGGACTGCTCCCCGAACACGTGCCGTGGCTGGCGCGGTCCGGCGTCCGCGCGTTCCACATCGGCTCGTCCGCGCGGCCGCAGCGGTCGTGGAAGGCCTATGTGGACAGCGATCTCGTGGGTTCGTGGCGCTCGCTCGTCGACGCGGTGGCGCGGTGACCGAGCCCTGTGACCTGTCGGCCGACGAGCTGGGTGCGGCGTACGCGAGCGGAAGCTTGGACCCGCGCGAGGTCGCGGAGTCTGTCCTGGCCCGGGTGGCCGAGCGTGACGACGAGCTGAATGCGCTGTGGCGCTGCGAGCCCGACCGGGTGCGGGCCGAGGCCGATGCCGCATCGCTGCGGTGGAAGAAATCGCGACCGCTGTCGCGCCTCGACGGCGTGCCGGTGACCATCAAGGAGAACGTCGCGCGACGGGGCTGGCCGCTGGCTGCGGGGACGGCGCTGCCCGACCCGCTGATCGCCACCGCGAACGCGCCGATCGTCGACCGACTGGAGGAGGCGGGCTGCGTCATCGTGGGCTCGACGACCATGCCGGACTGGGGCATGTTGAGCTCGGGCGTCTCCTCCCGCCACGGCATCACCCGCAACGCGCTCGATCCGACGCTCACCGCGGGCGGGTCGTCGGCCGGGGCAGGCACGGCCGCGGCCGCGGGCTATGGGCCGATGCACGTCGGCACCGACATCGGCGGGTCCATCCGGCTTCCCGCGACGTGGCAGGGATTGGCGTCGCTCAAGCCGTCGGAGGGGCTGGTGCCGCTCGACGTGCCCTACGTCGCACGGGCGGCCGGACCACTCGGGCGTCGCGCCGGTGACGTGGCCGCCCTGATGGAGGTCATCGCGGTGCCCGACGCGCGCGACCACAGCGCGCGGCCCTATCCGCCGATGGACTGGAACCGTGCGTTCGATCCCCGCGGCGTACGCGTGGGCCTGCAGCTCGACGGCGGTCAGGGGACGCCGCCGGACCCGGGAATCCTCGCGGTGGTGGAGAACGCGGCGGCGGTGCTGCGTGCGGCCGGGGCCGTCGTCGAGCCGGTCGGGCCGTTCCTCACCGAACGGGTCCTCGCCGGCATCGACGCCTTCTGGCGCGTGCGTTCCCTGGCCGACCTGCGGCGGCGTACGCCTGCGGAGCAGGACCTCGTGCTGCCGTGGGTGAAGGAGTGGGCCGAGGGTGGTGACGGCATCGACGGGCCGACGACGGTCGACAACCTCGCGTGTTTCGGCGAGCTCGCGAAGGCGACGCGGGCGGGAACGGAGGCGTACGACCTCGTGCTGTCACCGGTCGCCCCGATGGCCGCATTCCCTGCGGAGCAACCGATGCCGTTCGACGACGTGACGCTGCCCATGCAGCACATCGCGTTCACCGTGCCCCACAACGCGGCCGGCCAGCCGGCCGGCACGGTGGACGCGGGCGCCCTTCCCGACGGTCGGCGCGTCGGCGTCCAGGTCGCCGCGCCGGTGGGCGCCGACGACGGGGTCGTGGCGGCGCTGCGGTGGCTGGAGGCCGCGCTCAGGGGCGGATGATCGCCATCTTGGTCACGGTGAACTCCTCCATGGCCCAGCGGGGTCCCTCGCGGCCGATGCCGGAGTCCTTGACGCCGCCGTAGGGCATGACGTCGGAGCGGAACCCCGGGATCTCGTTGACGACCACGCCGCCGACGTCGAGGCGATCCAGCACGGCGAAGGCGGTGGCCAGCGAGGCGGTGTACACCGACCCCTGCAGGCCGTAGCGCGAATCGTTGGCGACGTCGATGGCCTCGTCGACGCTCGCGACGGTGCGTACGCAGACCACGGGTCCGAACACCTCCTCGCGCCACAGGTCGGCGTCGCCGGGGACGTCGGCGACCAGGGTCGGGCGGAACGCGCCGGTGCCCTCCGAGCCGTCCTCGCCGGCGATCACGCGGGCGCCGGACTCGACCGCCGCACGGACCCAGGACTCGATGCGGCGCCGCGACTTCTCGTCGATCACCGGGGCGACGCGCGTGGCGGTGTCGCGCGGGTCGCCGACGACGACCTCGGGCAGCCGCTCCTCCAACCGGGACAGGAAGTCGGCGGCGACGGCGTCGTGGACGAGCAGTCGCTGCACCGAGATGCAGGCCTGGCCGTTGGCATAGAACCCGCCGCGCACCACGGCGTCGACCGCGCGGTCGAGGTCGGCGTCGTCGGCGACGATGAGGGCGGTGTTGGACCCGAGCTCCAGCAGGGCCTTGCGCGGAGCGGCGTTCTTCGCGATCAGGTGGCCGACGGTGGCCGAGCCGGTGAACGACACGATGGCCGCGCGCGGGTCGGTGACGAGCGCGTCCCCCACCTCGACGCCGCCGGTGACGAGCTGGCAGGCCGACTCCGGCAATCCCTGCGCGGCAAGGGCCTCGCGGACGACGCGGGCGAGCCACAGGGTGGCGAGCGGGGTCTGGGGGGCGGGCTTGCCGATCACCGGGCAACCGGCGCCGATCGCGGGGGCGAGCTTGTGGGAGGCGAGCAGCAGCGGATAGTTGAACCCCGCGATGCCGACGACGATGCCCGCCGGGCGTCGCGTGTAATAGCCGACCATGCCGGCGCCGGCCGGCTGGAGGTCGAGCGGAACCGTCTCTCCCACGAGGTGGGAGACCTCGTCGGCCGCCGCCTCCCACGTCGACAGCGTGCGCGCCACCTCGACGCGGCAGTCGACCAGCGGCTTGCCGGTCTCGAGGACCAACAGCTGTTCGAGGGCGTCCACGTTGTCCCGCACGGCGGATGCGACGGCCTGCAGCACGGCCCGGCGTACGCCGACGGTGGCCTTCGCCATGGCCGGGCGGGCGGCCTCGGCGGCGTCGAGGGCCGCGTACGCCTGCTCCGTGGTGCCGACGGGCGCCTCGGCGACGGTGGAGCCGTCGAACGGGAAGGTGACCGGCGCGGTCGTGGGCGTGGTGACCCAGTCATCGCCGACGGGGAGGCCGGACGGGAGGTTGTCGATCAGGGCGTTCATGGTGCCGAGCGTAGGCCGCGCGGACGGGGGAGGGGAATCGTCTTGGGGGTGGTGGCGCGAGCGATGTGGTTCATGGCCTTCCGAAGCGGGTCGGCAGCACGAAGGTGGGTGGCTGCCAATCGGGACGCAGGAGGGTGATTGCCCTCACGGCGCGCCGACGATTGGGGAGTGGTGACAACGACCACGCTTCCACTCGCTCCAGGCCGACGATGAGGCGATTGACGTTGGATCGCATTGACTTGGAAAGTTCGAGTGTGCGGCCATCGCTACAGGCGAACAGAGTGACGCCGTCCTGCAGGTGCCGCACCACGTTGTGCGACGGCTGACCGTAGGCAGCCCCTTTCAAAGAGAGTGCGGAACCCAGATCCGGAAGGCGTAGGGCGACGTGACCGGGTGCGGAGTAGTCCACAGTGCGTTTGAGCGCCGATCGTGAACCGGGAACAGACACCACCGGTCGTCCCGCAAATCGAACGGACTGTTGTTCCGGCGCCATGAGATCGACATGCTCTCCCTCAGCCCGTGTGAAGCGGTGGAAGGGTGACCTATGGTCCAGTGACGTGTGTTGCCGGTAGCCGAGCCTCTGGATTGTTGCCGCTGCTGCGTCGTAGCTGCCAGCTTGGAGTGCCACGACGAGGTCGGCGTCGTCGGTGGGGCGATTGTGGACGACGCCAGCTTTGAGGGCGTGGCAGTGGACCATGAGTCCACCCACCAGCATCCAGCGGCTCGAGGGAAGCGCCTCGGCGATCTCATCAAGCCGGTCGAAGGGGTCAGAGGTCACGGGCGCGTTCCTCGAGAAGCGAAGCGGCCGCAGCACTGGATCTCCCGTCTCCCAGGAGATAGGTGTCCAGGAGGACTCGGGCCCACCTGAGGTCACTGGCTCCACGTTCGAGAACTCCCAGGTCACCATCGGCGTCGAGCATGACGTCGTGGGACATCTCGAAGTCGTCCAGATCGGGGACGGCGAGGAACGACATCCATGATGCTCCCTCGACTATTCCCAGTTCTTGGAGCGAGGCGCTGCTGGGACCCACGGGTACGCCTGAAACCTCGCCGTGCTTTCGATAGCGCGCCCACCGTCCCAATCCGCCGCTCGCGTGGGCCATCCGGGCTGCGGTCATCGTCCTGAGGCTAGACCGGAGTCGGGAGAGTTCAGACCCGACGAGTGCGGTGGTGGTCCTGGTGGTCAAGAGGTCGAGGGCGGCCTCTCTCGTTCGAGTCATCCACGCGCGTCCACGCGTGGATGAGCGCGACCACGCGACCGCAGCCACATCATCGATCACGATCTGCCGTCCGACCAGGCGCAGTGGTGATAGCTGCCCTCCGGCAATCGACCGCTGCACAAGGCGCACGCTGCGGTCGTACTGCTGCGCGACCTGGGCGATTGTCATCTCCATACACATATGTTCGCCAGTGCGAACATATGTGTCAACATGGGCTATTGGAGAATCCTCGGACTGGGCGGGTGGTCGTGGCTCGACGAGCGTGCAGCGGCCTAGGCACCCAGCTCGTCGGGCAGGTCCTGCCCGTGCAGCACCACCAGGGACGTGACCGCGCGGGTCAGGCAGACATAGAGCCGGCGCAGCCCCGTGACCCGGTCGGGTTCGCCCGCCACGATGGCCGCCGGCTCGACCAGCACCACGTGGTCGAACTCGAGTCCCTTCGCCAGTGACGCCGGCGCGACCTGCACGTGGGAGGTGAACCCGTCGTCGGCGCCGAGCAGCTCGTAGGTCACTCCCGCCGCCTCGAGCGCCGCCCGCGCCGCGGGCACGTCGGCGTCGGCGACGATCACCCCCACGGTGCCCTCGGCGGCGTCGAAGCGCCCGGCGGCGGCGCCCAGATTCGCGTACGGATCGCCGGGCCGCAGGTCGAGCTCACCCCGCGTACGCCGGATCGAGTGGGGCGGCGTCAGCCCCGGCGCGATGACCGGCAGCAGCCGCGCGGCGTAGTCGATGACCGCCCCCGGTACGCGGAATCCCGCGACCAGCTCCTCGACGTCGGCCTGCGGCTTTCCGAGGTGGGACAGGGAATCCGCCCACGTCGTCGTCGCCCACGGCGTGGTCGCCTGCGCGAGGTCGCCCAGCAGCGTCACCGACCCGGTCGACACCCGCCGCCCGATCGCCCGCAGCTGCATCGCCGACAGGTCCTGCGCCTCGTCGATGATCACGTGGCCAAGGCTGGGCGTGCGGGACAGCACGTCGGCCGCCTCGTCGATGAGCACGACATCGGCCGGCGTCCAGGGCGCGGTCTTCACCGAGCGTGCGGGCTTCGTCATCAGCAGGGCCGCCTGCTCGTCGTCGGTGAGCACGCCATTCGCAGCACTGGCAAGGAAATCGGCGTCCGTCAGCAGGCGCAGCACCAGCTTCGCGGCGTCGACGACCGGCCACACCCTGTCGATGTACGCCTTCATGGGTCGCGTCCGCGCCACGGCGTTCTGCACGCGGTCGTCGGGGGAGTCGCCGGCGGCCTCCATCTTCAGCAACACCTCGTGGGCCAGGCGTTGCGGCAACAGGTCGCGCCCGGCCGCATACCGCACGCCGCGGTCGCGGATCGCCGCCATCGCCTCCTCCGCGACGTACGCGGGCACGCGCCACTGGTGGGCTCCGCGCGGCACGACCAGCGTCGTCGTCGGCTGCGCGAGGTGGGACCACACGGCGTTGGCGATGACGGTGGCCAGGCGCGGATCGCCCTTGAGCACGGCGATCGCGGGGTTTTCGTCTGTCCGGGCGGTCACCCCGGTCGCTCGCTCCACCAACGACGTCACGGTTTCGGACCGCGCGTCGATCTCGCCGAGCGCCGGGAGCACGTCGCCGATGTAGCCCAGGAAGGAATCGTTCGGTCCCACCACCAGCACGCCCGACCGCGCGAGCTGCGACCGGAACGCATAGAGCAGGTACGCCGCGCGGTGCAGCCCCACAGCCGTCTTTCCGGTGCCGGGGGCGCCCTGGATGCACAGCGACCGGGCGAGGTCGGCGCGCACGAGTACGTCCTGCTCCGGCTGGATCGTCGCCACGATGTCGCGCATCGGACCCGTGCGCGGGCGCTCGATCTCGTCGTCGAGGATGTGGGAATGCCCTTGCTGGGCGGGGTTCGCGAGGTTCTCGTCCTCGTACGCCGTCAGCTCGCCGTGGGAGAAGCCGAACCGCCGGCGCCGGCGTACGCGCATGGGCTCGCCGGGGCGCGCGCGATAGAACGGGAGCGCCATGCCGGCGCGCCAGTCGATGACCAGGGGCTCGCCGCCGGCCTCGCCGACGACGTGGCGACGGCCGATGTAGAGCCGCTCGTCATGGTCGGCGCCCAGCGCGACGTCATAGTCGAGGCGCCCGAAGAACAGGGGTACGCCGGGGTCGTCCTCCAGCGCGCGCATGCGCCGCCACAGGGCCTCCTGCAGGATCTCGGTCGACACGCGGTCACCGCCGTCGGCCTTCAGGCGCGTGGCGGATTGGCGCATGCGCTGCAGGGTCGCGCGCGACTCGGTCAGGTGGGCGCGTTCGTGCGCCAGTTCGGGGTCGGTCATGGGGACTGCTTCCATCCGCTCGACACGTGACAGCGTGCCGACGCCGGGGAACCGGCGGGTCCAGCAGGGAGAGGGGCGACTCTAGCAGTCCGCGGGGGTTGGGGACGCAGCGTTCTCCGAGCGAGGCGGCCGGGGCCGAGACGGCTCCTCGACTCGCTGGCGCTCGCTCGGAGAACGTTCGGGGTGCGGTGCTCGCTCGGAGAACGTTCGGGGTGCGGTGCTCGCTCGGAGAACGTTAGGGGTGGGCGGCGCTCGCTCGGAGAACGTTCGGGGTGGGCGGCGCTCGCTCGGAGAACGTTCGGGTCAGCGGCGCTTGCCGCCCCCCATGCCGCCCATGCCCCCGGCCGGGGCCTGCATCGCCTGCACGGTCGCGGCCGAGGTGCCGTTGACCTTCACCTCATAGGACGCTCCCGTCTTCACGTCGGGGGAGCTGAAGATCACCGACGAGAACGCCTTGGGCGCGGTGTAGGTCGCAATGACGCTGCCGTTGCTGACCACCTCGACCTTCGCTCCCGCCTGACCCTGGGCCGTGGCCGCGATCCAGGCCTGGCTGGACGTCGTGGCGGGCGCCGTGACCATGCCGGACGACCCCACGGCCAGCAGCGTGCCGCCGGTCGTGGTGAACGAACCGTCGACGTCGGTGGCGGCGTTCCCGTTGTCTGTCGGTCCGGCGACGGTCACCGTGCCGCCCGAGATGATCGCGGACCCGTTCGCGTCGAGTCCGTCGCCCGCGGCGTCGACCGTCACGGTGCCGCCCGAGATCTTCAGCCACTGGCCGTTGTCGACTGTCGAGGCCTGACCGGGCCGGCCGCCGCCCCCGCTGGAGTTCGCCGCGCCCGAGACGGTGATGCCGTCGTCGGCCGAGACCACGTTGATCGTGCCGCCACCGAGCAGGATGGTCGCTGATTCGACACCCTCGTTGGACTTCCGGACGTCGACGGTGCCGTCGTCGATCGCCAGCAGCGTCTCGGAGTGGAGGCCGTCATCGCCCGCCGTCACCGCCACGCTGCCCCCGCTGACGAGCAGGTCGGTGAACGCCTGGACGCCGTCCTGGCCCGCGGTGATGTCGACGGCGCCCCCACTGACGAGGACATAGCCGCGCTCGACCACCTCCTCGTTGTCTGACTTGATGCCGTCGCCGCTGGCCTTCGCCGTCACGGTGCCGCCCGTGACGATCACATAGTCCTTGCCTCGGATCGCGTCGTCCTTGCCGGTCACGGTGACGTTGCCCGACTCGATCAGGACGCCGTCGGCGCCGTTGATCCCGTCGTTGTACGCGCCTGTCACCGTCAGCGCACCGGTGCCGGTGACCGTCAGGTCGGCCGCGGTCCAGAGGGCCGCGTTCGGCGCGCCCTCGGCCGTGTTGGCGTACGCGGCGCCGTCGGTCAGGCTGTTCGTCGTTCCCTCGGCGATTATCACCGAGACCTCGTCGGCCTTGTCGACCTGCAGCGCGGGCCCGGTGGACGAGCTGATCGACGCGTTGTCGAGGACGACCTTGACCGTCCCCTCGGCCTCGGAGGCGACGACGACCCGGCCGTCGGTGAGCGATCCGGACACCACGTAGGTGCCCGGGGCGGTGATCGTGACCACGCCGCCGTTCGCCGTGGCGCCCTGGCCCGTGACCGTGGCCGCCGATCCGGTCAGGGCGATGGTGGTGCGGGTGGCGTCGAGGGCCGAATCCTCGGCCGACGCGTGTGACTTCTGGTTCTGGGCCAGGGCATCGGCGACCGACGTGGCGGTGCCGCTGGTCCCGGACTGGGTCGAGGTGACGACGGAGCCCGACGTCGAGCCGGTGGTCGACCCCGCCCCGGTCAGCACTCCGGTGGAGCAGCCGGTCAGCGTGGCGGCGAGGGCGAGGGCGGCGAGGGACTTGCGCAGGGAGAACATGGGATTCCTTCGGTGGTGGGGATCGCGGTGATGGAGGTCGGTGGTGGATGGGGGAGATTCAGGCGGAGAGCCGTCGCAGCGTTCGCGCCCACCGCGCGTGCGGCAGGTCGCCGTGGAGCGCGGCGAGTCCCGTCGCGTACTTCGAAACGCGGACCGGACGGTGTCCGTGCGCCCACAGGGCGCGATCGGCGGCTCCCGGGGCAGTGACGGTCTTGGTCTCGACGATGGCGACGTGGCTGGCGCCCAGCGCACCGCCGGTGCTGCGATGGCTTCCCCAGCACAGATCGCGGTCGATGGTGACGCGTCCGCCCGAACCCGGAAGGAGCAGCGTCGAGCGACGGTAGGTGGTGGTGAGGACCGGCTTCAGGCCCGAGGGCACCTCGTCGATGCCGGCGGCCGCCAGCGCGCCGGTCACGAACGCGAGACCGTGGCCGTCCAACCGGCCCCCCGCCATGGGAGTCCGCTGCTTAAGTGTGCGTCCGTGGCGCGTGGTCTTCACCTCGAGGTACGCATGGCCCGAGTCCGCGTACGTCCGCACGCGGACCTTCCACCGCCGGCGGCGGCCGCGGGCCGCCAGCAGATAGCTGTCGACGCCGTCGGTGTCGTAGTAGCGGGAGTGGTAGCCGAACCCGCGTACGTCGTCGATCTCCAGGACCCGGGTGTCCCCGGGAAGCATTCCCAGGAAGGAATCGAGGTCGGCGAGGTCGACCAGATATTTGCGGTCGGTGCGCTCCTGCAGGGAGGCGCGGGCGTCGAGCTCGGCCAGTCCCACCGGTGCGAAGTGACGCAGCAGGTCGGGTGCGGTCACGGTGGTCACGCCGCCTCCACGAGCTCGGTGCGCGTGCTCCCGGCCCCGCGCGGCGGCGTCGGGGTGTGGCGGACCTCGATGGTGGTGGTGTCGTTGACGTGGTCGATGCGCTGGACGGTCACGCCGTCGATGCGAGCGCCGAGGCGTTGGGCGAGGTGGGCGCTGAGCGCGGCTTCGTCGTCCCACGCGCGGTCGAGCACCATGATCGTACGCCGCGTCGTGCCCAGCACCGATGGATGGTCGACGGCGAACATGACCAGGACCAGCAGCCCCATCAGCGCGAGACCCAGCCAGGCGGGGTTGGTGCCGAGCCCGCTGAGCAGTCCGATCGCGAGGGCCGCGAAATAGTACGCGACCTCGCGCTGGGACAGTTCGTCGGAGCGCAGGCGGATGATCGACAGGACGCCGAACAGGCCGAGGCCGAGGCCTGCTGCCACCGTGGCGTTCGCGAGCGCCGCGGTGACCCCCATGACGCCGACGTTGACGCCGAAGTAGGCGACCACGAGGTCGCGCCGGCGGTGACGGGGGTAGTAGACGCCCAGGGTGAGGACGGAGATCGCGACGAGGTCGGCGACATAGGGGAGAAGGTTCATGCGGGGCTCCTTGGCTGCGGTGATGTCCTCACTGAATCGGGCGCCGCTGTCCGTTTCCTGTGAGCGGATCCTGACCTCTCTGTGAAGGGGGATCGGGCTACGGTGGACTCATGAGCACCGGCTCCGAGAACCCGAACGAACCCTTCCGCGACCGCCGCTATGTGCCCCTGCCGCCGGAGGACCGGCCCCACAAGGTGCGCACCGCCGTACGCATCGTCGTGCTCGCCGGCGAACGCGTCCTGCTGTTCGCCGACTCCGACCCCGGCCTGCCGGAGCAGGGGTGGTGGGTCACGCCCGGCGGCGGCATCGACCCGGGCGAGACGCCGGCCCGGGCGGCCGTACGCGAGCTCCAGGAGGAGACGGGCCTGGTCATCACCGAGGACGAGCTCATCGGGCCGGTCGCCCGCCGCGTCGCGGTGCACGGCTATTCGGACCAGGTGCTCGAGCAGGCCGAGGACTTCTATGTCGTGCGCACGCACGAGTTCGAGGTCGACGAGGCGGGCCACACCGAGGACGAGAAGCTCACGCTGCAGGGCAGCCGCTGGTGGCCGCTGAACGAGCTGGTCGACACCGACGAATGGATCTGGCCGAGCTACCTGCTGGAACTGATCGAGCTCGCGGACGACCCGGAGGCATGGGTTGTGGACAAGGGCCGCGAGGTGGACGAGTCGACGCTGGGGGTGTGAGCGCCCACAGGGTTGTGGACGATGTGCAGAGATCGGCCGTCAGGAGGCCCAGAACGGGGTTTGCGAGCCGATCTCTGCAGATCGTCCATAGTGACCACTCGGATGGCGAGCAGATGCCGGGAGTACGCGGCACCGGGTCGCCACCCGGGCGGTCAGGACGGCGCAAACCCGGGCAACCCCCGCCTGATCCAGCGAACCCCCAGAACTGTGGGGGTTTCGTCGCCCGAATGGGGGTTGCGTCAACGAACCCGGGGTTGGGTGGCTTCGACTCGCTGGCGCTCGCTCAGCCAGCGTGGAAGCGCTCCTCGTCTCGCTGGCGCTCGCTCGGAGAACGTCCCCGGCGCCACCCACCGCCGGCGAGCGTCGGTGCGGCGCGCCCCCTGTCTGGAGGACCACCAAGGAGACGGACCGCGGACGGCCCACGCAACCACCCGCGTACGCGCCCGCGGTCCGTCGACGACTGGTCCGAAGCCAGGGGTAAAGCGCCGCGCGCGAGCCGGCCCTAAGGAATGTCCACGATCACCAGCGGGTTGATGCCCTCGTCCGACACCACGAACAGCGTCTGGCCCGGCGGCATCTCGATCGACACCCAGCCCGTCACCGGCTGCTGGCCCGGGCGTACCTCCCCGTCCGGGATCGGGTCCTTGCCCGACCCGATGCCGGGGAGGTATTCCTTCTTGGCCAGGTCGTAGGCCGCGTACTGGTTCTTCGACAGCGTCAGGATTCCCTCGCTGCAGTCGTAGCGCAGCTCGACGTTCAGGTAGCGCTTGCCCTCGCCCGGCGGCAGGTCGCCCTTGTCGGACCACTCGGTGCGGGTGATCATGACCGATCCCTTGCCATACAGGCCGACGATGTTGGTGCGCTGGCCGACCTTGACCTCCTGGACGGGGGCGGGCGTGCCCGAGCGCGGCGTCAGCGTCGGGGTCGGGGTGGCCTCGGGCCCTTCGAGGCGCTCGGTCGAGCCGCCCGAGAACCGCCACAGCAGCAGCCCCACGAGCACCCCGATCACGATCAACGCAGCACCGGCCGCCGCGACGATCGTCGGGATCTTCCCGCGTCCGGCCGCCCGCTGCGGGGCGGCGTCGGCCGGTTCGGGCTCGGCCACTCGGCGGGCGGGTTCGTCGCGTCCGAAGCCGCCGTCGCCTGCGTCGACGGGCTCGAAGTCGGGTCCGGGGGTGTGGGTCACGGCGAAGATCCTACGCGCCGTCGGTCGACTGGGCTCCCACCTCGGGGAGGTCGTCGGCGTCGACGATGCGGTACGCGTACCCCTGCTCGGCGAGGAATCGCTGGCGGTGCTGGGCGAAGTCGGCGTCAGAGGTGTCGCGGGCGACGACCGCATAGAAGCGTGCGGTGATGCCGTCCTTCGGCCGCAGCAGACGGCCGAGGCGCTGGGCCTCCTCCTGGCGCGACCCGAAGGCGCCCGACACCTGGATCGCGACCTGGGCGGTCGGCAGGTCGATCGAGAAGTTCGCGACCTTCGACACCACGAGCAGGTCGATCTCACCGGACCGGAACTGGTCATAGAGCTTCTGGCGCTGCTTGTTGGTCGTGTCGCCCTTGATCAGCGGCGCGTCCAGCCTCGCGGCCAGTTCCTCGAGCTGGTCCACGTATTGCCCGATCACCAGCCGCGGGACGCCCGCGTGGAGGCGTACGAGGTGTTCGGTCACCTGCGTCTTCGACTCGGCGGTGGCCGCGAGGCGATATTTCACGTCGGTCTCGCCGGTCGCGTACGCGAGCCGCTCACCCTCGGTGAGCGTGACCCGCACCTCGACGCAGTCGGCGGGCGCGATGTAGCCCTGCGCCTCGATGTCCTTCCACGGCGCGTCATAGCGCTTCGGCCCGATGAGGGAGAAGACGTCGCCCTCGCGGCCGTCCTCGCGCACCAACGTCGCCGTCAGCCCCAGGCGACGCCGCGCCTGCAGGTCGGCCGTCCGCCGGAACACCGGCGCCGGCAGCAGGTGGACCTCGTCATAGATCACCAGTCCCCAGTCGCGGGCGTCGAACAGCTCGAGGTGCTGGTGTACGCCGCCGCGCCGGGTCGTGATGACCTGGTAGGTCGCGATCGTGACCGGGCGTACCTCTTTGCGGGCGCCCGAATATTCGCCGATCTCGTCGGCCGTCAGGCTGGTCCGCCGGATCAGCTCGTCGCGCCACTGGCGGGCCGACACCGTGTTGGTCACGAGGATGAGCGTCGTCGACTTCGCGAGCGACATCGCCGTGGCGCCCACGATGGTCTTGCCAGCGCCGCAGGGGAGGACGACGACTCCAGATCCGCCGTGCCAGAACGACTCGGCGGCCTGTTTCTGGTAGGGCCGCAGCTCCCACGGCTTCGCGCCGGGGTCGGATCCCGAGGTGTCGAGATCGATGTCGTGGAGTTCCCCGTCGACATAGCCCGCGAGGTCCTCGGCCGGCCAGCCGAGCTTCAGCAGGACCTGCTTCAGGTGGCCGCGCTCGCTCGAGTGGACGACGACGGTGTCGTCGCCGATCTTCTCGCCCAGCAGGCCCTTGACCTTGGCCGAGCGCGTGACCTCGGCGAGCACGGGCGCGTCGGTCGAGATCAGCACCAGCCCGTGGGTGGGGTGTTTCTCGAGCCGGAGCCGGCCGTAGCGCCCCATCGTCTCGGCGACGTCCACCAGGAGCGACCCCGGCACGGGATAGCGCGAATAGGTCATCAGGGCGTCGACGACCTGCTCGGCGTCATGGCCGGCGGCCCGCGCGTTCCACAGCCCCAGCGGCGTCAGCCGATAGGTGTGGATGTGCTCCGGAGCGCGCTCGAGCTCGGCGAAGGGGGCGATGGCGATGCGGCACGCGTCGGCGTCGGGGTGGTCGACCTCGAGCAGCAGCGTCCGATCGGACTGGACGACGAGGGGACCGTTCATCGGGTGTCGGACACGGCGCGGGCGCGGGCCTCGGCGCCACCCATGGGGGCGCGATAGTCGACCGTGATGGTGCCGGCCTCGGACTGGCGCACGCCGGTGTCGTCCTCGCCGACCACGGTGAATGTCATGGCGCCGGTGGCGGTCGGGCACGACAGGGTGGCCGCGTTCGTGGTCGTGGTCACCGTGCTGCTCAGGCCCGCGCCGCTCACGCTGACCTTGTAGTGCGCCGCCGGCGCCACGGGGCTCCACGTCAGCGTGAAGCTGGTGCGCTCGGTGTTGCACACCTCGTTCAGCTGCGGGTCATGGACGGTGACGGTGTATTTCTCGATGCCGTGGGTGGGCGTCGCGCTCGGGGTGGTGGCTGGCGAGGTGGAGGGACTCGGCGTGGCCGACGGCGTCAGCGACGGCGTCGCCGGCGGGGTCACGGGGGTGGCGCTGGGCTCCGGCGAATAGACCGGGCCATAGACGGGGCCGGTGGGCTGACCGGCGCGGGGTGTGGCCGCAGCGCGCTGGGACCGGGTCGGGGTCGTCGTGGGCCGTGTCGTGGAGGGGCGAGGGCTGGCCGACGGCGTGGGGGAGGACGACGCCGACGGGGTGACCGTCGGCGCGGCGGACGTGGTGGGGGCGGGCGGCGCGTGTGAACCGGCCTGCGTGGAGATCTGGGGCCGCGGGGCCGCGGGCGCCCCCGCCGGCCCGGACGCCGGCACCGAGGCCGTGCCTCGGCCGAGGACGAGGGCAAGAGCCAGCACACCTAGGCACGTTCCGCACCCGGCGACAAGTCGACGAATTGTCCTCGGCTCCACGGACCTCACCCTACCTGACTGCGGGCATCATGCCCCGGACGTCGAATCCGCGTCCTCGACCTCGATGATCCGCGCGAGCGGCAGCGTCAGGGCCTCGCCGGCCCCCACGAGGCGGGCCATCCCCGCCCCCAGGTGGACCGGCACGAGGCGGCGCCGGTCGCGCAGGCCGGTCCCGTCGACGAAGGCGATGTCGACGGCCCGCCCCGTCTCGAGCGCCGCCTGCAAACGGGTGAGCGTCGCCGCGGTGTCCCCCCGACGGCGCGAGGCATGCCGGGCGCGCTCCGCGAGTCGGGCCGCCACCTGCCCCGGGTCGGGCGGGGCGGGTTCGCTCGACGCGCGCGCCGGCGTACGGGTGGGGGAGGGGGCGTGCAGGACGCCGCCCGACGCGTCCTCGGCGGCCGGGGCGAGGCCGAGCGCGCGCAGCAGCGCCACCACCTCGTCGGGGTCCGCATCGGCGACCAGCGCGCCCGGGCCCACCTGGCGCAGCCCGAGCGTCGCCGCGTCGGGGTGGCCGAGGATGCTGGGCACCTGGGCGTGGTCCTCGACCCGGACGTACGCGGACGCGCGGCCCACGCGGATCGCGCCGTGGACGCGGCCCACGTCGCCGATGAGGTAGGCCAGCGGCTGCGGCACGCCGGTCGTCGAGTGGTCGGCGAGCCACCGCTCGATGGTCTCGGCGTCCCAGCCGGCGTCGAAGGCGCGGCGGACCGACGCGGCGGTGAAGCGGAACACGCCCGCCCCGCCGCGCGACTCCTGGTCGGCGAGCAGGCGCAGCACCCGCCCGACGCCGTGCTCGAGGGGGCCGCCCGCCACGGCGGTCAGGTCGGCCTGCACGACGAACCGGTCGACGGCGCCCGGGAACAGCGCGGCGACGTCGTCGGGCAGCGGCGCGTCCCGCAGGGGCGCGAGGAGTCGCGTGACCGTCGAGAGTGCCACGACGCCGAGCGCACCCAGCTCGCGGCCGACGGCCGACACGACCGCGTCGGGGGCAATGTGGCGGACGAGGCCCGGGCGGGCGTACGCGATGGTCTCGGCCCAGGTCTCGGCCTCGGCGCGACGGCCCGGTTCGAGCGCCGCGAGCGCGACCGCGCGCGCCTCGGTCGCCCAGCGCACGTCGCCGGCCTCGCCGAGCGCACGGCCCTCCAGGGCGGCCGCGGGCCAGCGGCGCGCGTCGCGCCACGCGCGGGCGAGGGTGAGCCAGCGGTCGACCGGGGCGGCGGACAGCCAGGCGTCGTACGCCGTGGTCGCCGTGACGCGCCCGCCCGAGGTCGACGCGAGGGCCGCCGCGACGGCCAGTTCGACCAGAAAGGCGGCGCGGTCGCCGTCGAGCCCGTGGCGCCGGGCGAGCTGGGCGAGGTCGCGGGTGCCGAGGCCCCCGCTGCGCAGGAGGGCGGGTTGGGTGCCGCCGAGGTCGTCGACCACGGCCTCGACGTCATGGACGAGCTCGTACGCGGCGCCGGCCCCGGCGTGGTCGACGAGCCGCGCGCCGTGGGTGGCTTCGGGCAGGGGTGGGGGCGTACGCAGGGGCTCGCGCAGGAAGCCGCCGCGTGCCCGCAGCGCGACCTCGCGGGGGAGCACGACGGTCTCGGGTCCGCTGGCCCGCAGCAGGCCGGCGGCGAGCAGGTGCTCCACGGGCGAGCGTTGGTCGGCCGGCGGCAGGGGGCGGTCGGCGCCGCGGACGGTGCCGGTCGGCGGGCCCCACTGCAGGCGCTCGAGCACCGAGCGGCCCGCAGGAGCGACGCCGGCGAGGGCCCGGTCGACGGCCTCGGGGGAGAGGGCGGCGTGACCCGGGTGGGCGAGCCCGCCGGGCCAGGGCCCGAAGGCCGACCGGACGGCGCGCAGCACGTGGAGTTGGTCGTCGACGCCCCAGACCAGCGCGGCGTCTCGGAGGGCCGCGACACACTCCGCGGCCTCGGCCGGGGGGAGGCCGACGAGTTCGGCGACCTCGGGGACCGACGACGGGTCGCCGAGCGCGGCCAGCCCCTCGGCGACCGCGAGGTGGCGGCGGTCGAGGCGGTCGAGGGCACGGCGGGCGGAGGCCTCGGTGGCGGCGCGGGTGGCGAGGTCGGCCACGTCATGGGGCGCGGGCAGGCACAGGTCGGGGCGGCGGCGCAGCAGGCGTTCCAGCGAGGGCGCGTCGCGGGCGGCGATGGAGGCCGCGAAGGTCTGGGGCTCGGGAGCCGGAGAGTCGGGGGTCGGCGTGTCGGCGGTCAGGGCGTCTTGCCCCTCACTGCTCGGGCTGTTCGCCGCGGGCGAGGCTGAGCCCCACGGCGGCTGCGATGGCGGCCAGGGTCAGCCAGCAGACGACGAGCGACACCTTGCCCAACAGGTCCCAGGTCGCCCAGAGGTCACCGCCGCTCATCACGGCTCCGAGCACAGCGGCCACGCCCAGCATGCCGGCGCCGACCATGACGGCGTTGCGGACCCACTCGGAGCGCTGCCGCACCTGCCACGCCGACCACGCGGCGCCGGCGAAGCAGAGCGGCGAGATGATGAAGAACAGGCCGCCGAGCGCCAGCAGCGCGACCGTGGCGGGCTTCATCGCGTTCAGCCAGCCACCCGCGGTGAAGCGCACGGGCTCGGGCGGGGCCCACATCGGCGGGCCGCCGGGCGCGCCCGGCGCGGGCATCGGCGCGCCCTGGGGTGGCGGGAACGCGGGCCCCTCCCCGGGGCCGCGACGACCCTGGGTAAGGGTGATGGGGCTCATGGGGTCCGCCTGGGGCGGGCCGATGACGGCGTCCGGGTGGGGGACGGCCTGGCCCGGCCCGGCGACGACGGGGGCGCCGCCGGGCGGCGCGAAGCTCGCCTGGCCGGACGTCTGGGCGGCGGCGCGGTGGGCGACGGCGCCCCAGGCGGTCTCGGCGCCCCCGGCGCCCCCGGACTGGGTGGTGGCCCCGGAGTCGAGCCCGAACATCGAGTCCTGCTCGGTCATCACGCTGCGAGCCACCTCGAACGCCTCGTGGGGGTCGCGGGTCGGGCCCGTCTCGGGGGCATAGGTCGTGAGCGGCGGCAGCGGCTCCTGGCGGAAGTCGGGCGCGACGGCGGGCGCACCGGCCGAGGGCTGCGGGCGCGGCGGCGCCGCGTCCAGCGGCGCGACGTCGGGGGAGTCGAACCCGGCGGGGCGCTGCCTGGGCGCGTACTCCGGTCCGTCCTCCCATGTGGCCATGCGCCCCATCGTAGTCGCCAGCCGGCCGGGCGCGGGGCCGAGACTAGGCTGGAGGGCATGACCTCGGACGAGCCCGACCCCGGCGTACGCGCGCTGCTGGAGCGGCTGGCGGCCCTCCCCGGGCTGGTCGTCACGTTCTCCGGCGGGGCCGACTCCGCCTTCCTGCTGGCCGCGGCCGTACGCGCCCTCGGGTCCGACCGCGTGCTGGCGGTCACCGCCCACTCCGACTCGCTGCCGGCGGTCGAGCGCGACCCCGCAGCGGCGTACGCGGCCTCGCTCGGCGTCGCCCATCGCGTCGTCGAGACCCACGAGATGGACCGCGAGGGCTATCGGGCCAACGCCGGGGATCGCTGCTATTTCTGCAAATCCGAGCTCATCGAGGTCGTCGCCCCCGTCGGCGACGAGCTCGGCTGGCCGGTGGCGACGGGCACGAACGCCGACGACGTCGTGGCGGGGTTCCGCCCCGGCATCCGGGCGGCCGCCGAGCGCGGCGCGCTCACACCGCTGGCCGACGCCGGCCTCGACAAGGCGACCGTGCGCGCCCAGTCGCGGCGCTGGGGCCTGCCCACGTGGGACAAGCCGGCGGCGGCGTGCCTGAGCTCGCGGGTGGCGTACGGGCTGGCGATCACGCCGGCGCGGCTGGCGCGGGTCGAACGCGCGGAGGCCCGCGTACGCGAGGCCCTGGCCGACACCGGACTGCGCGACCTGCGCGTCCGCGACCTGGGGGAGGGGCGCGCGCGGGTCGAGGTGGACGCGGCGACGCTCGCCCGGCTGGCCGAGCCGGGGGCCGGGGCCGTCCGGGACCGCGTGCGTGCCGAGGGGTTCGATGTGGTTGAGTTGCAGGCGTTCCGCTCGGGGTCGATGAACGACGCGTTGGCGACCGATCCGACCCGCTGAGCGACCAGCACACAGCGATGGCTGAGCGAGCGTCAGCGAGTCGAAGCCTCGGCAGAAGTCAGAAAGCCTTGGAGAGAAGGAGATCCCGGTGGAGGTCATCGTCTGCGAGTCGGTCGACGACGTCGCGCGCGTGGCGGCGGCGAAAATGGCGCGCGTGTGCCGCGACGTGGTCGGCGAGGGCAGGCCCCAGCCGGTGCTGGGCCTCGCGACCGGCTCGTCGCCGCTCGGCGTCTATGCCGAGCTGCGCGGCATGGTCGAGGACGGGTCGCTGGATCTCTCGCGTGCACACGGATTCGCGCTCGACGAATATGTCGGGCTGCCTGCCGGCCACCCCGAGAGCTATGCGCAGGTGATCCGCCGCACCGTGACCGACCCGCTGCAGATGGACCCGGCCCGCGTGCACGTCCCCGACGGGTCGGCCGACGACGTGCCGGCGGCCTGTGAGCGTTATGAGGAAGAGATCCGCGCCGCCGGCGGTGTCGACGTGCAGATCCTCGGCATCGGCGCGAACGGCCACATCGGCTTCAACGAACCTGGCTCGTCGTTCGGCTCCCGCACGCGCATCAAGACGCTGGCCACCGGCACCCGGCTGGACAACCAGCGGTTCTTCGCGAGCCTCGACGAGGTGCCGACCCACTGCCTGACCCAGGGGCTCGGCACGATCGCCGACGCCCGCGAGGTCGTGCTGGTGGCGCAGGGCGAGAAGAAGGCCGAGGCCATCGCGGCGATGGTCGAGGGCTCGGTCACCGCGATGTGCCCCGCGTCGGTGCTGCAGTTCCACCGCCGCGCCACCGTGGTGATCGACGACGCGGCGGCGTCACGGCTGCGGCTGGCTGACCACTACCGCGAGGTGTATGCGGGAAAGCCTGCCTGGCAACGATTCTGAGGGTTCGCCACACTCAGCGCGTCGAGTGCACGATGTGCACCATCGGCGCGAACCGGTGGCGGCGCACGGCCAGCGTGAGGTGGGACTGATAGGCCATGCCGATCGCGCACACCGAGCCGAAGATGATCACCGCGAGGCCGTTCATCATCATGCCGATGCGGGCGCCGTACGCGTCCACGATCTGGCCGACCAGCAGGCCGCCGATCGTCTGGCCGCCCAGCAGCACCAGCACATAGACGCTCATGATGCGGCCGCGCACGTGTTCGGGCGCCGCCATCTGCACGAGGCTGTTGGCCGACAGCAGGAACGTCAGCGTGAGCACGCCGACGGCCACGAGCAGGGCACAGAAGACGACGGGGTTCGGCGCCATCGACGTCACGACGAACAGACCGCCGAGCGCCGCGATCACCAGCGTGAGCTGGCGAAGGCGCATCGTCGTGCGGCGGCGGGCGCCCACCAGCGCGCCGGTCACACAGCCCACAGCCACCAGCGCGTTGAACGTGCCATAGCCGGAGACGCCCGTGCCGAACTCGAGGGTCGAGAAGGCCGTGAGCAGGACGGCCATGTTGCTGCCGAAGATGCCCATCACGGCCACCAGCGCGATCGACCAGGCGATCTCGGAGGTGCGGAACACGTGGCCCAGACCCTCCTTCAGCTGGGCCACCTGGCTGGGTCGCTGGACGTCGGCCGCCACGGCCGCGCGCGCCGGCGTACCGGTCCTCATGAGGGCGCAGGCGGCCACGACCACGGCGCAGCTGACCATGTTGATCACGAAGCACCAGCCGAGGCCGAGGGTGTGGATGACCACGCCCGCGAGCAGCGGGCCCACGAGGCCGGCCGACTGGAAGGCGGTCGAGTTGAGGCCGAGCGCGCTGCGCAGGCGCGACATGCCGACGAGCTGGGTCACGAGCTGCAGGCGCGCGGGCTGCTCGACGACCGAGCACAGACCGATGCCGAGCGCGAGCGCATAACAGGACCACACCGTGGCGGTGCCGGTCAGCACCATCACCCCGAGGGCGGCGGCCATGAGCGCGGCGATCGTCTGCGAGATGGCGAGCAGCCGGCGGGGGTCGAACCGGTCGACCAGCACGCCGCCATAGAGGCCGAACAGCAGCACGGGGGCGAACTGGAGCGCGACCGCCACACCGACGGCAGAGGCCGATCCGGTGAGCTGGAGGACGAGCCAGTCCTGGGCGATGCGCTGGACCCAGGTGCCGAGGCCGCCGAGGAACAGCGAGGCCACATAGACGCGGAAGTGCTTGCTGGTCAGCGCGACGAGACCGATGGGAAGCTTGGTGGGGAAGGGATTCTGCTGATCTGCAGTGCCTGCAGGCATGACGAACTGATCACCGTTTCAGGTGTTGGATGATGGATTGAGGAGCGGGCAGCGCTGCCGGGAAGCAACTCTAGGTCGGACTCCCTCATTTCCGCGCGCTATGGTGGCTATATATTCGATAACGCATCGTGATGACTGGGTGAGGTGGGCCACATGGCGCCGACATTCTACGATCCCTCGCTGCTGCGGACCTTCCTCGCGGTGGCCGACACGCTGAGCTTCACGCGCGCCGCCGAGACGCTCGGCATCACCCAGCCCGCGGTGTCCCAACACGTACGCCGGCTCGAGACCGCCGCCGGCCGCCAGCTCCTGGTGCGCGACACCCGCTCGGTGTCCCTGACCGACAACGGCGAGGCCATGCGCGGCTTCGCCCGCCAGATCATCGCGGCGCAGGACGAGGCCACGGCGTACTTCTCGGGCAAGGCCATGCGCGGCCGCCTGCGGTTCGGCGCGGCGGACGAGTTCGCGCTGTCGGAGCTGCCGCGCATCCTCCGCGACTTCCGCGTGCTCTATCCCGGCATCAACCTCGAGCTCACCGTCACCCAGTCGGGCGTCCTGCAGCGCCGACTCGAGTCGAACCACCTCGACCTGATCTTCATCAACCAGCCGCCCGACACCGACGAGGGCCGGCTCGTGCGCCGCGACCGGCTCGTGTGGGTCGGGCTCGAGGGCACGTCGGTCGACCCCAACCAACCCGTGCCGCTGGTGACCTACCACGCCCCGAGTTTCTCCCGCACGGCGGCGATCGACGCGCTGGGTGGGGTGGAGCGCAGCTGGCGCATCACCTGCAACACGCGCGAGATCAACGGCATCCTCGCGGCCGTCCGCGCGGGCCTCGGGGTCTGCGTACTGTCCCAGTCGCGCGTGCCCGCCGACCTCCGCGTACTCACCGGGCGCTTCGGGCTGCCGGAGCTGTGCGACATCGAGATGGCGCTCCAGTCGAACCCGCGCGCGGCCCGCGAACCGGTCGAGGCGCTCACCCGGGCGATCATGAACCTGCCGATCGCGGCGATCCGGCGCTAGGATCGGGTGTCCCGTCGTCGCGGCGGGGCCCGATCACGAACGAGCGAGGTTGCTGTGCCGGTGGGCAAGGTCCGCTTCTATGACGCGGAAAAGGGATTCGGCTTCCTGACCAAGGACGGCGGGGGCGATGTCTATGTGCGCGCGAACGCGCTGCCCGCGGGCGTGACGGCGCTCAAACCCGGCCAGAAGGTCGAGTTCGGCGTGATCGAGGGCCGCAAGGGCGAGCAGGCGCTGTCGGTGACCGTGCTGGAGACGCCGCCGTCGCTGTCGAAGGCGACGCGCAAGAAGCCCGAGCAGATGCAGCTGATCGTCGAGGACCTGATCAAGATGCTCGACCACGTCGGCAACGGCTATCGCCACGGCCGCCACCCCGACCCCAAGAACGCCGAGAAGGTCGCCCAGGTGCTGCGCGCGGTGGCCGACGAACTGGAGCTGTGATGCCGCCCCTGAAGATCGATCCGGCCTGCGCCGACGCCGTCGACCTCGCCCGCGAGGCGGCGCTAGAGGCGTCGTCGACCGACCAGTCGGTGGGTGACCACCTCGGGGCCGTCGCCGAGGGCGACCGCGTCGTCACCCACCAGTTCGCCTGCACCCACCCGGGCTATCGGGGCTGGGTCTGGTCGGTGACCGTGGTGCGCGCCTCGCGCGCCAAGAAGGTCACGATCAACGAGGTCGTGCTGGTGCCCGGCCCCGAGTCGCTGCTGTCGCAGCCGTGGGTGCCGTGGGCCGATCGCATCCAGGGCGGCGATGTCGCGCCCGGCACCCTGATGCCGACCCCCGACAACGACCCGCGCCTCGAGCCGGGCTTCACCGGCGGCGAGCACGCCACCGACACCGACCCGGCCGAGGCGTCCCAGATGAGGGCCGTCGTGGCCGAGCTGGGCCTGGGGCGCGAACGCGTCCTGTCGGTCGCCGGACGCGAGGACGCCGCCGAGCGCTGGCTCGCGTCCGACGCCGGGCCCGACAACGAGATGACCCGCCAGGCGCCGGGCCACTGCCACACGTGCGCCTATTTCGTCCGCCTGCAGGGCAACCTCGGCATGCTGTTCGGCGCCTGCTCGAACCAGTGGTCGCCGTCGGACGCGTCCGTCGTCTCCATCGACCACGGCTGCGGGGGGCATTCCGACGTCGTCGCCCCCGAGCGCGGCGTCGAGCTGCCGGCGCCGGTGTTCGACACGATCTCGGTGGACGAGGGCCTGTTCGACTGACACTAGGATCTCGCCCATGAGTTCCACCGCACCTGACGTCGTCCCTGCCGGCCCCCTCGATCGCTGGTTCGACATCAGCAGGCGCGGCTCCACCGTCGGCCGCGAGGTGCGAGGCGGCCTAGTGACGTTCTTCACGATGGCCTACATCATCGCGCTGAACCCGCTGATCATCGGCACGACCGCCGACCGCAACGGCATGTTGATCTCGGGCCTGCCGAAGACCGGCGAGAACATCGGCACGACCATCGCGATGGTCGCCGCCGCGACCGCGCTCATCGCCGGGCTGATGACGATCCTCATGGGTGTCGTCGGCCGCTATCCCCTCGGCCTGGCCACCGGACTCGGCCTCAACGCGCTGCTCGCCTTCGTGATCGCACCCAAGATGACGTGGCCGCAGGCGATGGGCCTCGTCGTCTGGGAGGGCGCGCTGATCACGCTGCTGGTGTTCACCGGCTTCCGCACCGCGGTGTTCAAGGCGGTCCCGCGCTCGCTGCGTGCCGGCATCGCCGTCGGCATCGGCCTGTTCATCGCCTTCGTCGGCCTCATCGACGCCGGCATCGTCCGCAAGCCCAAGGGCGCGCCGCCCGTCGAGTTCGGCCTGAACGGCTCGCTGCTGGGCTGGCCGATGCTGGTGTTCGTGATCGGGCTGGTGCTCGCCGCAATCCTGTACGCCCGCCGCGTCCCCGGCGCCCTGCTCGTCTCGATCACCGTGACCACGGTGCTCGCCGTCATCATCGAGTCGGTCGCCCACGTCGGCGCCATGACCAACGACAAGGGCGAGGTAGTGAACCCGACGGGCTGGATGTTGAACGTCCCGACCGTCAAGGACCTCATCGCCCTGCCCGACCTGGGCCTGCTGGGGCGCGTCGACCTGTTCGGGGCCTTCACCCAGTACGGCGCCGGGTTCGCCGGCGCGCTCACCCTCGTGCTGCTCGTCTTCTCGCTGCTGCTCGCCGACTTCTTCGACAGCATGGGCACCGTCGTCGCCGTGGGCGCCGAGGGCAACCTGCTTGACGAGGACGGTACGCCGCCCCACCTCACCTCGATCCTCGCCGTCGACTCGGTCGCCGCCATGGCGGGCGGGTTCGGGTCGGTGTCGTCGAACACCTCCTACATCGAGTCGGCCGCGGGCGTGGCCGAGGGCGCGCGTACGGGTCTCGCGTCGGTCGTGACCGGCGCCGCCTTCCTGGTCGCGGTGTTCTTCGCGCCGCTGGTGAACGTGATCCCGTCGGAGGCCGCCACCCCGGTGCTCGTGTTCGTGGGCTTCCTGATGATGGCCCAGGTCACCGGCGTCGACTGGGACAACATCGAGGAGGGCCTGCCGGCGTTCCTCACGCTCGCGCTCATGCCGTTCACCTATTCCATCACCGTCGGCATTGGGGCCGGCTTCATCACCTTCGTGCTGATGAAGGTGGCGCGGGGCCGCGCCCGCCACGTCCACCCGCTGATGTGGGTGGTGTCGGCGCTGTTCGTCATCTATTTCGTCCAGGGCCTGCTCACGCGGCTGGCGGGCTGAGGCGTACGCGGGGGATGGACGCACGCGCGCGGGCCCGCGTACGCGGACACCTCCCGCCGTGTCGGACCCAGCCGCTAGCCTCGGGGCCATGTTCTCCAAGGTCCTGGTCGCCAACCGTGGCGAGATCGCCGTCCGTGCCTTCCGCGCCGCCACCGAACTGGGGGCGCGCACCGTCGCGGTGTTCCCCTACGAGGACCGCAACGCCGAACACCGCATCAAGGCCGACGAGGCCTACCTGATCGGCGAGGAGGGCCACCCGGTCCGGGCCTACCTCGACGTGGCCGAGATCATCCGGGTCGCGACCGAGTGCGGCGCCGATGCGGTCTATCCGGGCTACGGCTTTCTGTCCGAGAATCCCGACCTCGCCGAGGCCTGCGCCGCGAACGGGCTGACGTTCATCGGCCCGCCGGCCGAGGTGCTCGAGATGGCCGGCAACAAGGTGCGCGCGCTCGAGGCGGCCCGCCGGGCCGGCGTGCCGACGCTGAAGAGCTGTGCGCCGTCGACCGACGTCGACGCCCTCGTCGAGGCGGCCGACGAGATCGGCTTCCCCGTCTTCGTGAAGGCCGTCGCCGGCGGCGGCGGGCGCGGCATGCGCCGCGTCGACGAGCGTGACCAGCTGCGCGACGCGCTCGGCGCGGCCATGCGCGAGGCCGAGGGCGCGTTCGGCGACGCCACGGTGTTCATCGAGCAGGCGGTGCAGCGCCCGCGCCACATCGAGGTCCAGATCCTCGCCGACGCCGCCGGCAACACCATCCACCTGTTCGAGCGCGACTGCTCGATCCAGCGGCGCCACCAGAAGGTCGTCGAGATCGCGCCGGCGCCCCACATCTCCGACGAGTTGCGCGCGCGCCTGTGCGCCGACGCCGTGGCGTTCGCCGAGTCGATCGACTATTCGTGCGCCGGCACCGTCGAGTTCCTCCTCGAGACCGAGGGCGAGCGCGCCGGCGAGCACGTCTTCATCGAGATGAACCCCCGCATCCAGGTGGAGCACACGATCACCGAGGAGATCACCGACGTCGACCTGGTCCAGTCGCAGATGCGCATCGCGGCGGGGGAGACGCTGGCCGACCTGGGCCTGGCGCAGGAGGACCTGCAGATTCGCGGCGCGGCCCTCCAGTGCCGGATCACGACGGAGGACCCGACCAACTCCTTCCGCCCCGACACCGGCATGATCACGACCTACCGCTCGGCCTCGGGCGCCGGCATCCGCCTCGACGGCGGCACCGTCGGCACCGGCGTCGAGATCAGCCCCCACTTCGACTCGCTGCTGGTGAAGCTGACCGCCCGCGGGCGCACGTTCGACATCGCGCGGGCGCGGGCGAGGCGCGCGCTGGCGGAGTTCCGCGTACGCGGGGTCGCGACGAACGTCGCGTTCCTGCAGGCGGTGCTGGCCGATCCCGACTTCGCGGCGGGCAACCTCGCGACCGACTTCATCGACGCGCGGCCCCAACTGCTGACGTCGCGGACGCCGGCCGATCGCGGCACGCGCATGTTGCGGTGGCTGGCCGACGTGTCGGTCAACAAGCCCCACGGCGAGGCGCCGACGCGGCTCGACCCGCGCGCCAAGCTGCCCGACATCGACCTGTCGGTTCCGGTGCCCGACGGCAGCCGCCAGCGGCTCGAGGCGCTCGGCCCCGAGGGGTTCGCGCGGGCCCTGCGCGACACCGCGCACGTCGAGGTCACCGACACGACGTTCCGCGACGCCCACCAGTCGCTGCTCGCGACCCGCGTACGCTCCCGCGACCTCCTCGGGGTCGCGCCCCACATGGCGCGGCTGCTGCCGGGCACGTTCTCGGTGGAGTGCTGGGGCGGCGCGACCTACGACGTCGCGCTGCGGTTCCTCGGCGAGGACCCGTGGGAGCGGCTGGCGCGGCTGCGGGCGGCGATGCCGAACCAGGCGCTCCAGATGTTGCTGCGCGGGCGCAACACGGTGGGCTACACGCCCTATCCGACGGCGGTGACGCAGGCGTTCGTGGCCGAGGCGGCGGCGACCGGCATCGACATCTTCCGCATCTTCGACGCCCTCAACGACGTGGAACAGATGCGGCCCGCGATCGACGCGGTGCGCGAGACCGGCACGAGCGTGGCGGAGGTGGCGCTGTGCTACACCGCCGACCTGACCGACCCGCGCGAGCAGATCTACACGCTCGACCACTGGCTCGGCCTCGCCGAGCGCATCGTCGACGCCGGCGCCCACGTCCTCGCGATCAAGGACATGGCTGGCCTGCTGCGGCCGCCGGCGGCGCGCACGCTGGTCACGGCCCTGCGCCGCGAGTTCGACCTGCCGGTCCACCTCCACACCCACGACACCGCAGGCGGCCAGCTCGCGACGCTGCTGGCGGCGATCGACGCCGGGGTCGACGCGGTCGACGTGGCGTCGGCGGCGATGGCCGGCACGACGTCGCAGGTGCCGGCGTCCGCGCTGGTCGCGGCGCTGGAACACACCGAGCGCGCCACGCGCCTGACGGGCGGCGACGGGTCGGACGACCTGCGCCGCACGATGGACATGGAGCCCTACTGGGAGGCCGTGCGCCGGGCGTACGCGCCGTTCGAGTCGGGCCTCCCGGCGCCGACCGGCCGCGTCTATGACCACGAGATCCCGGGCGGGCAGCTGTCGAACCTGCGCCAGCAGGCCATCGCGCTCGGGCTGGGCGACCGGTTCGAGGCGATCGAGACGATGTACGCGGCCGCCGACAAGATCCTCGGCCGCCCGACGAAGGTGACGCCGTCGTCGAAGGTGGTGGGCGACCTGGCGCTGCACCTGGTCGCGGTGGGGGCCGACCCGAAGGAGTTCGAGGCGAACCCCGGGCGCTTCGACGTGCCCGACTCGGTGATCGGGTTCCTGGGGGGCGAGCTGGGTGACCCGGCGGGCGGCTGGCCCGAGCCGTTCCGCACGAAGGCGCTGGCCGGCCGCACCGTGCCGAAGCGCGAGGAGACGTTGGCCGCTGAGGACGAGGCGGCGCTGGCCGAGGGCGGGCGTACGCGGCAGCAGACGCTGAACCGGCTGCTGTTCCCGGGGCCGACGAAGGAGTTCGAGGCGGCGCGGGAACAGTACGGCGACCTGTCCGCGCTGCCGACGCTCGACCACCTCTATGGCCTCGAGCCGGGGGAGGAACACACGGTCGAGCTCGAGAAGGGCGTCACGCTGATCGTGACGCTGCAGTCGATCGGCGAGGCCGACGCGAAGGGCATCCGCCAGGTGATGTGCCAGCTGAACGGCCAGCTGAGGCCGATCCGCGTGCGGGACCGGTCGATCAAGGTCGAGTCGGTCGCGGCCGAGCGGGCCGACACGAGCAACCCGGGCCACGTCGCGGCGCCGTTCGCGGGGGCGGTCTCGGTGACAGTGGCCGTGGGCGACACTGTCGAGGCGGGCGGCCAGGTGGCGACGATCGAGGCGATGAAGATGGAGGCGGCGATCACGTCGCCGATCGCGGGGACGGTGGAGCGACTGGCGGTGAAGGGGATCCAGTCGGTGGAGGGTGGAGACCTCGTGGTGGTCGTGAAGGGTTGAGCGTGGTGGGTGGCGCGGGGTGGGTTGAGCGTGGTGGGTGGCGCGGGGTGCGTGTCCGGGAGCTTCGGCTTGCGGCTGGGACGCCGAGCCGTGAGTTCGTTGGTTGGGTTCGGTCCGCGGCGTCTTTACGCCGCTTCACCGAACTCCCGGACACCCACCCGACACCTCGCGTTCCCCCGGAGCGGGCGGGTCGATGAGCGGCGACCGGGTCGCTGAGTAGCTGACGTTCTCCGAGCGAGCGCCAGCGAGACGAGGAGCGGCGGCTGCCCGCTGACCCGTTGACGTGCTCCGATCGAGCGCCGGCGAGACGATGAGCGGCGGCCGCCCGCTGACCCGTTGACGTTCTCCGAGCGAGCGCCAGCGAGACGAGGAGCGGCCCCTTCCGCGTTTGAGTCCCGAAAGGTTGTTTGAGGCTGTTCGGACCGACTCGAACCACTTTTCGGGACTCAAACGTGACGGGGAAGGCGCGTTCGCGAACGCTCGTGCAGTTCGCGAGTCGGATTTGCGTTGGAGAGTGCTGCACCGTTCGCGAGGACAACTACCGTTCGCCAACTGCAGGACGGTTCGCCAACGGCACCCGCGGCCGTCATTCGGGGCCGTCATTTGCCTGACGGCCGCGTACGCGGGTGGCGGCCTGCATGCAGGCCGTCATCGGTACGCGGGGCCGCCATGTGGATGACGGCCTGGAATGACGGCCTGTGGGGCTCCTCGTCTCGCTGGCGCTCGCTCGGAGAACGTGACCCCGTCGATCCTCCTCGTGTCGCTGGCGCTCGCTCGGAGAACGTCCATGGCCAGCCGCGCCTGGACTCGCGCGCCCGGTGTCTGGAGGGCCGATGAGCGGCGCGGCCCTGCGGGCGAACCGCAGTGTTCGAGCCGAGCCGGGCCGCGTCGCGAGGAGTGTCCGAAGACACCGGATTGTGCGCGAGGGGCCGATCGCGCCGCGGAGCGGCGCAATGTACACAGCGTCCCGATCGCGCCGCGGAGCGGCGCAATGTACAGAGTCAGACCCCCCGCGCCGCCAGGGCCCCGCGTACCTCTTCCGCCACGCCCGCTCGCCCGCCCAGCGGGATCAGCGCGCCCTCCGCCGTCGCGCTGTCGCGCAGCTCCAGGTGGTTGTCGAAGAAGGCCGTCCGGTCACGCGGGACCAGCAGCAGACCCGCCTTCCCCGCCGCGTCCACCACCTCGACCCGCGCGAGCTCGCTCCAAGCGACGCGCGTGACGACCCGCGTCCAGCGTTCGACCACCAGTTCCTCGCGGTCCGCGACGACCCTCCGGGCGCGCCTGTCCGGGCCCCCCGCGAACAGCAGCGCGGCGCTGGCGACCGTGAGGACGGCGGCGGCGCCGACGCCGTGATAGGCGTGCGCGCCCACCTGCATGAAGACGGCGACCGCGACGGTCACCACGAGCAGCACGACAGCGAAGCGGCGGCGGTCGAACCCGCGCGTCAGCACCGTCGTCTCGGGGGTCCCGGCCGGCCGGGACGCCGCAGGGGTCGTGAATGCCACGCCGACAGCCTACCGGGCGCGTGCCCCAGTCAGCCCGTGAAAGCGACCAGGTCGGCGTCGGGCCACTGGCCGAACCCCGCCAGGAACGAACGCAGCCGATCCGCCAGCTCCCGATGACCGCGATCCGCGATGTCCAGATCCGCCAGCAGCGCGGCCCCGCGTACGGCATCGGTCCCCGGCAGATAGCACGCGCGGCGGCCCGGCGCGGGCGCGAGGCCCAGCCGTGCGTCGGCCCGCAACAACCGGCCCAATCCCGCCTCGGAGGGGGCCCCGGCGCGCGCGAGCGCATAGTCGAACCCCTCGACGGTCGCCGACTCCAGGTCGAGGTGCAGCTGGTCGCGGGCGAGCCGCCCCGTCAGGCCCTCCACCACCATCCAGGCGGCCCCGGCGCGGTCCGGGGTCGCGTACCGCCCCGTCAGCACGCCGTCGATGTCCTCCGGCGTCGGCGCCGCCGGGTCACGGTGCACGGGATCCGGCGTACGCCGCGTCAGGCGATTCCACAGGCCCGGGCGTGCGGGCGGGCTCCAGGGCCAGAGCTCGTCGGCGAGCGGACGCACCCGCTCGGCGGTCTCGGGGGTGGCGCCGATGAGGTCGCGGATCTCGTCGATGCCCACGGCGTACAGCGCCACGCGTCCCATGGGGCCAAGGTAATACGCGGCGTTTGGCCGAGGCCATAGGCTGGCCGGGTGAATCCGCGGAGTCGTCGCCTCATCGTGTCGGGGGTGTTGCTGGCGCTCCTGCTGCTGGCGGTCGGGGGCGCCATCTGGCAGGCGTACGGGCGATGAGCCCCCGCGCCGCCGATCGCGTAGGCTCCAGCGAGCACCAGACAGGGAAGTAGGGCATGGCAGGTCGGAGTGACGCGGTACGCCGGGGCGCGGTGGCGCTGCTCCTTGCCGCGACGCCTGCCCTGACCCTGACACCCGCCGTCGCGGCCCCCACGCCCACCCCGACGTCCTCCGCGACGAGCGGCACCGCGTTCACCCCCAGCGACGAGCGCATCACCGAGGCGTCCGGCATGGCCCGCGACGTCGGGCGCCAGCTGTACTGGATCACCAACGACTCCGGAGCCAGGGGCGTCATCTACGCGGTCGGCCCGGACGGGCGTACGCGGGGGACGCTGAACTATGCGGCCGAACCCGTGGACGTGGAGGCCCTCGCGATGCAGGGCACGCGCCTGTTCGTCGGCGACATCGGCGACAACACCGCGAAGCGCGAGAAGGTCTCGGTCTTCTATTTCGACGCCCCCGCGCCCGACGACGACCGGTCCGGCACGTTCCGCGGCTGGGACTTCGCCTATCCGGACGGGCCCCACGACGCCGAGACGCTGCTGGTCGACCGCACCGGGCGCATCTTCATCGTCACCAAGGAGGCCCAGGGCGGCATCTACGCCGCTCCGCGCCAGTTGCGGACCACCGGGGTGAACCAGCTGACCCGCGTGGGCGATGCCCCGGCGTTCGTGACCGACGGCACCTTCCTCCCCGACGGACGCATCGCCCTGCGCACCTATGTGTCGGTGGAGGTGCTCGACGGGACGCTCTATTCGCCGCTGGCCCGCGCCGAGGCCCCGTTCCAGCCCCAGGGCGAGTCCATGACGGTGTCACTCGACGGCTCGTCGCTGCTGTTGGGCAGCGAGGGCGTACGCGCGCCCGTGGTCCGGGTGCCGGTGCCGAACCAGCTGCTGCAGACCCCGGGCGGGGTGGCGACGCCGCCGCCCTCGCCGGTCCCCACCCCGAGCGCCACGCCGACCCCGGCCGCCGATGAGGCGGCCATCGCCCCGCGGAATCGCACGGGCACGCTCATCGCGATCCTGCTGTCCCTGGTGGCCTCGCTGGCCGCGGCGGCCGTGGTGTGGCTGCGCGACCGGCCGAAGCCACGCGACCGACCCACCGGAGACGCGCTGCAGGCGCGGAAGCCGGCGGGGGAGAACCCGGGCGACGCCCACGCGGCGTCCCAACCGACCCCGCCGCGACCCGAGACCCCTCGCCACGGGCCGCCGCCGGCCACCCCGACCACGCAACCCCCGCAACCCCCGCCGCCCGCGCCGTCGAAGCGACCCGGCCCGCGCCGCGCCATCGACTTCACGGCCGGCGACGACAAGGACGACGAGAAGACGATGCCCCGCGCGGTGCCGGACCACCTCTTCAGGGGGTCGCAGGCCAGGCCTCCGTCGGATCCTCCGACGACCCCGCGTCGGGCGGGTCTCCCGAACGACCTGTCGAAGGACCCGCAGGACCCGTTCTGGCGCGAGTGACGACCTACGCGCGCGCCAACCGGCCCAGCAGATAGTCGATCGAGCGCGTCAGCGCCGACACGTCCTCCGGGTCGACGGCCGGGAACAGCCCGACCCGCAACTGGTTGCGGCCCAGCTTGCGGTAGGGCTCGGTGTCGACGATGCCGTTGGCGCGCAGGGCCGACGCGAGCCTGGCCGCGTCCACGGTCTCGTCGAAGTCGATCGTCGCCACCACGGGTGACCGGTGTTCCGCCGCCACGAAGGGCGTCGCGTGGGCGTGGGCCTCGGCCCAGGCGTACAGGTGGTGGGCCGAGCGGTCGCTGCGCGAGCGCGCCCACTCCAGGCCGCCCTGCTCCAGCAACCAGCTGATCTGCTCGGCCATGAGGAAGAGCGTCGCGACCGCCGGGGTGTTGAGGGTCTGTTCCTTGACCGCGTTGTCGTGGGCGACCTTGAGGTCGAGGATCTCGGGGATCCAGCGGCCCGAGGCGCTGATGCGTTCCATGCGGTCGATGGCGCGGGGCGACAGGAAGGCGAACCACAGCCCGCCGTCGGACGCGAATCCCTTCTGGGGCGCGAAATAGTAGGCGTCGACGGCCTCGACGTCGTACGCCACCGTCCCCGCGGCCGACGTGCCGTCGACCAGCACCAGCGCGTCGCCGCCGCCCACGCGCTCGACGGGGGCGAGGGCGCCGGTGGAGGTCTCGTTGTGGGCCCACGCGTACGTGTCCACGCCCTCGGCCGCGGTCGGCAGCGCCACCCCGCCGGCCGCCACCTCCGTCACGACCGGATCGTCGAGGAACGGTGCCCTTGCCGCGGCCCGCGCGAACTTCGACGAGAACTCGCCGAACACCCCGTGGGCGCTGCGGCGCTCGACCAGCGAGCAGGTGGCGACGTCCCAGAAGGCGGTCGAGCCGCCGTTGCCGAGGACGACCTCATAGCCGTCGGGGAGGTCGTAGAGCATGCGGAGCCCCGAGCGGACGCGGGCGACGAGTTCCTTGACCGGCGGCTGGCGGTGGCTGGTGCCCAAGAGGTGGGGCGCTGAGTCGAGGAGCGCCGTGAGGGCCTGCGGGCGGACCTTCGCGGGGCCGCACCCGAAGCGGCCATCGCGGGGGAGGAGCATCGGCGGGATCTCGAGCGGCATGCCGCCATTGTCCCACGCCTGCCGCAGGGGCAGAGTGGGTTCCATGACCCGCGACCTCCACGCCGAGCGCCTCTCCTACGACACCGTCCGCCTGCTCGAGGACGAGGCGGGCGACGACCCGCTGGCGCTGTTCGACCGCTGGCTCGGGGAGGCGTTCACGCTGAAGGAGTCGGGCGCGATCCCGGAGCCCACCGCGATGACGGTGGCGACGGTCGCCGAGGGGCCCGAGGGGCCGCGTCCGGACGCGCGGGTCGTGCTGCTGAAGGAGTTCGACGGCACCGGATTCACCTTCTTCACCAACCGCCGCTCGGCCAAGGGCGCGGAGCTCGCGGCGGTCCCGCGCGCCACCCTCGTCCTGTGGTGGCAGCCCCTGTTCCGCCAGGTCCGCATCGACGGGCGGGTCGAGGAGGTCGGCGCCGAGGAGTCCTCGGCCTATTTCGCGGTGCGCCCACGCGGGTCCCAACTGGGGGCATGGGCCTCCGACCAGTCGAGCCCGGCCCCGTCGGCCGACGCGCTCGCGGAGGCGTACGCGGCGGCCGAGGAGCGCTTCGCCGACGGCGACGTCCCGCGACCCGACCACTGGGGCGGCTATCGGGTCGTGCCGGAGTCGATCGAGTTCTGGCAGGGCCGGCCGAGTCGGCTGCACGACCGGCTGCGCTATGACCGCGCGGGGGACGGCTGGGAGCGTACGCGCCTGCAGCCGTGATCCCCCTGCAGCGCGCGCCGATCAGGCCAGCGCGTTCAGCCCGATCGTCAGCCCGAGGAACTGCTCGGGGAAGGCCTTCAGCACCCGCAGGCGCGGATCGGGCGTCGGCCAGAACGGCGCGTTCTCGGCCAGTCCGACGAGCCCGCACAGCCTGCCGTCGGCCAACACCGCGGCGCACGACGGGCGGTCGCCGCCGAGCACCAGGTGGTCGACCTCCTCGAGGCGCGGCAGCAGGGTCGCTGCGGCGTCGTCGGCCGCGTCGGCGTACGCGCTCCTCGCCTGGTTGGCGCGCCGCCGCGCATAGCGTTGCTGCGACCAGCCACCGGCCTTGGTCCGGCCCTGCACATAGCCGTAGCCGACCTTCGAGGCCACCAGGGTGGACCCCGAGAACAGGCCGACGGCGTGACCGCCGCGGCGGACCAGCAGGACCGCGACGCTGCGGTTGCGGGCGACGTGGTCCGCGAGCCCGGCGAGGGGTGCAGTGACGTCGTCGACCACCATGGGGCCGAACGGCACCTCAATGTGCGCCTCGGCGCCGTCGGGCGCGACGAGGGTGACGACGTCGGCGGTGGCGGTGGTCACGGGATCGCCGTGGCGGGCCGCGAAGCCGTCGGTCCAGGGGATGAGTCGCTCGCGCGGGATGCGCACGCTGCGGTCCATGGCGCCACCCTAGCCATGACAGCCGGGAGGCCGGAAGGTAGGTTGGCACCGCCCCTGTCCCGGACGAGGAGTCACCATGCCGTTCCTGACCGACGACGAGATCATCTCCCAGCCCGAGTGCTGGGAGACCGCCGGCGCGCTGGCCGCCGACGTGGCCGGCCTGATGCCGGCCGACGGTGAGAAGGTGGCGTTCGTCGGCACGGGAACCGCGTGGCTCATGGCCCAGTCGATCGCCGCCCTGCGCGAACGCGCGGGACGCGGGGAGTCGGACGCGTTCACGGCCTCGGAGATGCCGCGCGAGCGGCGCTATGACCGGCTCGTCGTCCTCACCCGCTCGGGTGCGACCACCGACCTCAACCGACTCCTCGACGACCTGCGAGGCGTGATGCCCACACTGGCGTTCGTCGGCGACACCACCACCGCCAGCGCCGAACTGGCCGACGAGGTCGTCGACCTGTCGTTCGCCGACGAGGCGTCGGTCGTGCAGACCCGCTTCGCCACCACGGCCCTGGCGCTCGTGCGCAGCTGGCTCGGCCACCCGCTCGACCGCATCATCGCCGACGCCCACGACGCCCTGCAGTTCCGCCTGACCGAGGAGATGGCCGACACCGAGCAGGTGACCTATCTCGGGCGCGACTGGACCGTCGGTCTCGCCCAGGAGGCCGCGTGGAAGTTCCGCCAGTGCAGCCAGTCGTGGGCGGAGGCCTATCCGGTGATGGAATATCGCCACGGCCCCATCGCCGTCGCCGAACCCGGGCGCCTCGTGTGGATGTTCGGCGAGGCACCCAGGGGACTCGCCGACCAGGTGGCCGCCACGGGCGCCACGTGGGTCGACCACCACCGTGACCCCATGGCCGAGCTGATCATCGCCCAGCGCCTCGCCGTCGGCCGCGCCATGAAGCTCGGCATGTCCCCCGACCAGCCCCGCAACCTCCAGCGTGCCGTCGTCCTGGAGGACTGAGTTGGCGCGCGACACCCTCCCGGCCGTCGCCGCCGTCGACGTCGGCGGAACCACCCTGAAGGGCGGGCTCGTCGGCCCCGGCGGCACGCTGGAGGCCATCACCCGCGTCCCCACGCCCCGTGACGGGGACGGCCAGGTGGACCCCGACGGCGTCGTCGACGCCATCGGGCAGCTGCTGGCCACGCTGAGGGCCACCGGCGAGGGTCGTGTCGTCGGCTTCGGCGTCTGCACGCCCGGCATCGTCGACGGCGAGGCCGGCGTCGTGCGGGCCGCGGCCAACCTCGGCTGGCGCGAGGTCGCGCTCCGCGAGCGCCTCCGCGCCGCGACGGGCCTGGACGGCGCCGTCACCCACGACATGCGCGCCGCCGGCATCGCCGAGTGGCGCCTGGGCGGCGCCCGTGGCCTGCACGACTTCTGCTTCATGGCGCTCGGCACCGGCATCTCCGCCGCCCTGGTCGTCGACGGACGCGTCGTGCAGGGCGGCGGATGGGCGGGGGAGATCGGCCACGCGTCATTCCCCGCGGCCGCCGGCGTCGCGTGCCCGTGCGGCGGCACCGGCTGCCTCGAGACCGTCGCCTCCGCCTCGGGCGTACGCCGGACCGCGGCCCGCCTGCGCGGCACGGCCGTGGCCGACGAGCCGAGCACCGAGGCGCTCGCCGACCTGGCGCGCTGCGGCGACGACGTGGCCCGCCGGGCCTTCGACCTCGCGGGCCGGGCGCTGGCCGAGGCGTCCGCGATGCTGGTCACGCTGCTCGGCCCCGAGCGGCTCGTGTTCGGCGGCGGCATGGCCCAGGCGCTCGACCTGGTGACCGGGCCCATCACGACCACGCTGGCGGCGCTGCCGTTCCAGCGGCGCACCACGCTGGCGCGCGCCGAGCTCGGGCCCGACGCGGGCCTCCTCGGCGCCGGTCTGGCGGGGGCGGAGGCGAAGGGGGAGAGGTTCTGGTGAGCGAGCACATCGAGGTGGCGTACGCCGTCACGCCCGACGCGGTCGTCGAGGGCGCCCGCATCGTCGTCGAGGGCGACCGGATCGCCGCCGTCGAACCGACCGGTCGGCGCGGCGGCGACGCGGGGGAGTGGGCCCTGCCCGGCTTCGTCGACACCCACACCCACGGCGCCGTGGGCCACGACTTCGGCGACGCCGATGCCGACGGCGTCCGCGCGATGCTCGACTTCCAGCGGTCCCGCGGCGCCACGTCGGTGTTCGCCTCGTTGGCCACCAACACGCTCGATCACCTGGAGCGCCAGGTGGCGCTGCTCGCGGACTTCGTGGAGGCCGGTGAGCTCGCCGGGATCCACCTCGAGGGTCCCTTCCTCGCGGCCGAGCGCAAGGGGGCCCACGCGGCCGAGCTGCTCCGCGACCCCGACCCGGTCTCGGTCGCCCGCCTCCTCGAGGCGGGCCGCGGCACGGTCGCCATGGTCACCCTCGCCCCCGAGCGCGACCACGCCACCGAGGCCATCGCCGCGTTCCGCGCGGCCGGTGTCCGCGTCGCGTTCGGCCACTCCGACGCCGACGCGGCCCTCTGCCGCAGCGCCATCGACGCGGGCGCGCGCGTCGCGACCCACCTGTTCAACGCGATGCGGGGGATCCACCACCGCGAGCCCGGCCCGGTGCCCGCCCTGCTCGACGACCCCCGCGTGGCGGTCGAGCTCATCTGCGACGGCGTCCACCTCCACGACGACGTGATCCGCCTGGCCGTCGCCGCCGCCGGGCCCGAGCGGGTCATCCTCATCACCGACGCGATGGCCGCGACGGGGCTGTCGGACGGCGACTACACCCTCGGCGCGCTCAGGGCCCGGGTGGTCGGCGACGTGGCGCGCATCCTGGAGGAGGACGGTTCGCTGGGGGCCATCGCCGGGTCGACCCTCACGATGGACCGCGCGGTCGCCCACGCCGTCCGCCTCGGCACGCCCCTTCCCGCGGTCGCCGCGATGGCCGCGTCGACGCCCGCCCGCGTCCACGGTCTCGGCGACGTCGGAGCGCTCGTCCCGGGGCGGTACGCCGACCTCGTCCTCACCGACGCCGAGGGCCGCCCGCACCGCGTGATGCGACGCGGGCGCTGGCTCACCCCCGCAGGGTAGGGTTCACGCGTGAGCGACCTCATCGACACCACCGAGATGTATCTGCGGACCATCTTCGAACTCGAGGAAGAAGGCATCGTCCCGCTGCGGGCACGCATCGCCGAGCGCCTCCACCAGAGCGGCCCCACGGTGTCCCAGACGGTTGCGCGCATGGAGCGCGACGGCCTGCTGACCGTGTCGGGGGACCGCCACATCGAGCTCAGCGAGACCGGCCGCGACCTCGCCATGAAGGTGATGCGCAAGCACCGCCTCGCCGAGCGCCTCCTCATCGACGTCATCGGCCTCGACTGGGACCTCGTCCACGACGAGGCCTGCCGCTGGGAGCACGTGATCTCCGAGGAGGTCGAGCGCCGCCTCGTCACGATCCTCGCCGACCCGGTCGAGTCGCCCTACGGCAACCCGATCCCCGGCCTGACCGAGCTCGGCGGCCGGTCGACCGAGGACTTCCGCGCCAACACCGCGCCCGTATCGGAGCTCGTCGCCGACGGGCCCGTCCGGCTGAGGCTGCGGCGGATCTCGGAGAACATCCAGGCCGAGACCGACATGCTGGCGACCCTCAAGGACTCGGGCGTCGTGCCCGGCGTCGTCGTCACCGCCGAACTGGGCGGCCTGGGCGTACGCCTGGTCCCCGACGGCGGACGCGGCTGTGAGATCGCGCTCGACGCCGCCACCCACCTGTACGCCGTGGCGGAGGACTGATGCCGGAGCGCGCCGTCGTCGGCCTGCTCACCGGTCATTGGTATGACGCGATCGCGGCGCTGCTCCAGGCCTCGCTCCCGGGCGACGGCGGGCCCAAGAACCTGCGCCAGGCCCGCGACCTCGCGGGCGCGGCGAAACGCGTGCTCGACCTGGACGCGGAGGACTTCGCCACGGTGGCCAGCGGGTTCTCCGCGCCGTGGGCCCACCGGCTCGCCGAGTCGTGCTTCCCGCTGAAGCCGAAGGACCGCCAGCGTGGCGCCCTCGGCTCGCTGGTGCCGCTCTATGAGCTGATGCTCGAGGTGATGGAGCTGCGTGCGCTGCGCCACGAGCCGCTGCAGGTCGTCGTGACCGCCCACCTGATCGGCGAATACCTCTGCCAGCTCGCCTGGGAGTCGCGTCTCGGCCACGGCGGCGACCCCCTGCAGCTGGGCCGCCAGGTCGGCGAGCGGTGGGGGACCGACGACCCCGAGTGCCCCCACTCGTCGGCGCTGCGGGCGACCGCGAAGCGCTCGCTGAACGCGTGCAACGGCGACCAGGCGGGTTACACGGCCTATCTCGACCGCTTCCACTCGCGGCTCGGCGACGCGCTGGCCGTGTGTGCGATGAACCACGAGACCGTCGGCGCCGGCGCGCGCCCCGATGCGGGCGACACCTGCCCGAACCCCTGCCGGTTCGCGACCCGCGGTGACCTCGAGGAGCGGCGCGACCTCGACGCCCGCGTACGCCTGGCCCTGCTCTATGTGGACTCGCCCATCGTGGCGCTGCGCCACCACGCCCCGGTTGGCCACTTCTTTGGCGTGCCGTCGACCGCCGAGATCTCCGAGGCGTGGCTGCGCACCTGGGAGCGCGTGACCCAGCCCTGGAACGACGGATCGAACCCGTTGCTGGCCGGCACGGTGCCGGACCGTCCCGATCCGAACGAGGCCCTGCCCGGCATGAGTGCGCTGATCTCGGCCGTGGCCGGCCGCACGGTGGGACCGGGCCGCGTCATCCGCGACATCGGCGCCGACATCGCCCGCAGCATGGGCGCGCCGGTGCCCGGGATCACGGTGCAGGCCGCCGCGGCGGAATAGCCGCGGCCCGAACGTCGTTGAACCAGTCGAACACGCCCGGGCGAAAGCCCAGCCGAACTGCTACGGAGGAGAGCCCAATGGCACCCATCGAACTGACGACCGAGAACTTCACCTCGACCATCAAGGACAACGACTTCGTCCTCATCGACTTCTGGGCCGAGTGGTGCGGCCCGTGCAAGCGCTTCAGCCCCGTCTTCGAGAAGGTGTCGGAGAAGCACCCCGACGTCGTGTTCGCGAAGCTCGACACCGACGCCAACCAGCAGATCGCGGGCAGCCTCGGCGTCCAGTCGATCCCCACGGTGATGGCCTTCAACAAGGGCAACCTGGTCTTCAACCAGGCCGGGGTCATGAACCCGGGCCAGCTCGACCAGCTCGTGTCCGCGGTCAAGGAGATGCCGGCGGAGTGAGGCGTACGCGCCCCTGGACCTGACGCGGTCCAGGACGGACGAAGCGAGGCCCGGACCAGGTGGTCCGGGCCTCGCTGTGTCCTGCGTGGTCCGCTGTGGCGAACCGCGCCGGGAGATGACGAGAGCGTCAGTGAACGGGCTCACGCACCATGTCTACCCACCCCCAGGAGACATTCACTGACGCTCTCTGTGATCAAGGTTAGGCGATGTTGCACGGCGGTCAAACTCCGTTCACCTTCAATTACTGGATTCGTGGTGATTGTGAGGGGATTCTCATGTGGCACGGGCGGATCGGCACGCGGTCGGCTACTCTGGTCCGGCGCCCGGCGCCGCACGCGACGGGGGTGCAGGGCCCCATAGCTCAGGGGATAGAGCAGAGGTTTCCTAAACCTTGTGTCGCAGGTTCGAATCCTGCTGGGGCCGCCACACTGACGACGTCGACGAGGGGGAGTGGTGCGAGGAGCCGCCACCATCGCCGGACCGACCCTCGCCGCTGTGTTCGGGCTCCTGTTGGCGCGGCTCGCGATGACCGGCGAGCACACCCACTACGTGAAGGCGTCCATGGGTCCGTGGATCCTGCTCACCGGCGCGTTCTTCCTGTTCCTCGGCCTCTGGTCGCTGCCGCGCCAGATCAACGGCGACCACCACCACCACCACCTGCCGCGGGCGGCCTGGTTCCTGGCGATTCCCGTGCTCGTCGTGGCGCTGCTGAACCCGATGCCGCTCGGCGCCTTCTCGGCCCGGTCGGCGGTCGCGGGCCCGGCGCCCGGGGTGCAGGTCGCGCCGCTGCCGCCGGGGGAGGACGTGGTCACCATGCGCGCCGACCACTACGTGATCCGCTCGATCTACAGCGACCCGACCCCGCTGCGCGAGCGGCGGTTCCGCATCATCGGCTTCGTCACCCACCCCAACGGCCCCGAGGCCGACTGGGACCTGACGCGGCTCGCCGTGATGTGCTGCGCGTCGGACGCGGGCGCCTACCGCATCACCGCGCGGGGCGCCGAGCAGCTCCCCGACGACACGTGGGTGGAGGTTGTGGGCGCGTACGCACCGCCGGGCGAGCTGTCCGCGGCCCTGCGGGTCGAATCCGTACGCCGGATCCCGGCGCCCGCGGAGCCCTACCTGTGAGGGCTCCCACGACGTCGTCGACGAGGGCTCCGGCCTGGCAGTGGGCCGTGCCGGTGGCGGCGCTCGTCGTGTTCGTGGAGCTGACGCTCGGACGCGACGTGCTGTCGCGCGCCTTGCCGCTGCCGGACGCGGTCAACGCCTGGCTGGTGGTCGTCGTGGCGATCTGCGTCCAGGCGGCGCCGTTCCTGGCCCTCGGCGTCATCGTGTCGGGGCTGGTGACGGCCTTCGTGCCGGCCCGCGTGCTCGACCGGATGATGCCGCGCCGCGCGGTGCTGGCCGTCCCGGCCGCGGGCGCCGCCGGCATGGTGCTCCCGGGCTGCGAGTGCGCGTCCGTCCCGGTCGCCAACTCGCTGATGCGGCAGGGGGTCTCGCCGGCGGCCGCGCTGACGTTCCTGGTGGCCGCGCCCGCCATCAATCCGGTCGTGTTGATCGCGACCGCCGTGGCGTTCCCCGGCCAGCCGATGATGGTGCTCGCCCGGTTCGCGGCGTCGCTGCTTGCGGCGCTGGTGATCGGCTGGCTGTGGGTGGGGCTGGGCCGCGAGCAGTGGCTGGCCGGCGGCGACGGCCACGCCCATCCCGGCGGGTCACGCTGGGACCTCTTCCGCGCCACGGCGCTGCACGACTTCCTCCACGCGGGCGGCTACCTGGTCGTCGGGGCCGCGGTGACCGCGACGATCAACGTGCTGGTGCCACGGTCGGTGCTGCGCGTGGTCGCCGAGAACTGGTGGGTGTCGATCCTCGCGCTGGCCGTGCTCGCCGTCGTGGTGTCGATCTGCTCGGAGGCCGACGCGTTCGTGGCCGCCTCGCTGACGGCGTTCTCGCCCACGGCGCGGCTGGTGTTCATGGTGGTCAGCCCCATGGTCGACATCAAGCTGTTCGCCATGCAGTGGGGCACGTTCGGGCGTGACTTCGCGCTGCGCTTCGCCCCGGTGACGTTCGTGGTGTGCGTGCTCAGCGCGGTGCTGGTGGGCGGGGCGCTGCTCTAGACTCCCCGCATGGGAGACCGCCGCGACTTCAGCGATCGGGCGCTCGGCGGGCTCGACGATCGCCTCGCCGAGGGCCAGGAGCGTCGGCGCACCTTCCTGTCCGCCATGGACTCGGGGCTCGCCATCAGCCTGCCGCTGACCTGCCTGATCCTCGCCGCCGGGCTGGGTTGGACGTACGCGTACCTGCCCCACGCCGCCCTGCTGGGCGGCGCCGCCTGCTTCGCCGCCGCGGCCGTCACGGGGTTCGTCGGGCTGCGGCGCGACAGGGGTCCGCTCACGGCCGGGCTGCTCGTCGTCACCGCGGTCCTCGGGGTCGCCGGCATCGTCCTGCTGGGTGCCGGAGTGAACTGACCGCGGCCACTAGACTCGCGGCCATGAGCCCTGAAGGACGTCAGAAGGCCCGCGACAAGATGACCCGGGCCGGCGTACACGCGTCGGCGATCGAGGTCTTCAGCCACTACTACGACGAGCTCGAGGCCGGCCGCACCGGCCTGATTCCCGAGGACACCATCGAGCCCCTGGCCGACCCCGATCGCCTGGCCGACGCCGAGGTCGACGAGGCCGCGGCGCGCGAGGCGTTCGCCCAGACCGCGATCATCAAGCTCAACGGCGGCCTCGGCACGTCGATGGGGATGGCGAAGGCCAAGTCGCTGCTGCCCGTGCGCGACGGGCGCACGTTCCTCGACCTGATCGTCGCCCAGGTGCTGGCGGCGCGCGCGGAGCACGGCGTACGCCTGCCCTTGGTGCTGATGAACAGCTTCCGCACCCGCGACGACTCGCTGGAGGCACTGGGGGCGTACGCCGACCTCGCCGTCGACGGGCTGCCGCTGGACTTCCTGCAGAACCAGGAGCCGAAGCTGCGCACCGACACGCTCGAGCCGGTCGAGTGGCCGGCCGATCCGAGCCTCGAATGGTGCCCCCCGGGCCACGGCGACATCTACACCGCGCTGTGGGGGTCGGGCCTGCTCGACCAGCTGATCGAGGCGGGCTTCCGCTATGCGTCGGTGTCGAACTCCGACAACCTCGGCGCGGCGCCCGACGCGCGCATCGCCGGCTGGTTCGCCTCCACGGGCGCGCCGTACGCGGCCGAGGTCTGTACGCGGACCGCCGCCGACCGCAAGGGCGGCCACCTCGCGGTGCGCCGCAGCGACGGCCGGCTGATCCTTCGGGACACGGCCCAGACGCCCGACGAGGAGATGGACTTCTTCACCGACGAGCACCGCCACCCGTTCTTCCACACCAACAACCTGTGGTTCGACCTGGAGCAGGTGCGGGCGGTGCTGGCCGAGCGGAACGCGGTGCTGGGGCTGCCGCTCATCCGCAACACCAAGACCGTCGACCCGGGCGATTCGTCGTCGCCCGAGGTGTTCCAGATCGAGACCGCGATGGGCGCGGCGATCGAGGTGTTCGAGGGGGCGACGGCGATCACCGTCGGCCGCGAGCGGTTCCTGCCGGTGAAGACGACCAACGACCTGCTGGTGCTGCGGTCGGACGCGTACGACGTCGACGAGGCCGGCCGCCTCGCGCTGCACGGCCGCGAGAAGGCGCCGCTGGTGTCGCTGGATTCGAAGCACTACAAGAAGATCGGCGACTTCGACGCGCGCTTCCCCCACGGGGCGCCGTCGCTCGTCGGCGCCGACTCGCTCGGCGTCGAGGGGGAGTGGACCTTCGGCCGCGACGTCACGGTGACCGGCGCGGTCACGTTGGCGACCGACGACCCCCAGACGGTGGCCGACGGCACCCACCTGTCGTGAGCCCGGATTCGACGGGTGGGGGTGCGTGGCACTCGGCGTTGGCGTACGCGCTGACCGGCGTCGAGGTCGACCTCGGAACGCAGGCCTCGCCGGACGTGGCGGTGCTGGCCGCCGAACTGGCGGCCCGCGGGCTGCGGCCTGACGGCCGACGCCGCGCGATCCCGGCCCATCTGACGGCGGGGCTGGGCTTCGCCCAGCTGGCGGCGGCCGAGCGCGCGGCGCGCCAGGAGCTCGGCGTCACTGGCCTGGTCGCCCAGGCGCCGAGCGGGCGTACGCGGTTGGACGCCGACGAGCGGCGGCTGATGGCCGACCGGCCGCCGCACTGGGGTTGAGTCGGGCCACGCGCGCGACGCCACCACGGCGAAGGCCCCCGCCACGTCGTCGTGGCGGGGGCCTTCGGGCCTGTCAGGGGTGGCTGCCAGGCGAAGCGGCTGAGATCGGGGGTCAGCGGCCGGCGAGCAGGTCGCGGATCTCGGCGAGCAGCTCGGTCTCGGTGGCGGTCTTCTCGTCGGTGATGCCGCGCATCTTCTTGTACTGCTCGTACGGCTTGACGACCGCGACGTAGAGGACGAAGGCGGTGACGAGGAACGCCAGGGCGGCGCCCAGGAACTCGCCGATGTTGAGGCCGAAGACGGTGGTCCCGGTGAACGACTTGGTCGGATCGAAGCCCGCGAGGCGCGCGACGAGGTTGATCAGCAGCTCGGCGAAGCTCTTCACGACGGCGGCGAAAGCCGAGCCCATGATGAAGGCGATGGCGAGTTCGATCAGGTTGCCCTTCAGGAGGAATTCCTTGAAGCCCTTCATAAACTTTCTCCTTGGTTTCGTCGCCCGTCTCACTCTGAGCAGGCGGCAGCGAAGAATGTAGCAGCCGGTTACCGCAAGGTCGGAAATCTGTCGGCGTGTCGCTGACCGCGGGTCGGGCCACCGTCGGGGTTGGTCGTTCGCCCCACTCAGGTGCCGCGCAGGATGATCGACAGCCTCGTCATTGAGGCCGCCTGCGCCAGCGCCGGCGCGGCCTCGTGGTCGACCTCGAACAGGATCGTGGCGCTCGCCGAGCCGTCGTCGCCGCCCAGCGGCCCCGGCGGCGCCGACCGGCCCGGCAGCGCGGCCACGCGCGCCCCGCGGGCCACGACCTTCGCCGGCTGGCCGTCGGTCGGGAGGGCGAGCACGTCGACCCGGTCGCCGGGCCGGACCAGTTGTGTCGTGGTGGGGTCGGCCAGCCGCACGGGCACGAGGGCGCGGCCGGGCGAGGCGCGCAGCGAGTCGGGGGACACCACGGTCGCGGCGGTCACGGGGGAGCCGGGGGCCAGGCCGGTCACCGCGGGCCGGCCGACCAGGCGGGCGGGGTCGGAGATGGCGTCGGCGGGGCCGAGACCGGTCGGGTAGTGGGCGATCATGAGGTCATCGGCGGCCAGCGCCGCGCCCGCGGTGACGGGGCGCGCGGCCACCACCACGGGGTGGGTGGGCGGCGGCCCCGGGCTGATCGCGCCGACGGCCGCGGCCACCGACAGGCCGGCTGCCAGGGCGGCGAGGGCCCGTCGGTGGCGGGCGATCACGCGGGCGGGGGCGCGGAGCGGTGACGAGGGCGCCGGTCGCCACGGGCCCTGACCCCGGGCGGGGGTGGGCGTACGCGACGGCTCAGGACTGCGGAACAGGTGGGTCATGCCGCCACCATGGCGGCGGAACCGGCCGACGGTTCACGGTCGGCCGGTTGTCCACAGGGCTATTCGTTGTCCACAGGCGACGGGGTGTCCAGGGCGACGGGTGACCAGGTCAGGTCGTCGAGCCGCTGCCCGTGGACGACGCGGCCGCGGGCTTGGCGTCCGCCTTCTTCGCGCCGGAGTCGGACGGCTTGGCGTCGGGCTTCTTGGCGCCCGACTCGGACGATCCCGTCTTCGGGGCGGACGACGCCTTGGAGTCGGTGCGATAGAACCCCGAGCCCTTGAAGTGGACGCCGACGGCGTTGTAGACCTTGCGCAGCGCCTCGGCCCCGCAGGACGGGCAGGTGGTGAGGGCGTCGTCGGTGAACTTCTGGACGACCTCGAGGTCGGACGCGCATTCCTTGCAGCGGTATTGATATGTCGGCATGGGACTCCGTCGGCGGCGGTTCGGGTTGGCACTCAAGCATACCGACTGCCAGCGTGATCGGCCGATTCGTGCACTGCGGCGGCTAGCATGCAGCGCATGCGTCACATCCCCCGCGGTCTCATCGGCGTGGTCCTCACGCTCGTCCTCGCGCTCGCGGCCATCGCGAGCCTCGCGGTGGTGACCGTGCGCGAGTCGTTCCCGACGACCGCGGGCGAGGTGGTGGTGCAGCCGCTGGGCCACCCCGTGCGGGTGGTCCGCGATGCGAAGGGCGTCGCCCACATCTATGCCGAGACCGCCGAGGACCTGTTCGCGGCACAGGGCTACGTCCACGCCCAGGAGCGCTTCTTCGAGATGGATGTGCGCCGCCACATCACCGCGGGGCGCCTGTCGGAGATGTTCGGCGCCCCGACGGTCGAGACCGACGCGTACGTCCGCACCATGGGCTGGCGGCGCGTCGCCGAGCGTGAGCTCGGGCTCCTGTCGTCGCGGAGCCGGAGGTTCCTGGACGCGTACGCCGCGGGCGTGAACGCGTACGCCGGCTCGCGCTCGGCGCCGGAGCTGTCGCTGGAATACACGCTGCTGGGGTTGCAGGGGAACCAGGTGCGGCCGGCGCCGTGGACCGCGGTGGACTCGCTGGCGTGGCTGAAGGCGATGGCGTGGGACCTGTCCGGCAACCGCCTGCAGGAGGTCGAGCAGGCCGTGATGGCGCCGCTGGTGGGCCAGACGCGGGCCGGCGACCTGGTGCCCAACTATGACCCGCACGTCTTCGAACCCGTCGTGACCGACGGCGCCGTCGTCGACGGGAGGTTCGACCCGAACGCGACCGGCCAGGCCCGCCCGGCGCCGCCGAACGCCGCCCCCACGGCCGAGGCGCGCGAGGCGCTGCTCGCCGCCGCACAGGCCGATCGGGCGGTTCCGGACCTGGTCGCCAACCCGGCGCTCGGCGGCGAGGTCGGTTCGAACTCGTGGGTGGTCGCCGGCAACCGGTCGGCGACCGGGAAGCCCATCCTGGCCAACGATCCCCACCTCGCGACCTCCATCCCGTCGATCTTCCAGCAGGTCGGGCTGCACTGCACGACCATCAGCGAGGCGTGCCCGTTCGACGTGACGGGCTTCTCGTTCTCCGGCATGCCCGGCGTCATCATCGGACACAACACGCGCATCTCGTGGGGGTTCACGACGCCCTACCTCGACACGCAGGACCTGTTCGTCGAGCAGCTCGTCGGCGACCGATATCGGCGCGGTGACGACCTGGTCGACATCGAGGAGCGATCGGAGACGATCAAGGTGGCCGGGGGACCCGAGCGACAGATCACGGTGCGGGAGACGGTCCACGGGCCGCTGCTGTCCGACGTCGACCGCCAGCTGAAGGGGCTGCCGGTCAGCGCTCGCGACGGCGCGACCGACACGGCGGTGGCCCTGGGCTGGACGGCGCTGACCCCCAGCGCGTCGATGGAGGCGATCTTCGACCTGAACCAGGCCGGCGACTTCGCGGCGTTCCGGAAGGCGGCGTCGCAGTTGCACGCGCCGTCGCAGAACCTCCTGTACGCCGACGTCGACGGCAACATCGGCTACCAGCTGCCGGGCGACGTGCCGATGCGGCGGCAGGGGACCGGGGTGACGCCGTTGGACGGGTCCGACCCGGCGAACGACTGGGCGGGATACATCCCGTTCGAGCAGCTGCCGTACGCGTACAACCCCGACAAGGGCTACATCGTGGCGGCGAACCAGCAGATCATCGACGGCTATCCGCACGTGCTCGGCAACGACCCGTCGGTGGGCTGGCGCTCGCAGCAGCTGGTCGACCTTCTCAACCAGCACACCGGACCGTTGACCGTCGACGACGCGACGCGGCTGCAGGCCGACACCACCGTGCGGTACGCCAACCTCATCGTCCCCGGCCTGCTGCGCGCCGCCCCGGGCCGCGACTGGGTGGCCGACGGCCAGCGCGTGCTGGGGGCCTGGGACTACCGCTCCGACGCGTCGTCGGCCGGGGCGGCGTTCTTCCACGTGGCGATGGCGAAGATCCTCGAGCTGACGTTCGACGACGAGATGCCGGAACCGCTGCGGCCCGTCGCGTCCGATCGCTGGTACGGCGTGATCGCCGAGCTCATGCGCGACCCCAACAACAAGTGGTGGGACGACACGACGACGCTCGCGGTGGAGAACCGCGACACCATCCTGTCGCAGGCCCTGACCGAGGCCCGCAAGGAGATCACGGTGCTGATGGGCCGCGATCCCGACACGTGGGAGTGGGGCCGACTCCACCGCCTGAAGCTCGAGCACAAGACGCTCGGCACCTCGGGAATCGCCGTGGTGGAACAGATCTTCAACCGGGGCGACCTGCCGGTGGGCGGCGGCACGGCCGTGGTCGAGGCCTTCGCGTGGGACGGGGCGAAGCGCGGATTCGCGGTGACCAACGGGCCGACGATGAAGATGGTGGTCGACCTGGCCGACCTGGACAACTCGCGCTGGGTCAACCAGAGCGGGAATTCCGGCCACGCGTTCCATGAGAACTACGACGACCAGCTGCCGCTGCTGGCCCGCAATCACTATGTGCCGTGGCGATCCTCGCGCGCCCGCGTCGAGGCGGAGGGTGTGACGACGCAGACACTGAGCCCGCCGGGGTGACCCGTGGCCTGACACGTGGTCGGGGGCGTAGGTTGGTCGCATGGCCATGTCTGTGCGCGAGCTCTTCGCCCTCGATTCCCTGTTGTCCGACACCGAACGCGCCGTCGCCGACAGCGTCCGCGCGTGGGGGCGTACGCACGCCGCCGACCACGTCGGCGACTGGTTCGACCGTGGAGAGGTCCCCGTCCGTGAGCTGACGCGTACGCTCGGCGACCTCGGGGTGCTCGGCATGCACCTCGAGGGCTACGGGTGCCAGGGCGCGAGCGCCGTCGAATATGGCATGGCGTGCTTCGCGCTCGAGGCGATCGACTCGGGAATCCGTTCCCTGATGTCGGTCCAGGGATCGCTGGCGATGTTCGCGATCCACCGCTTCGGGTCGGAGGAGCAGAAGCAGGAGTGGCTGCCGCGCATGGCGGCGGGCGAGGCGATCGGCTGCTTCGGGCTGACCGAGCCCGACTTCGGGTCGAACCCGGCCGGCATGCGCACGCGCGCGGTCCGCGACGGCGACGACTGGGTGCTGAACGGCACGAAGATGTGGATCACCAACGGCTCGGTCGCGGACGTCGCGGTGGTGTGGGCGCGCACGGACGCCGGCGTACGCGGGTTCGTGGTGCCGACCGACACGCCGGGGTTCGCGGCGACCGCGATCCACCGCAAGATGTCGCTGCGGGCGTCGGTGACCAGCGAGCTGGTGCTGACCGACGTACGCCTGCCCGCGGCGGCGGAACTTCCGGAGGCGCAGGGATTGCGCGGGCCGCTGACGTGCCTGAGCGAGGCGCGGTTCGGCATCGTGTTCGGGGTCATGGGCGCGGCCGACGACTGCCTGGAGACGGCGCGGCGCTATGCGATGGAGCGGGAGGTGTTCGACCGGCCGCTGGCGTCGTTCCAGCTGACGCAGGCCAAGCTGGCGGACATGGCGGTGCAGGTGGGCAACGGGATGTTGCTGGCACTGCACCTGGGGCGGCTCAAGGAGGGGCCGGGGCTGCAGGCGGCGCAGGTGTCGCTGGGCAAGCTGAACAACACGCGGACGGCGATCGCGGTGGCGCGGGAGTGCCGGACGATCCTCGGGGCGAACGGCATCTCGCTGGAATATCCGGTGATCAGGCACGCGAACAACCTGGAGTCGGTGTTGACCTATGAGGGCACGGCCGAGGTGCACCAGCTGATGATCGGGCAGGCGCTGACGGGGGAGTCGGCGTTCAGTTGAGTGGAGTGTCGTTGGGGGTGGTGAGGTCGCGAAGGGCGAAGGAGGGGGACGTTCTCCGAGCGAGCGCCAGCGAGACGAGGAGCGTACGCGAGCGCGAACCCTGGGGTGAGTGAGGGGGACGTTCTCCGAGCGAGCGCCAGCGAGACGAGGAGCGGTGGGCGAGCGCGAACCCTGGGGTGCGTGAGGGGGACGTTCTCCGAGCGAGCGCCAGCGAGACGAGGAGCCGTACGCGAGCGCGAACCCCGAGGTGAGTGAGGGGGACGTTCTCCGAGCGAGCGCCAGCGAGACGAGGAGCGTACGCGAGCGGGAACCCTGGGGTTCACCGCGAACCCTGCAACGTCGAGCGCGAACCCTGGGGTTCAGCGCGAACCCCGCATGTGGGGTGCGTCCTGCACCGTGGGGTTCGTGGTGGAGGGGGTACGCGAGGGCGAACCCTCGGGTTCAGCACGAACCCTGGGGTGTCGCTAAAGGTGCGTGAGGGGGACGTTCTCCGAGCGAGCGCCAGCGAGACGAGGAGCGTACGCGGGGGCGAACCCCGGGGTTCAGCGCGAACCCTGCATGTGGGGTGCGTCCTGCACCGTGGGGTTCGTGGTGGAGGGGGTACGTGAGGGCGAACCCTCGGGTTCAGCACGAACCCTGGGGTGTCGCTAAAGGTGCGTGAGGGGGACGTTCTCCGAGCGAGCGCCAGCGAGACGAGGAGCCGTACACGAGCGCGAACCCTGAGGTTCACCACGAACCCTGCAACGTCGAGCGCGAACCCTGGGGTTCAGCGCGAACCCCGCATGTGGGGTTCGTTCCTGCGGGGGTGTCAGATGGTCTGTGTAAGTGGGGGTCTCCGATTGAAGGAGATTGACTGTGTCTATGACCAAGCCGAAGAAGGGCGCCGAGGACGAGCCTGAGGCGCGCCTGTTACGTCGTGAGCTGTTCGACGACGCGATGCTCGACAAGTTGATGGCCGCGACCGGTGAGCGGGGCGTGGCGTTGACCGGGGAGGGCGGATTCCTGCCCGAGATGATCAAAGCCGTCCTCGAACGC
>NZ_BAAHBN010000008.1:0-130733 GCF_054776655.1 Mariniluteicoccus flavus | reverse complement strand
GTGGTCGTGGGGTGCCGCTTGTTCGGCACGCCGGCCAACCCCAGCGCTCCCATGCGTCGCTCCACGGTGCAGCGGGCGACGTGCTCGCCGGGATACTCGCGCGCCAAGGCCTTCCACATCTTCCGGACGCCGTACACCCCGCGGTTCGCAGCGTGCACCGTCGTGATCCGTTCGTCCCAGACCGCGTCCGTGCGCGAACGCGCCGATGGCGGGCGGGACTTGCGGGCGTAGTAGGAGCTGGGGGCGATCTGGTAGCCGGCCTCGGCCAGCGTGGAGCAGATCGGCTCGACCCCGTGCTCATCACGGTGCTCGTCGATGAACGCGTCGACGTCACTCAGCGGCGGTCGAGCTCCGCCTGGGCAAAATACGCACTCGCCTGGCGCAGAATGAGATTCGCGCGCCTCAGCTCGCGGTTCTCCTTCTCGAGCTCAGCGATCCGAGCGGCGTCAGCGCTCGTGGTCCCAGGCAGCTCCCCGTCGTCGACCCGGGCCGCCTTGACCCAGTTCCGCAAGGTAGCGCCGTTGATCGCCAGCTGCTCACCCACGGCCAGACAGGCCTTGTTCTGCGACAACCTCGGCTCAGCAGCGAGACGATCACGCACCAGGCGGATCGCTCGCTCACGCAACTCCTCGGGGTACTTCTTCGGTGCGGGCATATCTGCATCCTCTCGGCAGATCAGACCCTCCACCACACCCGGGGCGACTCAGTACTCGTCATCCCAGGGTGATGTGGATGCTCGGCAGGGCTCGCAGTGCGCGTAGAGGCTAGCGCCCCCGAGTCGTGGTCGTCCGTGGGCAAGCCGGCTGTCTCCTGTGGTTCCTCCCCAAGAGAAGCTCCCTTTGTTGAACGCAGCTTTCGGTGGCACGTGTGCCTTGGTGAGCTTTGCCTGAGCTCCACACAGCGCGCACCTGCCTCCCTTTGCCCGGCCACCCGTCGGCCGGAAGCCTTCCTGCTCACTCATGCCTTCCCTCGCGCGATCTAGGAGTCGACGGCGGAGTCTGTTACGGGGAGTCGTTCAATCGCTGTTGGGGCCGAAACTGCGCGGGGCGTTCCTTCGGAGAGCGCCGCGGCCAGGCTGTCGATGTCCTCGTGGACCGCGGAGTCGGGGAACATCCAGTGCAGATCGCGCTCCTCCGTGGCCACATCGATGGTGGGCCGGACGCCCGCTCCGCCGTGTGAGCGACCGCGCACGTTACGCACCTCATCCAGGGAGTAGATCGTGCCAAGTTCGCCCCGCTTCAGGAGGTTCCCTGGGTTGGCGGTGACGATCCGTCGGTCAGTGACCGCTACGAATGTGCTCGACGCGAATTTCTCAACGATTGCACCGGCTCTTCCGGGCGCGAGCGCGTCCCAGGTCGCATCAACCCGTCTAGCGAGAATCGCTGGCACGACTCCAGCGAAGTTGTGAGTTCCCACTTCGTATGGGAAGGCCACGCTGCGAAGCGTCTCGCCGTCCTCAAGAAACCACCGAATGATATGCAGGTACGGATCGAGTTCAAGCCCCTCGGGTGCGCACACGGTCGTCGGCACCGCTGGCATTTCGACCGCTGGCTGGAGCATGTCGGCCAAGGGCGCGATAGCTTCGAGGAGCTGCCTGCAAGTGAGCTGAGACGCCTTTGCGTCCTTCCGCTTCTTCGTGAGAGGCACGGTAGCGCGACCGGGGAGCTCGGCGATGATCCGTAACTCACGCACGAGTGACTCGGTCAGCGAGCGGATTTCGGAGAGCGACTCGTTGATCTCGACTGGTGTGTTCCGGGCGATCCGCTCGAAGAGCTGCGCTTCGCTCTCGTCATTTGCGCTTCGTGTTCTGGCGAGGGCAGCCCGGACAGCCTGGTACTCCGCGTGGGTCTTCAGCGAGCTGAGCAGCGCGTAGGTATCGAAGACGATTGCTTCGGCGTTGGATTCGAGGTACTGGCGGCGAGCGCGACCCTCCAGCTTCCCGAGTTCCTGGACGTGGCCTGCCACGTTCTTGCGGTACAGCTTCAGTTGCTTGCGGATGTTGGGGCCGCTGGGAGCGATGGGCTCCCAGACAGAGTCTGTGATGGCGTCGAGTTCGCGGGTCTCCTTGACCGCTTCATCGACGGACTCCGCCAGTCCTTCAAGCTCCGCCCATTGCTCGTTTCGGATGGCTTTGAGCGTCTGCGTCGTGAGCTGGATGTTGGTACGAACGAGGCCGGAAATCTCGCCGAGCTGCATTTGGAGCGCGATCATGGCGACGGCCGGGCCGATGGCTGCGATCGCTGTAGCGGCTGTGATTGAAGCGGGGATGAAGCGCGCCTGGGCGACCAGTTCGCCGTTCTTGAAGATCGCCCCGAGCTTGGCGCCGTCCTTTGCTGCCATCTGTCCGCCGCTCTTCAGCAGGGACAGCGTGGCGTCGTTGACGCGGAAGAGGCCTTGCGCGCTCGATACAGCTTCCGCAACGTTTCCGACGATGGTGCCTGCGTTGCCGAGGGAGCCAAGAGTGGTGGAGAGCTGGGCGCGGTCAAAGGAAGGCACCATGTCGAGGCTGATGAGTTCAAGACCGTCGGGGACTTCGCCGAATACCACTGCGACACCTGGCGTCACTTCGACGAGGGTCGTGGATGTCGCGAGTTCAAGCGCGCCGGACCTGATCTGACCATCTTCCTCGGCCTGCCCGCCAATAGCCTCGTCGCTACCGGACTCGTCGCGCGCGTCGTCCATGTGGGCTCTCCTTCTCGCCGGTGACTGCCTTGTGCCTCCCTCCGACGCCTCCGTCAAGTATGTCAGCCGCCTCCGACAGCGCCGGGGTGCTAGGCAGCGCACCTCCTCATCACACGACTCCCGAGGAGGCCGACCATGCCCACGTTCTTCGATTCGACTGCCGACGCTGCTGAGGCGTCCGAGGCTCTGCGGGGGTTGGCTCATGCGAGCCGTGCGTTCGATCAGCCCGCGCAGATGTACGGGGTGATCGGCGATCTGTCGTCGGGGATGCGTTCGTTGCGGCAGGTGCTCGATCAGATCGCCGATGTTCACGAGCGCAAGGCCGCGCACGCGTTCAACGACGACGGGAACCACGACGCCGGAGTGCGGGATGCGCTGGCTGCTGCGGAGGAGTTACGCCAGGCGGCGAGCCTCGTAGACCGGGCCTACGACCGGCTCGCCGAGGGTTTCATCGCGGCCGGCCGGATCGCATGGCATCCTGACCCCGCCGTCGAGGAGGCTGCGCCGTCCAGGTGGGTCAACGTGGTGTTCCTCCAGGGCGATGAAGCCGACAGGCCGTTGCGTATCCTCGGTGAGCTGGGGCATGTCGATGCGGTGGACTACCTCGCGCAGTGGGATTGCGGCGACGAGACCACTGAGGCCGCGTTGGAGAACGGGTACGTCTACGACGAGCCTGGCGAGGGAACCAACGACCAGGTGGCGATCTCCGGCGACTACGCGCTGGTCGTCAATCCGCACATCGGGTACGTCTCGCTGCTGCGCCGCTACACCGAACCCGGCACCGAGGCTCAGGAAGCCGATCAGACCGGGCCGTCCTCGATGCGGGACGGGCCGGAGTTGCTGGTGTCGTACTCATCGCCGGGTGCTCCGAAGCGGACCGACCTTCCGGCCTCGAAGTGGGATGGGTCGTGGTTCGAGCCGGCGAAGATCGCTGCTGTGAAGCGGGCGCGGGGGCTGGGGCTGTGACCCAGGATCGCGAGCGGCTGCACACCGCCGTTCTGGTGGCACCGACGAAGGAACGACGGAAGCTCCGCAAGCAGCGCCGCCGCGCAGAGGCCCGGCTCCACGCCGAGCAGCGCAAGGCCGCACTCGCCGCAGCCAGGGTCAAGGCCGAGCAGGAGCGGGCCGAGCGGCGCGCCACGATCTACCTCCCGAAGGCCGGCGAGCCAGGTGCCGCGCGGTTGCGGACACCGGGCCGGTTCAGCCTGACCCGCCATCAGGACACGTCAGCGACATTGGCGGGTGCGTATCCGTTTGTCGCCGAAGGTGGCCTTGGTGCGGATGGGGTGTTCGTGGGTCAGGACCTGTACTCGGGTGGGAGCTTCGTCTATGACCCGTGGGTGCTGTACGCTCGCGGGATCATCACCGCCCCGAACGTGGTGCTGGCCGGGATCGTCGGCTCTGGGAAGTCGAGCCTCGCCAAGTCGCTCTACACGCGGTCGTTGCCGTTCGGGCGGCGCGTGTACGTTCCCGGCGACCCGAAGGGCGAGCACACTGCGGTCGCCAACGCCGTCGGTGGGAGGGCGATCGTTCTCGGCCACGGTCTCAACACCCGCCTGAACCCGCTCGACGAGGGCCACCGACCAGCGGGCCTCTCGGATGAGCAGTGGGCCTCGACGGTCGCTGCCCGGCGTCGTGACCTGATCGGCGCGCTCGCCGAGACCGTGCTCGCCCGCGGGCTATCGCCGTTGGAGCACACCGCGATCGACATCGCCCTGACCCAGACGGTTCGGGAGAACGATGTGCCGATCCTGCCGATGGTCGTCGACCGCATCCTGGCACCCAGTGCGGATGCCGACGGCAGGTTGGCCGAGGATGGGCGTTTGGTCGGTCACGCGCTTCGCCGTCTCGTGGCCGGTGACCTGGCGGGACTGTTCGACGGGCCGTCCACGGTCAAGTTCGATCCGTCGTTGCCGATGATCTCCCTCGACCTGTCCCGGGTCACGGAGAACTCGACGCTCATCTCGGTGTTGATGACGTGCTCTTCGGCGTGGATGGAGTCCGCGCTGCTCGACCCGAACGGCGGGCAGCGGTGGGTGATCTACGACGAAGCCTGGCGGCTCATGTCCCACCCGGCGCTGCTGCGGCGGATGGACGCGCACTGGCGACTCGCCAGGCACTACGGGATCGCGAACATGCTGATCTTCCACAAGCTCACCGACCTCGACAACGTAGGCGACCAAGGCTCAGCCATGCGATCACTGGCAAACTCACTGCTCGCGAACGCCGAGACGCGGATCGTGTACCGGCAGGAGTCCGACCAGCTCGGCCCGACCGCGACCGCGCTCGGCCTGACCGGCACCGAGCAGCAGCTATTGCCGAACCTCGGCGTCGGCCAAGGCCTGTGGCGGATCAAGGCCAGGAGCTTCGTCACGCAGCATCAGCTGCACCCGGCCGAGCTCGCCTTGTTCGACACCAGCAGCCGCGCGGCGGGAGGCCACCGATGAACCTCACCAGCCCACGCCGATCCACCCCGAACGACGACGAGAACCCTGCTCAGGTTGAACTGCCGCACGTCCTCATCACCGTCGCCGCCGACGGAACCCTCACCGCAACCATCGACGGAACACCATTCCCCGCACCCGGCGAGACCGCGTGGACGCGGACGACTTTCGGGCCGCTCATGGATGCCATCACCAAGGACCGAACCGTCGCGGTCCGGGTGGAGGTGCGCGAGTGCGACGGGAGCGTCTTCACCGACATCATCCGCCCCCGCACACCCCGACGCGCAGCACCCCTGCCGGAGAAGCCGGTGCCGGATACACGGCGGAGTCGTCACGCACGCCGGGTGCCACGCTTGATGGAGGTCACCGCCGACGGGTTCGTCCCCGGTGAGGATGTCGCCGCCGCTGTGATCGTCTCCCACACCGACGCCACCGGAACCGGCGACGCCCGCGCCCTCATCGACCTAGACACCCTCCCCGACACCGCTGGGCAGGAAGTCATCCTGCTCGGGCGCATCTCGGGCACGTTCGCAGTGCGGCGGCTGACATGAACCAGCGACAAACAGGGGGCATGGGCGACGAACTCACCAACGCCGCCCTCATCGGGCTGATCGGCATGTTCGGCATCGCGCTCGTCCTGCGCGCAGCCGGCAGCATCACCGCGTTCCTCACCGGCCTGCCACAGCCGGACGCCGGCCCGGCCGCGGGCCTCGGAGTGCTGTTCAACCCCGCCGACCCCGCGACCGCACTCGGTGCCGACGGGCTCAACCCGATCCTCTACTGGCTCATCAGCACGGTCATGCTCGGCGGGCTCGCCGCCGGGACCGTCTGGGTCTGGATCAGGCTGCGCCACCACACCAGGAAGACCGAGACCGACCCACACCGCCTCGCCGGGACCGCCACCAGCCAGGAAGTGAAGACGGCCGCATCGGCGAAGGCACTGCTGCACCGCGCTGACACCTTGCGGCCGTCGCTGGAATCCCCAACACCGGAGGATGTCGGCTACCTCCTCGGAGCCAGTCGCGGCACGAAGGTATGGGCATCGGTCGAGGACTCGATCCTGCTGATCAGCCCGCCCCGCTCCGGCAAAGGCCTCCATGTCGTCATCAACGCGATCCTCGACGCACCCGGCGCGGTCGTCACCACCAGCACCCGGCCCGACAACCTCACCGCCACCCTCCGCGCCCGCCGCCGTCGCGACGGCCCGGTCGCGGTGTTCGACCCGCAACGCCTGGCCGAGGGCATCCCTGCCGGGCTGCGCTGGTCACCGGTACGCGGCTGCCACGACCCACTGACCGCGATGATCCGCGCCAACGGCCTCGCCGCCGCTACCGGCCTCTCCGCTGGTGGGGTGGAGTCCGGAGGCTTCTGGGAGGGCAAGACCCGCACCGCGCTTCAGAGCTTGCTGCACGCCGCAGCCCTCGACGGCAGACCACCCGCCGAACTGTTTAGATGGACCCTCGACCCCTCGGCTGCCTCCGAAGCGGTCGCGATCCTCAACTCCCACCCGAACGCGGCGATGGGCTGGGACGACTCCCTGGCCGCGATGATCGACGCCGACCCCAAGACCCGCGACAGCATCTGGCAAGGCGTCTCCCTCGCCCTCGCCGCGCTTGCCGACCCTCGCGTGCTCGACGCGGTGTCACCTGAGCCGGACGAGCAGTTCGACCCCGAGACCTTCCTCACCGAGCACGGCACCCTCTATCTGCTCGCCACCGGGGCAGGTGCGGGTGCCTCCGCGTCGCTGGTTGCGGCGTTCGTCGAAGACCTCATCGAGACAGCGCGCAGGCTCGCCGCCCGCTCGCCCGGAGCCAGGCTTGATCCGCCGCTGCTGCTCGCGCTCGACGAGATCGGGAACCTCGCGCCATTGCCGTCGCTCCCGACGCTCATGGCCGAAGGTGGCGGCACCGGGATTACCACCATGCCCGTGTTGCAGTCTCTTGCCCAGGCCCGCGACCGGTGGAGCGAGCACCAGGCCGGCGCGATCTGGGACGCCAGCATCGTCAAGATCATCCTCGGCGGCGCCTCCAACAGCCGCGACCTCCACACCCTCATCGGCGAACGCGACGAGTACACCGACTCGGTGACTCTCGGGGACGGCGGTACCCGCTCCAACCAACGCTCCATCCGCCGCGTGCCGATCCTGCCGCCAGACCGCATCCGCACGCTGCCGTTCGGCACCGGCATCACCATGCTCCGCTCCGCACCACCCATCGTCACCGACCTACGCGCCTGGCCCTCCCGGCAGGATGCCGCGCAGCTCCGCAGCGATCGCGCGGAGCTCGAAGCTCTCCTGCGCAGCCCCGCATCCTGACGACTCTGGGTGCCGGGGCGTACCTGCCTGACACAGCGACCACGTGCAGCTGGTCGCCCGAGTTCAGGAGGACGCCATCATGGCCATTCATACCCAGGAGTCACTGTCAGGCTTCATCGCCTCGGAGCCGTTGCTCACCGAGACGGCCAAGGGCGACGCGAGGTTCTTCGCCCGCATTGGCAAGGAGCACTTCCGCCGCGAGGAAGACGGCTCGTTCACCCAGACCGAGACGACCTACCACCACCTGGTGATGTTCGGACGGTCGGCCGAGCATGCACACGCGAACTTCGCCCAGGGCGACAACTTCGTGGCCGAGGGCTACACGCGCCCGGTCAACTACGAGCGCAACGGCCAGGCGATCGAGGGCGAAGAGTTCATCGCCAAGAAGATCGGCCACGACGCCGCGCGAACCCGCTACGAGGTAGACCGCACCCCGCGCAACTCGGCCGGACGAGACGCAGCCGCCTACGAGCCGCCCCAGCGAACGAACGCTGTGGCACAGGCCGCGCCGGTCAGCATGTGAGTTCGGGAGCCAGACCATGACGAACGATCAGAACCAAGAACCCGCAGCACCCGATGTCCCCGTCGGACCGTCCGAGGTGGATGAGCCTGACGTGTTCGACGGGCCGCCCCGCGTCACCAACGCCGACATGCCCGAGCCGCCACACCCGGTGAACTGGAACCTGCTCACCGCTCACGAGCTGGAGCAGGAATGGCTCGCGCTGAACCGGTGGGTGGACTGGCTGCGCCGCACCTACGGACTTCAGGTCTCGGTGATTCCGCCGTTCTGGCATCACCATCCGGAGATGGTCTGGGAGTTGTCGGCACTGCACCTGCACTGGCTGGCTGCCTACGACCCCGAGCAGAACGCGTCCGCACCCCTCGGTTGGCATCGCGACTTCGCAGACGCGCGAGAACGCCTCCGCTACTGGGTCACCGCCTGCAGTACGCGCGGGGACCGCGACCGTCCCACCCGGCAGGCCGCCTGGCCCGGCGAAGAGCCCGCCCCCGCGATCCAGGAGGTGAAGTTCGACGACAGGGACGAAGAGTTCGTGGACTTCGTGATCACCCAGGTCCGCAAACGACAGGAAGCCGAAGACGAGTTCTACGCCAGTCTCGCCGACGACGAGGGTCCGTAGACCGATGAGCCGCTATGCCAAGAAGACCGACCGTCGCCCCTACGAGGAGCGGTCGTTCTCCGTCCGGGCCGTGCATCGTGACCGTGCCGACCTGCACAAGCTCGCCGAGGTTCTCATCCGGCTGACGTTGCAGGAGACAGGCGAGAGCCGAGCCGCCCGCGAAGCGGTCCGGGTGCCCGACACCTACCGGGTGGCTCCCGATGACCTGGCCACCTCAGAGGCCGCCCGGTAGAATGAATCTTGCAAGCCTCGCAACGCGGGGCGTTGTGGCCCAAACCTCGTCATCTGGCGGGCAACACGCACCGAGACCATAGGGTCTCGCCCTACAGCCTTCACCGGCTGCTTTCACGATCAACGCCCCTCCCACCGCAGTGGGAGCGCGAGGGTCGAACCGTGTGAGAGTGAGCCCCCGATGACCACCATTGCCGACGATCCGGCAGCCAGCCTCATCGACCCGCCCAAGACCGTGGCTGCCGCCGTGTCGTACCTGCGGGTCTCAACCCGTGAGCAGGCAGAGAAGGGCGGCACCGACGAAGGCTTCTCGATCCCAGCCCAACGCGAAGCGACCCGGCGTAAGGCCGAACAGCTCGGCGCCGGCATCGTCGAGGAGTTCGTTGACGCGGGAGCCTCCGCCAAGTCGTCTGACCGGCCCGAGCTGATGCGGATGATCCAGTACGTCAAGGCCAACAAGATCGCGTACTGCATCGTTCACAAGGTCGACCGGCTCGCCAGGAACCGAGCCGACGATGTGAGCATCCACCTTGCACTCCAACAGTGCGGGGTCATGCTCGTGTCCGCGTCCGAGAACATCGACGAGACCCCCTCGGGGATGCTGCTGCACGGCATCATGTCCACGATCGCCGAGTTCTACTCCCGCAACCTCGCCACCGAGGTCGCCAAGGGTATGAACCAGAAGGCCATCGGTGGCGGTACAAACGGGCGCGCGCCCATCGGGTACCTGAACGTTCGCAAGCGCGATGAGCTCGGCCGTGAGGTTCGCACCATCGAGCTCGATCCCGAGCGAGCGCCGATGATCGAGTGGGCGTTCAAGGCCTACGCCTCGGGCAACTGGAGCGTCAGCCAGCTCCATGACGAGCTCACCTCGCGCGGGCTTCGCAGCCTGCCCACGCCGAAGAGGCCGGCGAAGCCGCTGGCGGTGTCCACCATCCATCGCCTCCTGACCAACCCGTACTACAAGGGCGATGTCATCTACCGAGGCACCCGCTACAAGGGCAACCACCCGGCGCTGGTGCCTGCCGAGGTCTGGTACCAGGTCCAGTCCGTGCTCACCGCGCACCAGTGCGCCGTCGAGGCAACCCAAGTCCACGGCCACTACCTCAAAGGCACCATCCACTGCGGCCAGTGCGGATCACGGCTCATCGTCTCCAACGCGAAGAACCGCCACGGCAACGTCTACTGCTACTTCGTGTGCTCCGGGCGGCACTCCAAGCGCACCGACTGCACGCGCCAGGCGATGCTCATCGAGGACGTCGAGAAACTCGTCGAGGACTACTACACGCGCGTCCAGATCACGCCGGCTCAGCAGGACGCCCTCGCCGGGATGCTCCACCACGAGTTCGACCGGCTCATGGCCGCCGAAACCGAGGAAGTGGAACGCCTCACCACCAACCGCGACCGGCTCGAAGGCGAGCAAGACCGCCTCATGCAAGCGCACTACGCCGACGCGATACCGCTCTCCGTGCTCAAGCGCGAGCAAGACCGCATCGTCGCCGAACTCGACCAGGTGACCCGCCGTATCGACGCCCACTTCGGTGACTACGCCGACGCTCGCGCCCACCTCGATGACGCGCTCGGCCTGCTCGCCAACTGTGCTGACATCTACGCCCGCTGCGACGACACCAACCGGCGGCTGTGCAACCAGGCGTTCTTCACGAAGGTCTTCATCGACGAGGACAACGAGTTGCGCGTCGAGCACAACCGGCCCTTCGAAATGCTCCTCGATCCGCAGGTCAACGCTAACGCGCTGACCTGGGCCGCAGACATGAACAAGGCCCGAACCTCTGCCAACGTTTCCATCGGCAAGGGTTCGAGCCTTGTGCGTGCGGTGGAGCTAAGGGGACTCGAACCCCTAACCCCCTGCTTGCAAAGCAGGTGCGCTACCAATTGCGCCATAGCCCCGCAGCCGAAACGGCCGACGGCCAAGCGTAGGCCAGGCCCGAGCGCGGCGCAAACGCCCTCGGGTCCACCTCCTCGTCTCGCTGGCGCTCGCTCGGAGAAACGTGACCAAACGCCGACGGCGCCGGTTCCCGCGGGAACCGGCGCCGTCGCGCGTCAGGCGAAGCGAACCGATCAGGCCGCCGACTTCGGCTGCGTACCGTCCGGGTTGTCGAACCGCGCACCTTCGGGGTTCGAATCGCCCAGCATGAAGACGAGCAGGATGATGCCGCCGATGAAGGGGATCAGGCCCAGCAGATACATCCAGCCGGACTTGTTCGTGTCATGCAGGCGCCGGACCGCCAGACCCAGCGAGGGGAGCAGGGTGGCGAGGCCGTAGACGAGATACACGCCCATGAGGACGGTGCCCAGCGGGTTGGTCTCACCAGACTGCGCCGCGCCTATCGTCATGAAGTAGGCCGGGACGTACAAGACCAGACCAATCACGAACTGCAGCAGGAACACCCACCAGTATTCGCCCTTGTTGGCGCGACCGTGGAAGTTCACGTAGTTGCCGATCCAGTTCTTCACGGCCTGCATGAAGTTCACCGGCGGGCGCATCGGCGCCTGGCCGTAGCCCTGCTGCGAGCCGTACGCCGCCATGCCGCCCTGGTCGTAGCCACCCGCGTACGCGCCCTGCGACTGGTCGCCGCCGTAACCGTAGGGGTCGGTCGACTGCTGCTGGCCGTAGTCGCTGGTCGCGGACTGACCGTAGCCCCCCTGCTGTGCGCCGTACGCGTCGGTGCCGGACGGCTGCTGGCCGTATGAGTCGCTGGCGGACGGCTGGCCGTAGCCCGGCTGCTGGCCATAGGCGTCGTTCGAGCCCTGGCCGTACGCGGCCTGCTGCCCGTAGGACCCCGGCTGCTGACCGTACGGATCGCTCGCCGAGGGCTGACCGTAACCACCTTGCTGACCCTGCTGGCCGTAGCCGCCCTGCTGTCCGTAGCCGCCCTGGCCCTGCTCGCCGCCGCCGTAGGGGGTCGAACCGCCGTAGTTGTTGGTGCTCACCATGGTCTCCGTTCGTCTCGTGAACCCGCGTTGACGAGCCTGCCCGACAAAGGGTTCTCTTCGCCAGTCATCCCACGGGCCAATCACGCCCATCCTGCCTGCCACCAGGGTCGCTGAATAGGGCTGACACCCCGTTTCAGCCCAGAACTTGTCAGAACCCGCGCGTACTGTGGAGCGCATGTCGAGCACGCCCGAGGAGATCCATGGCTGACGCCCCCGCGAAGAAGACGAAGAAGACGAAGCATTCCCAGCCGCGCGGCGCCAAGTTCTGGGCGAAGCGTGTGGCCACGTGGGGCGTCATCGGCCTGTGCCTGAGCCTCATACTCGGCGTGGGCGGGGTCGCGGTTGCGTACAACCAGACGAAGTTGCCCGACCCGAACGCCGAGTTCCAGGCGAACACGTCGTTCGTCTATTGGCGCGACGGCCAGACCAAGATGGGCAACTTCTCGACCCAGAACCGCCAGTCGCTGGAATACGCGAAGATGCCCCAGTCCATCAAGGACGCGGCGATCGCGGCCGAGAACCGCACGTTCTGGACCGACCGCGGCATCTCGATCACCGGCATGATCCGCGCCGCCTGGACCATCGCGCGCGGCGGCGACCTGCAGGGCGGCTCGACGATCACCCAGCAATACATCAAGATCCTCTACCTCACCTCCGACCGCACCGTGACGCGCAAGTTGAAGGAGCTCTTCCTGGCGGTCAAGATCGGCCGCGAGATGCCGAAGGAGGACATCCTCGAGGGCTACCTCAACACGATCTATTTTGGCCGCGGGGCGTACGGGATCCAGGCGGCGAGCCGGGCCTACTTCAACGTCAATGCCGACCAGATCTCTGTGCCGCAGGCCGCGTTCCTCGCCACGGTGCTGAACAATCCGAGCGCCTATGACCCGTCCGAGGAGGCGAACCGCGAGCGCATCCTCGAGCGCTACCGCTACGTCCTGGCCGGCATGGGCGAGATGGGCACGTTGACCCCCGGCCAGGTGGCCGAGTTCTCCCAGAAGCTGCCCGACTTCCCCGAGGTCCCGCTCAACCAGCGGTACGCGGGCCCCAACGGCTTCCTGATGAAGATGGTCGAGGCCGAGCTCGCGGCCAAGGGCCTTAGTCAGGCGGAGATCTCCGGTGGCGGCCTCAAGATCGTCACGACGTTCGACCCGAGGGCCCAGGAGGCGGCCGTCGCGTCGGTGCAGAAATATACGGAGCAGTCGGCGTCGCGGGCGTCGAAGAAGCAGGACCCGAACCAGCTCCACGGGGGCCTCGCCTCAGTCGACAACGCGACGGGCGAGCTGATCGCCCTGTATGGCGGCAAGGACTATCTGAAGGACGCCCGCAACTGGGCGACCACCCCGCGTCAGACCGCCTCGACGTTCAAGACGTTCGCGCTGGCGGCGGGCCTGCGCGACGGCTTCGACCTCTATGACACGTTCGAGGGCGACACGTTCAAGCCGAAGGGCGACCCCGTCCCGGTGCGCAACGAGTTCTCGGAGCAGTACGGCACGGTGAACCTGATCGAGGCCACGGCCAAGTCGATCAACACGGCGTTCGTCGACCTGACGGTCCAGATGTCGAAGGCCGGCGAGTCGGGCCCCGAGAAGATCGCGAAGGCCGCGAGCGACGCCGGCGCGCCGAAGGGTCCGGGCTGGGACACCAACACGTCCCGCTTCTCGCTCGGCATCCCCGAGGTCAGCCCCGTGAACATGGCAGGGGCGTACGCGACCTTCGCGAACCTCGGCAAGCAGATCAGCCCCCACGTCGTACGCGAGGTCTTCGACGCCAAGGGTCGCTCGATCTACAAGGCCGACACGGCCGGCAAGCAGGCGTTCGACGCCGGGATCGCCCGCGACGTGACCTATGCGCTGGAGTCGGTGACGTCGGAGTCCGGCACCGGATCACGCGTCCAGGCGCTCGACCGGCCGGTCGCCGGAAAGACCGGCACGGCGGGCCGTGACGACGACGTCATCGCGAGCTGGTTCGTGGGCTACACGAAACAGATCACCACCTCGGTGATGTATGTCGCGGGGGAGCAGGGCACCGGCGACCTCGACCCCTTCGCGCGACCGGGCGACTCGACGTTCTTCGGTGGCACCTACCCGGCGCTGACGTGGACCGACTACATGCAGACGGCGACCAAGGGCCAGAAAGTCGTCGAGTTCGAGTCGCCGGCGTTCGTGAACCGCAACAAGGCCAAGGGTGATCGCCCTCAGAAGGTGTCGTCGCCGAAACAGACGGTGCAGCCGCGCGGCGCCACGCCGTCGGCGCCCGCGACGTCCCAGCCGCCGTCGTCCCAGCCGCCGGCGACCCAGCCGACGACCCAGCCCCCGGCCGCCCAGCCGACGACCCAGGCCCCGACGACCCAAGCCCCGACGACCCAGGCCCAGCCGACGCGCGCGCCGACCCGGGCCGCCACCCGCGCCACCCAGGCGGCGCCCCCGGCGTCCCCGAGGGCACCCGCGCCTTCGACCCCCTAGGCTGGCCCCGCAGAAAGGGGGCCGGATCAGGTGACACGCGACACGAGCCAGCAGGCGACGGCGGAGCCGTTCGTCCGACTCGTCAGCCGAGCGATCGGTGGCCTGCCCGGGCGTCACGCCCGGCCGACACCGCGCCGCTGGGCGACCCCGCTCGTGGTCGCGTACGCGGTGGGCACCGCGATGTGGGTGCTCGCCTGGCTGCGGTGGGTGCCGTGCCGGCAGGAGAAGTGGGACAAGGCCCCCGACGTCTTCGCGTGGCAGTGCTACACCGACATCGTCCCCCTGTACGCGGGCCGCGGCCTCGCCGACGGCAACACCCCCTATTTCGACACCGGCCCCTATCAGGTCCTGGAATATCCGGTCGGCACGGGCTATCTCATGGAGCTGGCCCGGCGCATCACCGCGTGGCTCGGAGCCCCCGTCGGCCCGGGCCTCGACGCCCAGCAGCTGGTCGACGCGTCGAACACCTTCATGGCGGTCAACGCCGTCCTGCTGTTCGCCCTGTTCCTCGTGGCGCTGTGGTCCCACGTCCGCGGCTCGCTGGGGCGCGAGTGGGACGTGCTGATGTTCGTCGCCTCCCCGTCGGTGCTGCTCACCGGCCTCATCAACTGGGACATGCTTCCGGTCGCGTTGACGGCCCTCGGCGTCATGTTCTGGGCGCGCAAGCGCCCCGCCCTGGCCGGCATCGCCCTGGGCCTGTCGATGGCCGCGAAGCTGTACGCGGGGTTCCTGCTCGGCCCCCTGTTGCTGTTGTGCCTGCGCGGGCGTCGCATGAAGGACTTCTTCGCGACGCTCGGCGGCTTCCTGATCGCCTGGGTGGCGACCAACCTGCCGGTCATGATCGGCGCGCCGGAGGAGTGGAAGCTCTTCTGGACCTTCAACGCCGACCGCGAGGGCGACTTCGGCTCGATCTGGTATCTGGGGGTGCTCAACCAGACCCCCATGCCCGACCTGAACGTGTGGTCGACGGGGCTGTTCCTGCTGGGGTGCCTGCTGGTCGGCGTACTCATCCTGCTCGCCCCCCAGCGGCCGCGCATCGGGCAGGTCATGTTCCTGGTGCTGATGGCGTTCCTGCTGACCAACAAGGTCTATTCGCCGCAATATGTCCTGTGGGCCCTGCCCTTCCTCGCCCTGTGCCGGCCGCGGTGGCGCGACTGGATCATCTGGACGATCGGCGAGTGGCTCTACTTCATGGCCATCTGGGGCCACCTGGGCCAATACCTGAAGCCGGGCGACGAGGGCCCCGACAAGCTGTTCTGGGCCGCGACGGTGCTGCGGTTGGCGACGGAGGCGTACGTCTCGGCGATGGTCGTGCGCGACGTGCTCCGTCCCCAGCGCGACGTGGTCCGCGCGACCGCGACGCCCGGGGGCGCGTACGTCGACGATCCGTCGGGCGGCACCCTCGACGGCGCCCCGGACGCCCCCTGGTTCACGCGGTTCCGCCGCCGTACGCTGGCCTGGCTCGGCGGCGCGCTGCGCGTCGTCCCGCGGGCGCCGCGACCCGGCGTACTGCTCCCGGGGTTCCGGGCCGACCTTGCCCGCCCCGAACTGACCAGCCCCGGGCGGACCAGCCCCGACCGCCGCGGACTGTGGTGGGTCGGCGGGGTCTGGCTGGCGAGCCGGCTGCTGCTGGTGGGGGTCGCGATCTATGTGGTCGCGACCTCGACCGACAAGACGTTCGCGCAGGCGTTCTCGAACTGGGACGTCGCCCACTTCGTCGGCATCGCCGAGCACGGCTATCTGGCCGATCCGAAGCGCATGGCGTTCTTCCCCGGCCTCCCGCTGCTCCTGGCGGGCTTCAAGGCCGTCGGCATCCCCGCGGTCGCCGGCGGCATCGTCGTCTCGATGGTGGCCTCGCTGGTCGCGGCCGCCGCCCTCTATCGCCTCGGCGGATTCTGGGCCGCCGCGCTGTGGTTAGTCGCGCCGACGATGGTGTTCACGTTCGTGCCCTACACCGAGGCGCTGTTCTGCGCGTTCGCGTTCTGGGCGTGGGTGTGGGCGCGCCAGGACCGGTGGGCCATCGCGGGGCTGTGCGCGGCCGGGGCCGCGTCCATCCGCGTTTCGGGCCTGTTCCTGGTGTTCGCGCTCGCGGTCATGGTGCTGACGTGGCCGGTCCATGACGGCGAGTCCCGCCTCAAGGGGTGGCTCCGCCGCGGCGTCTGGCTGGTGCTGCCGGTGGCGGTCATCGGGGCCTACATGGTCTATCTCCACGGCCTCACCGGCTCGTGGAACGCGTGGAACGAGGCCCAGCAGGCCGGTTGGTCGCGCGGCTGGACCTGGCCGTGGCAGTCGGTCATGAACACGGTGCCCGTCATCGTCCCGGGCGGGTACGCCGACCACCCCGGCTGGGCGATCGTCTTCCGGTTCGAGGTCATCTCGATGATCGTCGGCCTGGTCGCGACGGGCTGGCTGTTCGCGCGCCGCGCCTGGGCCGAGGCGGCGTGGGTGGCGGTGCAGGTGCTCGCGTTCGCCACGTCCTACTGGCTGTTCTCGGTCAACCGCGCGGTGCTGCTGTGGTTCCCGGTGTGGCTGATCGCGGCCGAACTGATCCGCTGGCGGCCCGACGGCGTGGCGACGCGCACGGTGAAGGGCCTGGCCCTCATCGCGTGGGTGGTGACGTCGATCGGCGTCGGCATCTGGTGGGCGGCCACGTTCTACAACGGCCAGTGGTCGAGCTGACCGTCCCGAACAGCCCGCTCACCGGTTGACCGGCCCGCGCCCGCCCCAGGAGAAGCGGCGGTCGAACAGATAGCGGCGCTCGTGGTCGGGAGTGATGACGAGGTCCTGGCCCGCGCCGACCAGGCGTACGCCGTCGGGGGTGTGGGCGAACCGCAGCTCGAGGGTGTCGGTGGGCTTCTGGTTCAGCTTCGCGTCGCCGCGCAGCACCGGCTGGAGCGCGATCGTGACCCTGTCGGGCGACGTCACCCGATAGGTGCCGACCCGCAGGTCGCCGTTCGCCTGCCGGACGGTCACGCGGGCGCCGTTTCGGTTCTTCCACTGGCCGAACGCGATGTGCTGCCAGCGGGCGTCGTCGGCGAGCTGCGGCGCCGGGGCGGCGCTGTCGCGGGCGACGCGGTGGACGCCGACGAGCGGGCCGTGCACCTCGGTGGGGCGCTTCGACCCCATCACCGACCAGAACACCACGCCGCTGGCGACGGTGAGGGCGAGCGCGGTCAGCAGCCCCAGGACGTTCGTCACCCGGCCGGCGCGCCCGTCGACGAGGGTCGGCAGCGGCCCGGCCGCGACGGGGCCACGGGTGAACAGTGCGCGGACGAGGCGCGGGGCGTACGGGAGGGCGATGATCACGCAGCCCAGCGTGAGCATCAGGGACAACTGCTTCACCGGCACGTCGTACGCGAGGTTGAACCCGAACACGACCGCCATGTCGGCCGCGCCGAGCAGGGCGCCGACCAGGGCGGTGCGGCGCCACAGCAGCAGGCCCGCGGCGGCGACCTCGGCGGCGCCGGCGATCACCTGCACGGCGGGTGAGAACCCCATCCAGCGCCACAGCAGGCCCATCGGGCTCATCTCGCCGTGGTTGATCAGCGCGTCGCCGAAGTCGGACCGCCCCATCTGCATCGTGAAGACCTTCGTCCAGCCATAGACGAACAGCATGAAGGCGACCCCGAGGCGCAGGGCCAGGTGGGCGCCCCACCCGACGCGGGCGAGGGGAGTGGGTGACGGGGCGGGAACGGCGTGCGTGGACATGGTTCCACTCTGGCCCGCGATTCGGGCCGGGACGGGTGACAGATGTCCCCAAACGGCCGTGACATGGTCATGGCGTACGCCGGGTCAGGCGTGGTTGAACCTCCGCCGCAGCCACAGCGACACATAGACCAGCCCGACCAGCACCGGCACCTCGATCAACGGACCGACGACCCCGGCCAGCGCCTGGCCCGACGCCATGCCGAACGTGGCGATCGCCACGGCGATCGCGAGCTCGAAGTTGTTGCCGGCGGCGGTGAAGGCGAGGGTGGTAGTGCGCGCGTACGTCATGCGCAGCGCGCGTCCCACCGCATAGCCGCCGCCCCACATCACGGCGAAATAGACCAGCAGGGGCAGGGCGATGCGGGCGACGTCGAGGGGGTGTGAGGTGACCTGGTGGCCCTGCAGGGCGAACAGCACCACGATGGTGAACAGGAGCCCATAGAGCGCCCACGGCCCCACGCGGGGCAGGAACTTCTCCTCGTACGCCTCGCGTCCCCACCGCTTCTCGCCCACGCGGCGCGACAGGAAGCCCGCGAGCAGGGGGACGCCGAGGAAGATCAGCACCGACTTCGCGATCTGCCATGGCGACGCCTCCAGCCCGGCGGTCTCGAGGCCCAGCCAGCCCGGCAGCACGCTGAGATAGAACCAGCCGAGGCCGGCGAAGGCGATGACCTGGAACACCGAGTTGAGGGCCACCAGCACGGCCGCGGCCTCCCGGTCACCGCAGGCCAGGTCGTTCCAGATGATCACCATCGCGATGCAGCGGGCGAGGCCGACGATGATCAGCCCGGTGCGGTATTCGGGCAGGTCGGCCAGAAACAGCCACGCGAGCGCGAACATCAGGGCGGGGCCGAGGACCCAGTTGAGCACGAGCGAGGCCGCGAGGAGCCGGCGGTCGCCGGTCACGGTGTCGAGTCGGTCATAGCGGACCTTCGCGAGCACCGGATACATCATCACCAGCAGCCCGATCGCGATCGGCAGGGAGACACCGTCGAGCTCGACGGCCGAGAGTGCGCGGCCGAGGCCGGGGACGAGCCGCCCGAGCAGCAGGCCGAGGATCATCGCGCCGAGGATCCACACGGGCAGGAACCGGTCGAGGGTGGACAGGCGCTGGGCGACAGGGGCCTCGGGCTCGGTGGTGGTGGTGGTCATGGGCTCCTCGTCTCGCTGGCGCTCGCTCGGAGATCGTTCGCGCATCGCCTGAATCTTCCGCCAATGCATTGATGATTGTCAATGTGGGCGTTAGGCTCCGGTCATGACAGCCACTGAACCGCCCGTCCTCAGCGAGTGCTGTGCGGCGGGCGCCACCGCGTTGATGCCGGCCGACCGCGCCGCCTGTCTCGCCGCGGTGTTCAAGTCCCTCGGTGACCCCACCCGCGTACGCCTGGTCGGTCACCTCGCTGCCGCCGACGGCGGCACGGTCTGCGCCTGTCACCTGCCCGACCAGCTCGGCATCAGCCAGCCCACGCTCAGCCACCACCTCAAGAAGCTGGTGGTCGCGGGCGTGATCACGCGCGAGCAGCGCGGGCGCTGGGCCCACTATGCGGTGGTGCCGGACGTGTTGGAGACCGTGCGCGCGTTCCTCGGCTCGGCGACGAGCGGGGAGGGCTGCTGCTGACTCCGAGGGGAGGGGTCAGGCCGGCCGCACCAGCGTGCGCAGCACCGTCTTGAGCTTGTCGCCCATGTCGGTCGCGCCGCCGAGCAGAGCGTCCATGCTGGCGAACTCCTGCACCCCGTGGAGCAGCGTCACGGCTCGGTCGGCGGGGATGGCGAGCGCGAAGCCCCGCGTACGCAGGGTTCCGTCGATGGTCGCGGCGAACAGGTCGGTCATCTCGCAGGAGAAGCCCGCGTACGCCTCCCGGAACTCGGCGTGGCGGACGGCGTGGAGCCGGAGTTCGGCCTGCAGCAGGATCTGGTCGCGCCCGTCAGGCTGGGAGGCGACGAAGGTGTTGACCGCGCGGTCGATGAGGTCCTCGAGCGAGTCGTCGTCGGCCGGCGTCGTCGTCGCCTGGGCGATCGCGGCCTCGGCGGCTGCCATCTGGGCGTCGGCGTGGGCCCGCATCAGCGCGAAGGCCAGGTCTTCCTTGGTGGCGAAGTTCGAATAGAACGCGCCGCGCGTGAAGTCGGCCCGCTCGCAGATCTCCTCGACGCTCGCGGCGGCGAAACCCTTCTCGGCGATGACCGACTCCGCCGCCGACATTAGCCGCTGGCGCGTCTTCTCGCGCCGGGCGGTGATCGGGGGTTCGGCCATGGTGGTCATCCAAGCATCCTTTCGCGGTTTGCGTACAGAAGTGTATCGGATACATTTGTGCATCGAATACGCATCTGTATCGAACGACGGGATCCCGCGCTTGTCCAGCTATCTCTACGGCCTCGGCCGCTGGTGCTTCCGCAACCGCGGCCGCGCCCTCGCCGCGTGGTTGGCCGCCATGATCGTCCTCGGCGGTGTCGCCGCGGTGATCCACGGCAAGTTCTCCGACGAGTTCGAGATCCCCGGCGCCCGCTCGCAGGAGGCGCTGACGCAGCTCTACCAGACCTTCCCGGAAGTCGCCGGCACCCGTGCCTCGATGCTTGTCGTGGCCGCTCCAGGCCAGTCGGTCGACGCCCCCGAGCTGCGCGAGCCGCTCGAGAAGGGGCTCAAGGACCTCGACGCCGCCCACCCCTGGGTCGGCACCGCGACGTCGCCCTTCGACCCGATGGTCAAGGGCATGATCAACCCCGACCGCACCGCCGCGATGGCCAACGTCATGTTGGACGTGGCCTCCACCGACGTCACCGACGCCCAGCGCGCGACGCTGACGAAGGCCGCCGCCGACATCGAGAAGACGCTCCCGTCCGGCACGAAAGTGTCGATGGGCGGTGACGCGTTCTCGGTCGAGATCCCGAAGATGACCGCGACGGAGGGGCTCGGCGTGATCGTCGCCTTCATCGTCCTCATCGTGACCCTGGGCTCGGTCGTCGCCGCCGGCATGCCGCTGATCACCGCGATCTGGGGCGTCGGCGTCTCGGTCGCCATCATGTTCGGCGCCACCGGGCTGGCGTCGATCAGCTCGACGACGCCGATGCTGGCGGTGATGCTGGGGCTCGCGGTCGGCATCGACTATGCCCTGTTCATCCTGTCCCGCCACCGCGAGCAGCTCAGCCACGGCATGGAGGTGGAGGAGTCCACCGCCCGCGCCGTCGCGACCGCCGGCTCGGCCGTCATCTTCGCCGGCCTGACGGTCATCATCGCCCTGATGGGCCTGGGCCTCGCCAACATCCCGTTCCTCACCGTCATGGGCGTCTTCGCCTCGGTCGCCGTCGCCTTCGCCGTCGTCATCGCGCTGACGCTCCTGCCCGCCCTGATGGGCTTCGCGGGCGAGAAGCTGCGTCCGAAGAAGGCCCCGAAGCCGGGCGAGGAATACACCGCCGAGCAGGAGGCGGCCGTCCGCGCGAAGGCCGCGCGCGGCCCGTCCGGCCGGTGGGTACGCATCGTCACCAAGGTCCCCGCCCTTACCATCGCCCTGGTCGTGCTGGGGCTCGGCGCGCTGGCGATCCCCGCGACCGACCTGCGGCTGTCGCTGCCCAACTCGGGACAGCACACCGCGGGGGCTCCCGACCGCGTCACCTATGACCTGATCGCCGAGAAGTTCGGGCCCGGCTACAACGGCCCGCTCATCGTGACCGCCGAGATCATCGGCTCGAACGATCCGCTGAAGCTCATGGACGACCTCAAGAAGGAGGTCGAGAAGGTGCCGGGCGTCCAGTCGGTGCCGATGTCGACCCCGAACCGCAACGCCGACACCGGCTTCATGCAGGTCGTGCCGACCACGGCCCCCGACGACGAGCGCACCAAGGAACTCGTCGCCGCGCTCATCGCCAGGGCCCCGGAGTGGAAGGACCGCTACGGCGTCGACACCAACGTCACCGGCATGACCGCGGTGCAGATCGACATCTCCGACCAGCTGGCCCGCGCCCTGATCCCGTTCGGCATCTTCGTCGTCGGCCTCTCGCTGGTGCTGCTGACCATGGTGTTCCGGTCGATCGCGGTGCCGATCAAGGCGACGGTGGGCTATCTGCTCTCGGTCGCCGCCTCGTTCGGCGCGACCGCGCTCGTGTTCACCCACGGCTGGTTCAACGACCTCGTCCACCTCGAGAAGCCCATGGCCGTGATCTCGTTCTATCCGATCCTGCTGATGGGCATCCTCTTCGGCCTCGCGATGGACTACGAGGTGTTCCTGGTGTCCCGCATGCGCGAGGAGTACGTCCACGGTGCGTCCGCCAAGGAGGCCGTCCACCGCGGCTTCATCGGGTCGGCGCCCGTCGTCGTCGCGGCCGCCCTCATCATGATCGCGGTCTTCGCGTTCTTCGTCCCCGAGGGCCAGGGGCCCATCAAGGCCATCGCGTTCGGCCTCGCGGTCGGCGTGGCCGTCGACGCCTTCATCGTCCGCATGACCCTGGTCCCCGCCGTCCTCGCCCTCCTCGGCGACAAAGCCTGGTGGCTGCCGAAGTGGCTCGACCGCCGCCTGCCGAGCTTCGACGTCGAGGGCGAGGCGCTCGCCCACATGCTCGACCTGCGCGACTGGCCCGCCCCCGACGACCCCCACGTCGTCGCGGTCGAGGACTTCGGCGTACGCGCCCACCCGACCCACGACAACCCGTCCGGCGACCTCACCGCGCCGGTCGACATCCGCCTGCTCCCCGGCGACGTCCTCGTCGTCGAGGGGCCGGTGGTCCGGCGTACGCCGCTGCTGCTCGGCCTCGCCGGCCGCCTGACCGGCACCACGGGCAAGGCGAAGATCGCGGGTCAGGTGCTGCCCGAGCAGGCCGCGAGCGTACGCGGCCGCGTCGCCCTGGTCGACTGCCTCCACCGCGACGGCGTCGAGGCCCACGCGTCGATCCGCGAGGAGCTCGACCGCGCCCTGTCCGACCCGCGCATCGACCTCGTCGTCATCGACGGCGCCGACGCCGTGCCGAGCCACGACGAGCGCGCGGCCATCGCCGAGCTCGCCCACGCGGTGCGCCAGCCGCCCGAGGGCGTCACGCCGCCAGCCGTGGTCCTCGGCGTCGGTGAGGCCCACGTCGTCGCCGACCTGCTGCCGGCGGGGGCGTACGAGCTCCACGTCGGCGAGCCGCGCCCGACCCCGCAACCCGATCGCCACCACGACCACGACCTCGTCACGACCTCGAACCACCTGAGTCAGGAGCTGTGATGTTCAGCCTCGAACGCGCCAACCACGACCGCCCCGTGAAGTGGTGGACCCTCGTCGGGGTCCTGCTCGTGCCGATCCTCGTCAGCCTCGGGTTCCTCGGGGCGACCTGGGGGGCGGCCGACCGCCTCCACCGGGTGGAGGCCGCCGTCGTCAACCTCGACCAGATGGTCGAGGTCAACGGCCAGACGATCCCGCTGGGCCGCCAGCTGTCGGCCGGGCTCGTCGAGCGCCGCGACGACAACATGAAGTGGACGCTCGCGGACGCGAAACACGCGAAGCAGGGGCTCGAGTCCGGTCGGTATGCCGCCGTCGTGACCATCCCCAAGGAGTTCTCGAAGAACGCGACGTCCTTCTCCGGCACGCCCCAGGCGGCCCAGAAGGCCACCATCAACGTCGAGACGTCGAAGGTGACCGGCATCGCCGACGCCGCCGTCGCCCGCATCATCGCCGACACCGCCGCGTCGACGGTGAACCGCATGCTGACCGAGAGCTATCTCGACAACATCTACATCGGCTTCAACGACATGGGCAAGCAGTTCCAGACCGTCGCCGACGGCGCCCGCAAGCTCTCCGACGGCACGACCCAGCTCTCGGACGGCCTCGTCCAGTCGGCCACGGGATCGCGCGAGCTGGCGACCGGCACGCAGTCGTACGCGGACGGCGTCCGCAAGACCGCGGACGGCACCGGCGAGCTCGCCGACGGCATGGACAAGCTGGCGGCGGGCGGGGCGCCACTGGCCTCGGGCGCCCAGGAACTCGCCACGGGCACGGGCAAGCTCGCCACCGGCCTCGAGACAATGGCCACCCAGACCAAGGACCTGCCCGCCCAGACGCGGGCGATGGCCGACGGCGCCGCGGGTGTCGCGACCGGCGTCGAGGCCCTCGGCAACGGCATGCAGCAGATCCCGGTGGCCCTGCGTACGCAGCTGCGCCCCGGCGTCGCGCAGTATGTCGCGGGCGTCGACCAGCTCGTCACCGGCATGGAGCCGGCCCTGGACGCGCTGCAGCAGATCGAGGGGCGCATCACGCCCGAGCAGCTGCAGGCCGCCTCGGCCGAACTCGCCCGCGCCCAGAGCCAGGCCAAGGCGTACGCCGCCCAGCTCGAGAAGGCCACGCAGGCGCCCTGCCCGAAGATCGAGGGGGTGACGCCGCAGCAGCAGGCGCAGGTCTGTGCACAGTGGGCGCAGACGCAGGCACTGCTGACCACCCGGTCGCCGCAGACCGGCAACCGGTCGCCGGTGGAGTGGGCGCAGGGGTTCGCCAACGATCCCGAGCTGACGAAGGCGATCGACCAGACGCGCACGATGTTGCCGCAGCTGCCGACGCTGCTGAAGGAGGCCCAGAAGATCCGCCAGCTCAAGCCGGGCGGCCAGGCCCTGTTGGGCGGCATCGACCAGTTCGCCTCCCAGGTCGAGGCCGGCAACGCCCGCGTCCCCGAGCTCGTCGGCGGCGCCAAGCAGCTGGCCGACGGTTCCGACAAGCTGGCCGACGGGATGCCGGCGCTCGTCGGCGGCATCGCCCAGTCGGCTACCGGCGCCCGTCAGCTCGCGACGGGTACGCAGACCTACGCGACCGGCGTGAAGGCGTACACCGACGGCGTCAGCCAGACCGCGGTGGGTACGCGGGAGCTCGCGACCGGCATGAACCAGCTCGCCGACGGCGGCCAGAAGCTGGCCGACGGCACGGGTGAGCTCGCCGACGGCCTCGGCAAGGCGGCCGACGGCGGCAAGGAGCTGGCGAAGGGCCAGAAGGAGATGGCCGACGGGCTGGCCAAGGGCGCCACGCAGATCCCGACCTATTCGGAGGCCGACCGCCAGGCGCTGAAGAAGGTCGTCGCGGAGCCGGTGGCCCGGGGCGGCGCGGGTGACCTGATCCCCGAGGCGGCGTCGACGTCGCTGGTGATGGTGCTCGCGCTCTGGCTGGGCGCGCTCGCGACCTATCTCGTCGTGCAGGCCGTGTCGTCGCGCGCGCTGACGTCGTCCCGGCCGACCTGGTGGCTCGCGGCGCGGTCGATCGCGCCGGGCCTGGCGATCGCCGCGGTGCAGGCGCTGGCGCTGACGGTCATCGGCCAGATGGTGCTCGGGCTGTCGCTGTTCAAGACCCTCTCGGTGCTGGCGCTGCTGCTGCTCGGCGGCGCGGTGTTCGTGGCCGTGAACCACGCGCTCGTGGCGTGGTTCGGCGGAGCGGGGCGCATCATCTCGATCGTGATGGTCACGCTCACGGCGGCGGCCGGGATCATCTCGGCGGTGCCGTGGTTCTTCGACGCGATCACGCCGATCCTGCCGCTGACGCCGGTCCTCAACGGGGTGCGGGCGATCATCACGGACGCGCCCGGCGTGACGGGGGCGGTGGGCATGTCACTGCTGTGGCTGGTCGTGGCGCTGGTCGCGAGCGTGGGCGCGGTGATGCGGGAGCGGACGATGTCGCCGGAGAAGTTCGCGCGGATGCTGCCGAAACGACTCGTCCACGCGTGATCTGGGGGCCGGGTGGGGAGCGTCAGCCCACCCGGCGCACCACCTGATATCCCTCCGCGTCCAACACCGTCTGCCACCGCGTACCGGGGTGGATCTGGGACGCGTACTGGGCTCCGTCGACCTTCATGTTCCAGCCGCCGGCGACGTTGTCGATGACGATCCAGTCGGCGACGGGATTGCCCTTGTTGCCGATGTAGTAGACGTGCCCGCGCGCCACCAGCTGGTTCATCAGCGACACGTCGGAGGCGATGATCGCGTCCTTGCCGACGAGGTCGACCGCGGCACGCGCGGCGGCGTGGCGCCGGTTGAGCTCCCAGCGGGCCGGGTCACGCAGCTGCCACAGCGGCATCTGATTGAACAGGGCGATCGTCACCGCCAGCGCCATCGCCGGCCCATGCAGACCCCAGCCGCGCAGCGGCGCCCACCGGGACGCGCGGAGGCGTACGCAGGCGTCGATCGCGGCCGCGTACGCGGTGGGCATGAGCATCAGCGAGTAGTGCCACGTCTGGCCCCAGTGGCCCTCGTTCGCCGACAGGAAACGCCAGGCGAGGGTCGGGAGGACGAGCAGCGCGATCTCGCTGCGGAGCAGCAGGAACATCACGCACACGCACAGCAGCAGGAGCGTGGCCATCTTCTTCTCGGTGGTGAGGATGCCGCCGATGACGCCGACGGGATCGGCCAGGACGGTGGAGATCTTGAGGCTCTCGCCGTGGTCATACTGTCCGTCAGGGTTCAGGCCCGGCAGGATCACCTTGAACGTCAGGACGGTCCAGACCAGGCCCCACAGCGCGAGGGCTGATCCCAGGACGAGGCGGCGCGACCGCCACATCAGCACCAGGCCCAGCACGACCACGGTGAGACACAGGTCCTCCTTCACGAACACCAGCAGCCCGCCCCAGATCGCCGCCGCCGTCCATGACTGGCGCAGCAGCAGCCACAGGCTGATCGCGAGGATCGGGGCCCCCAGCGCGACCTCGTGGAACTGCACGTTGGCCGCCTGCTGGACGCCCCACGAGAACGCGTACGCGAGCCCCATCAGCCAGCCCGCGCCGCGGCCGAGGTGCTCGTGGGCGGTCTTGGCGACGAAGAACGCGGACGCGGCGAGGAGGAGCGCCTGCAGCATCAGCAGCGTGTAGGCGCTCGGGAACGCGGCGTAGATCGGCGCCAGCACGGCGAGCAGCGGGTGGAAGTGGTCGCCGAGCAGGTTGTAGGTGGGGCCCTTGACGGTCACGATCGGCGCCTGGAACGCGGCGTACCGCTGGAGGAGCTGGGTGAAGATGCCGAGGTCGTAGGACGGCGACTCGAAGCGGCGCCACTGCTGGGTGGAGAGCAGGGCGTACGCGAGGAAGGTGAGGGCCGCGACGACCCAGGCGCTGAGGGGCTGGGCGGCGAGGGTACGCCGGACCGAGGCGAGGCGGGGGCGCTGGGGGGTGTCGCCGGGGGCGGCGGTGGAGCCGGCTCGTTGTTCGGGTGTCGGGTGTGGGGGTGGCGGCAGAGCGCCGCCGCTGCGGCGGCCGGTCGCGCGGGGAGGCAGTCGGTCGTGTGCGGGTGCGACACGATCGGGCGTGGCGCCCGGCGCCCACAGGTGTTCGTCGCTCATGCTCCCCCTCGGTCCCGAGGATTCAACCACCCGTCACGCCGGCTGGGCGAGCGCCGGCGAGTCGAAGCCTCGCGACGAGTACGGTGCCGACATGGGGTCGGGCCGACGATGGCTCGTGGCGGCGCTCGTGGTGGGTGCGTCGTCGGGCCTCCTCGCGGGCCGGCCCGTCCACTGGCGTGAGGTCGACCTCGGGGGTGTCCGCCCCGTGGCCCTCGCCGCGGCCGGTGGCCGCGTACTGGTCGGGGGCAGGCCGGTCCCCGTCCTTCGCCGGACGCGGTCGCGCCGGCCGAACCCGCGCCTGCTCTCTTCGTCCTGGAGGCCGGGCGTGGGCGACCCGTACCGCTGGAACCCGCCACTCCGTACGGCCGGGTCGCGGACGTCGTCGCCGTGGCCGCCGGTCCCGGTGGGCGCATCGATCTCCTCGGAGGGGCCCACGGCAACATCCGCTGGACGGTCTGGTCGGGCGATGCGGATCGCGTCGTGGAACACGAGCAGGTGTTCTGGGTCTTCGGCGGGCACGAGGCGGGTACGATGGTCGCGCAGGTCGCCACGCCCGACGGGACCCTGGTGGCCGGCGGCTGGGCCGGCGCGAATGGCATGGACATCGCCCTCTGGCAGGCCCGCGGTGACACGTGGGAGCGGATGCCGTCGGAGGGGACCGAGCTCGCGTCGTCGCCGAGCTCGCAGCGGGGCGCGCGGGCGGCCGGGGCCGCGGGTTCCCTGGTCGTCGTCGCGGGGGAGTCGATCGAGCTCGGCGAGACCCCGCATCGGGTCCCGGTGGCCTGGGTGTGGCCGCGCCGCGACGAGCCAGTACGCCGCCTTCTGCTCCCGTCCGAGGGGCCGGTAGGGCCGATTCGGTCGCCTGCGGGGTGGACGCGTGCTGGATCGGAGGCGTGGCCGCCGGGCAGGCGGCGCTCTGGCGCGTGGGCGCCGCAGCCGCGTCGCATTCTGCCGAGCGGGTCGAGCTGCCCCCGGGTCACCGTCGACCCGGACACCGTCGTGTTGGCGGTCGTCGGTGACGGTCCGGGCGTCGTGGTTGCGCGGGACGGGCGTATGCGGTGGGTCGGTGGTGGTGTCGAGACCGTCGGGCCGGACGGCATCCCGATCGCCGCGGTGGGGGGCGGATCCGCTGGCATTGTGGTCATCGTCGAGCGGGCCGGCGCGAGGACGCTGTGGACGGCGGGCACCCCGCGAACCGGGGGTCGCCTGGGGGCCCGCTAGGTTCGGACCGTGACTTCCTGGCTCGCCTTCGATTCCCTCGTCAACGCCCGCGACGTCGGTGGCACGCCCACCACCGACGGCGGCATGATCCAGCCCCTGCGGCTGATCCGCACCGACAACCTCCAGTCGCTCACTCCCGCCGACATCAAGCAGCTCGAGACGTTCGGCGTGACCGACGTGATCGACCTGAGGTCGGCGTACGAGGTCCATCACGAGGGCGACGGCCCGCTCGTCGGGCACCCGCGGGTGACGTTCCACCAGCACTCCTATCTCAAGGAGCAGCAGGCGACCGACCTGCCCGATCACGCCGAGGACGAGGAGGTCGAGGCCGAGGAACTGCCCGGCAAGGCCCTCCCGTGGGTCGGTCTCGACCCGGCGATCAAGGTCGACGACGCGTTCGCGTCGCACTACCTGTCCTATCTCGCGGACCGCCCGGAGTCGGTCGTGGCGGCGCTGCGCGCCATCGCGTACGCGGACGGGGTCGCGCTGGTGCACTGCGCGGCGGGCAAGGACCGGACGGGGACGACGGTCGCGCTGGCCCTTTCGCTGGCCGGGGCCGAACGGGACGCGATCGTCGCGGACTATGCGGCGAGCTCGGAACGCATGCAGCAGATCGTCGACAAGCTGATGGCGTCGGAGACCTATCGGGCGAACCTCGAGGGCCGACCGGTGTCGTCCCACCTGACGAACCCGGAGTCGATGGACGCGTTCCTGGGGTTCGTGGAGCGGGAGTACGGCGGGGTGGAGGCGCTGCTGGAGCGGTTGGGGTGGACGGAGGAGGACACGAGGGCGATGAGGGGGAAGCTGTTGTCGTGAGCGGGGTTGGCGCGGGCGGGGCGTCGGCCGGGCTCCGCGAGCTTCGTCTTGCGGCTGGGACGCCGGGTCGTATTTTCTTTGGTCGCGTTGGGTTCGCGGCGCCTTTACGCCACTTCGCCGAACTCGCGGGTCGCCCGGCCTACGCCCCGCCCGCGCCCCACTGTCTCCGAGTGAGCACTTCGTCTCGGCCGCGGGGCGCCTCGCTCAGCACAGGCTCCGCGAGACGAGGAGCGGGGCGACCGCGTTTGAGTCCCGAAAGGTTGTTTGAGGCTGTTCGAACCGACTCGAACGACTTTTCGGGACTCAAGCTGCTCGATGGAGGCGTGTTGGCGAACGCTCGTGCAGTTGGAGTGCCGAAATTGCGTTGGAGAACGTTGCAGCATTCGCGAGGACAACTACGGTTCGCCAACTGCAGGACGGTTCGCCAACAGGTACGCGCGCGGGTCTGTACGCAGGGTCCGTCGTGGTCGGGGCACCGCCACTCTGGACGATGTGCGCAGATCGGAGCCCTGACGGCCCAGATGCGGCGCTACTCGCCAGTCGGTGCACATCGTCCACGCTGAGTCGGTGTCCGATCACGAGTGCGGCGGTACGCGGTCAGCCGCTCAGCTCCTCGTCTCGCGGAGCCTGTGCTGAGCGAGGCCGCCCGCGGCCGAGACGAAGTGCTCGCTCGGAGAACGTCTATGGCCAGCCACGCCTGGACTCGCGCGCCCGGTGTCTGGAGGGCCGATGAGCGGCGCGGCCTACCACCGAACCGCAGCCCTCGAGCTAGGCCGGGCCGCGTCGCGAAGAGTGTCCGAAGACACCGGATTGTGCGCGCGAGGCCGATCGCGCCGCGGAGCGGCGCCATGTGCTCGGCGTCCCAGCCGCAAACCGAAGCTCCCAGACCCCCACCCCACCACCAAACCCCGCTAGACCTCTGGCCTATCCACCACCCGATCGAACGTCGCAATCGTGTTCCGCACGCTCACCGGGATCTCGTCGCCCACCGACGGCACCTTCGCCTTCGCCGGCACGAACACCAGCGAGCTCTGCATGTGGGGCGGCTCGATGAACCAGCGCTTCGCCCCGTCGATCTCATAGGGCGACAGTGCCAGGCCCGCCGCCTCCAGCCCGCCCGTCGCCAGCGAGATCGCCCGCTGGCGCGCGCTCTTCGCCGACGTCGGCGCCTCCAGCCCGATGCCGTTGGCGGTGCCGCCCGACATCACGACGACCGACCCATCGGTCCACACCGGGCGCTGGTGATAGCCCGCCCGCTCGCCACGCTTGATGGGGTGGACGTCCAGCACCGTCGCCGTCACCGACAGCGCCGACGACGCGCCCAGCCACAGGTCAGTGCCCATGCGCAGCCGCGCACCGTCGGGCCCGAGCGTCTCGGCCAGTCGCGTGTAGACCCCCAGCGGCACGTGCGAGAACCACAGCGGCGCCGAGAGGATGTCGCGCGCGCGGCGCCCGACGGCTTCGGCCTCGGTCGCGTGGTCGCCCGACACGGGCAGGTGGATGGTCCAGCCCTCGACTTGCAGCGCGTCGGCCATGTGGACCACGGCCTGCATCTCGTCGGCGTCGAGCCCGTGGCGCTTCATCGAGGTCAGGCACTCGACGAGTACGCGCGGCCGGTCGCCGCCCAGGTTCGCCAGCACCTCGAAGTCGTTGAGCCGCGCGACCGTGATGATCACCTTCGGGTCGCGGGCCAGGCGTACGGCCTCGGGGTCGTTCGCCTCCCACGGCAGCAGCACGACGATGTCGCCGTCGAACACCTCCCGCAGGCGCGCGGCCTCGGTGGGCGTGCCGACCGCGAGCGTACGCAGCCCCAGGCGCGTCACCTCGTCGGCCAGGCGCTCCAGCCCGAAGCCATAGCCGTTGCCCTTGGCGACGGGCACCAGCCCCGGCGTACGGTCGGCCACCGCGCGCAGGTGGTCGCGCCAGCGGGTCTCGTCGATGGTCAGCGTCAGTCCGGTCACGGACGCCACGTTATCGGGTGCGGTCGCGCACCTTCCCGGCCAGTCCCTTCGCCGACCCCGCCACGCGACCGGCGCGGCCGGCCAGCCCGCGCGCCTTCGCCTTCAGGGCGTTGCGGTTCATGTAGGCGTCGAAAAGCAGATACAGCGGGCGGTTCAGCGGGAGGTCCCACTCGCCCAGGTATTCCACGGCCTCGCCGCCGGTGCCGATCTTGAACTGGATCAGCCCGAGGTGGGGGTCGTCGTTCGCGACCGAATCGGTGATGCCGCGCAGGTCATAGATCGTCGCACCGGCCTCGAGCGCGTCGCTCATCATCTGCCACTGGATCGCGTTCGACCCCCGCACGTCGCGCTTGGCGTTGGTGGAGGCGCCGTAGGAATACCACGCGTGCGTTCCGACCCGCACCCACGTCGTCGCCGCCACGAGGTCGCCCTCGTGCTCGGCGAGGTAGAGCCTGATGCGGCCCGGGTCCTCGGCCGTCAGCGCGTCCCACATCGTCTCGAAGTAGGCCAGCGGCCGCGGCGTGAAGTTGTCGCGCTCGGCCGTCTCGACATAGACCCGGTGGAACGCGGCCAGGTCGTCGCGCCCACCCAGGCGTACGCCGACCCCCGCCTTCGCCGCCTTCTTGATGTTGCGGCGCCAGAGCTGGTTCATGCCCCTGCTGAGCTCGTCGGCGGTCTTCGGCGTGCCGTCGGGGTGGGTGAGCCGCAGCCAGAAGTTGAACCGCGGCTGGCCCGCGGCGAACCCCTCGCCCTCGGGCTTGGGCGGCAGCCAGCCCGCGTGGCGCAGAGTGTTGTGGACGCGGGTCGCGACCTGCTCGCGCGTCGTCGGCGCGACCTGCTCCAGCGAGTCGACGGCCTCGTCGGCGATCGCGGCCTTCACGGTCTCGGTGTCCCACGTGCGCTGCACGACCGGTGGGCCGATGCGGACGCCGAACGCGCCCACCGTCTTCACGTGGGCGACCATCGGGGTGAGCCAGTCGGCCAGGTCCTGGGCGGCCCAGTCGATGACCGGCCCCTCGGGCAGGTAGGCCAGCGAGCGCCCGATCTTCGGCAGCGCGCGATAGAGCACGAGCCCGGCCCCGACGAGTTCGCCGTCGCGGAACCAGCCCAGCGACTCGGCGCGCCACTCACTCTTCACCTTCGCCCAGGCGGGCGTCTGGAGGAAGCTCGCGGAGCCCTGTGACTCGATGAAGGCGAGGTGTTCGGCGGGCTGGATGGTGCGTACGGTGATCGTCACGGCCCCGAATCTACCGGGCGCGACCGACAGGACCCGAACGAGACGAGGAGGGAGTCAGTCCCACTCCCACCGCACCCCGTACACCCCCGGGTTCGCGTCGTGCCGGATGCTCTGCACCGGGCCCGGGCCGATGGGGAGCTCGACCAGGTCATATTCCGTCTCGCCCTCCATCTGCGGACGCTGGTACGCCACCGCCCGCCGCGGCCGCGCCGACTTGTGGAACTTCACCTCGAGCGCCAGCTCGCGCATCGCCGTCACGCATGACCGCTCGACCCGGAAGCTGTGGACGTCGGTCGGCGCCCACGTGACCATGATCTCCACCAGCGCCATCTCGCCCCGCTCCAGCGGGCGCGGCAGGATCATCTCGGCGATCGTGAGGTTGCGCTCCGGGATCACGACGGTCTCGCCCACCATGCAGCCCGAGACAGCCTCGACCTGCGGGATCACGCCCGGGTCCGCGTCCTGCTCGTAGACCACCGCCCACCGGCACGCCCCGGTCCGCTCCGACCGCAGCACCAGGCGTGTCAACTCGGTCGACTCGGTGCGGTCGGCAGCGATGGTGAGCGAGTCGTGCAGGGTCAGCCTGGTCAGGTCGCCCGTCGGGTCGAGCCCCATGTCGCTGATGAGCCGCGCGACGATGTCGGGGGAGGGGACGACGGCCTCCCAGTCCTGCAGGTCGTGCTGCCGCCGCCGACGCTGGTCGGTGACGAGGTCGGACAGCGTGCCCTCCTCGAGCCCGAGGATGCGCTCGAGCTCGGTGACGACCTTCAGGCTCGCCGAGCGCGTGGGCAGGGAGCGGCCCGTCTGCCAATAGGACAGCGTCGCGATGGACACGGGCGTCCCCGTGGCGCCCAGGCGTGCGCGTACGCGTTCCAGCGTCAGCCCCTTGTTGCGGATGGCCCGGTTCAGGGCGTCCGCGAACTCGGCGGTCGCGCTGGGGTCGCCGGCGTCGTCACGCCAATCGTTCATGGGCAGCCTTCTCGTCGGGGGGTGGGGTGGAGGCTACCAGCGAGTCACCGGGCGCCGTCCGCCAGCGTGGACGATCGCCCAGATCGCGAGAAAGAGCGAGGGCCGACCCGCAATGGGCCGGCCCTCGGTGGGGGTGGGTGGGTCGAACGTTCCTGGGGTCAGACCTTCGCCAGCGACACGTCGGCGACGAGGAACGAGGTCTGCAGCGACGAGTCCTCGGCGCCGGTGAACCGCAGCACGACCTGGCGTCCGGCGAGGCCGGAGATGTCGAACGACTTCGCCTGGTAGGTCGCGGTCTCATCGGCGTTCGAGAACGTCGCGATGGTGCTGAGCAGCGTGCCGGAGGTGCTGTAGACCTGCACCTTCAGCGTGTCGTACGCCGTGGTGCCGCTCTCGGCCGAGTCGACGCGCTGCTTGAAGGCCAGACGTACGCGGGTCGCGTCGGCGGGGACCGTCACGGCCTGCTCGATCTTCTCGGTCTTCGAGGTGCCATAGCCGACCAGGAAGGCCTTCCACGTGCCGCTCGCGGCGGCGTAGTCGTCCTGGTTGATGGTGAACGTGTCACCCGTCCAGCCCGTGGGGCCGGCCTCGAAGGTGCCGTTGGTGATCAGGTTCCCGCCGGGGATCGGCGTCGGCGTCGGGCTCGGGGTGGGCGTGGGCGTCGGGGTCGGCGTGCGGCGCCGCGTGCGAGGTGGCGGTCAGGGCGCCGGTCAGGGTCAGGGCCGTGACGGCGCCGAGCGCCGCCAGACGTGCCAGGGGTCGGGTCATCTCTCACTCCTTGCGTGACCTCATCGTGAGGTCGGTTTCGGGGGTGACCGAAGACTGGCAGCGCACGCCGGGGTCGCGGAAGGCCCAAGGGCACTCAGGAGTCGATTAACAATTCACGTGGGGCGTTAACTGTTCACAATGGCTGGTGTGGGCCGCGTCACATCGTCCACCCGGACGGAGGCGGCGGTGGCGTGGGCGGCGCTGGCGGAGGCGGAGCGGTGTCGCGATAAGCCTGCAGCAGCCCTACCAACTCGTCGTGTTGGGCCAGCAGCTCACGACCGGGCTTCCGTCCCGCAGCGTGTTGGGCGTCCAGCCGCTCCCGCACGAAGGCCAGCTCGCTGACGTTGTCTCGGAGGGCGTCGACGCGGTTCAGCTCGGTGGGCCCCGCGGCCCGCGCGGCCTTCCGCCGCGTACGCCTGGCCTCCAGGTCGCCCAGCCACGCGGCGTCACGAGGGTCGACCCAGCCGCGCTGGACCAGTGCGGGGAGGTGGCGGGAGAGGACGCCGTCTTGCTCGCCCGCGGCCCGGCGCACCCACCAGATGAGAAGTGCCAGCGCGACCAGGCGCGCGACGACGGCGACCCAGTCGGACGCCCATCCGGACAGGATCGACAGGCACACGGCGCCAGCGAAGGCGAGGACGGGCGCGACGACGCGGCTCGGCATGCGGGCGGTGATCGCCAGCCACAACCCGCACGCGGCGATGATGGCGGCGACGGGCTGCACGTATGCGCCCAGCACCAGCTCCTCGAAGCCCGTCCGCAGCACGCTGGACCACGTGTGCATGCCGCCGACCGTCATCACCGACAGCGCGAACCCCTGGCCCAGGCCGACGAACCCCGCGTACGCGACCGCGTCGGCCAGCGACGTGAGCTCGTTGCGGCCCCGCCGCGACGCGAGCAGGACCAGAAGGAGGAAGCAGAGTTTGAACAGCTCGGCGAACAGCGGACGGAGGACATAGCCCTGCCAGCTGCCGCTCCGGGCGAACGCGTCGAAGATCTCGGTGAACAGGCCGGCCAGCGGCACCACCCCGATGCCCCAGAAGAACGCGGCGACGAGCAGGTGGCGCGGTTCGGGCTCCCATCGATCGAACCAGAGGAGCACCGCGGCGCCGAGCGCTGCCGCGAGGGCGCACAGGGCGATGGCGGCGCCCCCCGTGCCGGGGTCGCGGCGCGCGACGAGGCTGGCGGCCACGATCCACACCAGCACGATCGAGCCGAGGATGGTCGTCACCAGGGGGTAGGCCACGGCCTGCGGGCGGCGCAGGTTGGGCGCGGCCGGCCGCCACGGGGCGGTGGGTGCCGGACCCCACGCGGGCGGCCCGGGACCCCACGGTGCTGACATGTCCCGAAGTCTAGGGGCGGGGTCCGACGGGGAACCGCGTACGCGGGGTCAGCGCAGCTCGGGCCCGCCCCAGCCCGGTGAGTTCCAGCCGCCGAGCGCGGCCGGGTTGGCCGCCGGCAGGTGGCCGCCGACCCACTGCTGGCTGCCCTTCAGCAGGCCGACGAGTTCGTCGTGGTGGGCGAGGAGCTCGGGGCTCGGCTGGACGTTTCGAGCGACCTGGGCGTCGAGCCGGTCGCGGACGAACGCCAGCTCGGTGGCGTCGTCGCGGAACCCGAGAAGGCGCTTGCGGTCGGCGGGGGGCACCGACTTGAGGTGGGCTCTGCGCCCCTGCTTCGTCGACAGCCAGGTGGCCTCGGCGGGGGTCACCCAGCCGTTGGCGACCATGGGGTGGAGCTGGGCGGCGATGACGCGGCCCTCGTTGCGGTGGGAGCGGATGCCGATGATGAGGAAGGCGATGAAGCCGCCCAGGTCGAAGATCAGGAGCGCGGCGATCACGGCGCCGATGCCGAACAGGGTGGAGCCGTTGTGGAGCCCATGGAGCACCACGGCGACCGACCAGCCGAGCACCGGCCACACGAACCGCATCGGCCCGCTCGACATGAGGCCCTTCCACAGGCCGATCGCGGTCATGGCGGTGTAGACCGAGTGGCCGAACGCGCCTCCCAGGCCGCGGACCACGGCGACGACGCCCGCCTCGCCGACGGTCGCGTTGCCGGCGATGTACATGATGTCCTCAACGACCGAGAAGCCGATCCCGATGAAGCCCGCATAGACGATCGCGTCGGTGAGGGTGTTGAACTCCGAGCGGGCGCGGCGCGAGGCCAGCATGACCACGACGAGGAAGAGGCCCTTGGCCGACTCCTCGGTCAGGGGGGCGACGATCGCGGCCTGCAGGCCCGCAGGAAGCCCGCCGAACGGGGCTCCGAACATCAGCGCGAGCAGGATCGACACGCCACCGCCCCACAGGAAGGCGGCCCACAGGAGGTGGGGCGGCTCGGGCTCCCAGCGGTCGAGCCAGTTGAGATAGATGATGCCGATCGTCGCGATGACGGCGCTGAAGACGATGGCGACGATCCAGGAGCCGCCGCCGTTCTTGCTCAGGCTGATGGCGCCGAAGACGAGGATCAGGCCCAGCGCGACGATCGCGCCGAGCGCGATCACGAGGATCGGGACGACCATGGCCTGGGGCTTGCGGCGCAGGTTCGGCCACCCGGGCGGGAACGCGGCGGGGTGGTGGGGCGCGTACGGCGCGGCGGGCTGCAGGTTGTGCTGCGGGACGGACACGACGACTCCTGTGGGGACGCTCGGCGATTTGCAATCGTTAACGTTGCCTGTGACGACGCTATCGGGCCGCGGGTTCCCGCGGCCGGTGTCCGGCCTCTGCAGGATAGGTTGGCGCGGTGGACGAGTTCGTCGTGGGCCCCAGCAGCCGCGCCATCGCGCGCAACCGCGAGTTCTGGGGCGGCCGCGCCGGGTTGGCGCTGATGACGGCTCCCGGCGTGATCATGGTCGTGGTCGGCGTCGTCCTGACCGGGCTGTTCGGTCAGGGCAACAACCTCTTCTTCGGCATCGTCATCGTCGTCGGGGGCCTCGTCGCCCTGTGGAGCGGTTGGGCCACCCACGTCCGCGACCGCGACCGCGCCGCCGAGGCCGTCTGGATGTTCCGCCTCGACCGCGAGGGCGTCCACTTCCCGCGACACCACCCGACGGCGTGGGCCGACGTGCGGTTCGTGCTCACCGACGGTACGCAGCCGCAGTTGCTGGTCAGCCCCATCGGGTACGCGTTCGCGCTCGACCGCCTGGACCGTACGCCGGACGAGCTCGGCGCGGCGATCTCGGAGCTGTCGGGCGGGGCGAAGGGGTTGGAGCGCGGCTGACGCGCCCCCGCGTACGCCCCCTCCCTCCCATCTGCTTGGCTGGCTCTCAGCCCGGCTTTCCAGCGGGCACGGCGACGGACTACCTTTACCCAAGGTTCGTGCGGGTGACCCCCGGCGAGCCGCCCCGGGCAAAGATGCTCCGGCCGACGAGCCTGCCGTGTCGCGCCCACCCCGACGTGCGGTGACCCCGCACCAACCGAAAGGACGGCTCCGGTGAGCGATCTCCGAAGCGCGGCAGCCGACGAGCCCGACCTCGTCCAGCTGCTCACCCCCGAGGGTGAGCGCGTGTCGCACCCCGACTTCTCCTTCGACGGCGACGACGAGCAGATCGCGGGCTTCCTCCGCGACATGGTCCTCGCCCGCCGCATCGACGCCGAGGCCACCGCCCTCCAGCGCCAGGGCGAACTCGGCCTGTGGGCCTCGCTGCTCGGCCAGGAGGCCGCCCAGGTCGGCTCCGGCCGCGCCCTGCGTACGCAGGACTATGTCTTCCCGACCTACCGCGAGCACGGAGTAGCCTGGTGCCGCGGTGTCGATCCCGTCCGCCTGACCGGTCTGTTCCGCGGCGTGGACATGGGCGGGTGGGACTCGCAGGCGAACCAGTTCCACCTCTACACCGTGGTCATCGGCTCGCAGTGCCTCCACGCGACGGGGTACGCGATGGGCGTCACCACCGACGGACTGGTCGGCAACGGCGACAAGGAGCGCGACATGGCCGTCATCGCCTACTTCGGCGACGGCGCGACCTCGCAGGGCGACGTCAACGAGTCGTTCATCTTCGCCTCGTCCTACAACGCGCCCGTCGTGTTCTTCTGCCAGAACAACCAGTGGGCCATCTCGGAGCCGATCACGCGCCAGTCCCGCATCCCCCTCTATCAGCGCGCCCACGGCTTCGGATTCCCCGGCCTGCGCGTCGACGGCAACGACGTGCTCGCGGTGCATGCGGTCACCCAGTGGGCGCTCGACCGCGCCCGCGCCGGCGAGGGCCCGGCCTTCATCGAGGCCTACACCTACCGCATGGGCGCCCACACGACGTCCGACGACCCGACGAAATATCGCCTCGCCGACGAGCTCGAACACTGGCGCCTCAAGGACCCGATCGCGCGCGTGAAGGCCTACCTGACGCGCAAGGGCGCGATCGACCAGAAGTTCCTCGACGACCTCGAGACCGAGGCCGACGACATCGCCGCCGACCTCCGCAGCCGCACGCTGTCGCTGCCGAACCCCCACCTCGCCGACATGTTCGACAACGTGTACGCCGAGCAGACCCCCCACCTCGCCGAGCAGCAGGCTGCCTACCGCGAGTACGCCGCCTCCTTCGAGGGAGAGAACTGATGAGCATCGAGAAGATGACCCTGGGCAAGGCGCTCAACGCCGGCCTCCGCAAGGCGCTCGAGGCCGACCCGAAGGTCGTCCTCGCCGGTGAGGACATCGGCAAGCTCGGCGGCGTGTTCCGCGTGACCGAGCACCTCCAGAAGGACTTCGGCGAGCACCGCGTCATCGACTCGCCGCTGGCCGAGTCCGGCATCGTCGGCACCGCGGTCGGCATGGCCCTGCGCGGCTATCGCCCCGTCTGCGAGATCCAGTTCGACGGGTTCGTGTTCCCCGCGTACGACCAGATCGTCACCCAGGTCGCGAAGATGCACTTCCGCTCCGCGGGTCGGCTGAAGATGCCGATGGTCATCCGCATCCCGTTCGGCGGCGGCATCGGCGCGGTCGAGCACCACTCGGAGTCGCCGGAGGCGTACTTCTCCCACACGCCCGGCCTGAAGGTCGTGGCCTGCTCGAGCCCGAGCGATGCGTACTGGATGATCCAGCAGGCCATCGCGTCCGACGACCCCTACATCTTCCTCGAGCCGAAGCGGCGCTACCACGTCAAGGGCGAGGTCGACACCGCCGCCGAGCCGATGCCGCTCCACCAGGCGGCCGTGCTGCGCGAAGGCACCGACGTGACCGTGCTCTGCTACGGCCCGATGGTCAAGACCGTCACCGACGCCGCCAACGCGGCGGCCGAGGAGGGCAAGTCGCTGGAGGTCATCGACCTGCGTACGCTGTCGCCGTTCGACATGCCGACGATCCTCGCGTCGGCGAACAAGACCGGCCGCGTCGTGATCGTCCACGAGGCCCAGGTCTCGCTCGGCCTCGGCGCCGAGCTGGCCGCGCGCCTGACCGAGCAGTGCTTCTATGCGCTCGAGGCGCCCGTGATCCGCGTCGGCGGCTATGACACGCCCTATCCGCCGAGCCGCGTCGAAGAGGACTACCTCCCCGACCTCGACCGCGTGCTCGACGGTGTCGACCGCGCGCTGGCGTACTGACCAGGATTGGTGACCCACCCATGAAGACGTTCAACCTGACCGATCCCGGCGAAGGACTCACCGAGGCCGAGATCATCACCTGGCGCGTCGCCGAGGGCGACACCGTGAAGGTCAACGACATCGTCGTCGAGGTCGAGACCTCGAAGTCGCTGGTCGAGCTGCCGATCCCGTGGGCCGGCAAGGTCGTGAAGATCATGGCGGCCGAGGGCGACACCGTCGACGTCGGCGCGCCGATCATCACGATCGACGACGGCACGGGCGTGGACGAGAAGGGGCGTCCCGCGGGCGACGCCGGTGGCGCTGAGCCTGCGAGTCGAAGCGACGCCGGAACGCTTGCTGAGCGAGCGCCAGCGAGTCGAAGCGACGACATGGTCCCCGCCGGAACGCTTGCTGAGCGAGCGCCAGCGAGTCGAAGCGACGACATGGTCCCCGCCGCCCCCGCCGGCGGCGAGTCCGAGGGCGAGAAGGCAAAGCGTACGCCGAACCTCGTGGGCTATGGCCCGAGCGAGGGCTCGACCACGCGGCGCGCCCGCAAGTCGCCCACCGGCAAGGACCTGTCGGCCGCGAAGACCCACCACCAGGTCGCCGACGTGTTCGCGACGTCGCAGCCGGTCGGCCGCCGCGCCGACGTGCGCGAGGCGCTGCCGGCCGAGCCGGTCGAGGCGTCGGGCGAGGCGCTGCCGTCGCCCGGCCACGCCCCCGAGCCCGAGGTCGGCGTGAAGCCCGGCAAGGTGCTGGCCAAGCCGCCCGTACGCAAGCTCGCGAAGGACCTCGGCATCGACCTGTCCCAGGTCCCCGCCACCGGCCCCAACGGGGTCGTCACGCGCGACGACGTGGAGGCGTACCGGTCGCAGGGCGCATCGGCCGACTCCGCGCCGCCCGCCGGCTCCGCCGCGAAGGCGCCCGCGCGCGTCGTCGCCGGGCTGGAGGACCGCCGCGTACCGATCAAGGGCGTCCGCAGGATGACGGCCCAGGCGATGGTCGACTCGGCCTTCACCGCGCCGCACGTCACCGAGTGGACCACCATCGACGCCACGGCGACGATGGAACTGCTCGAGACGCTGAAGGCCCGCCGCGAGTTCAAGGACGTACGCCTGTCGCCGACCGTGCTGGTGGCCAAGGCGTGCCTCGTGGCGATGGGCCGCAACCCCGAGCTGAACAGCGCGTGGGACGAGGCGGCGCAGGAGATCGTCTATCGCGGCTCGGTGAACCTCGGCATCGCCGCGGCCACCCCGCGCGGGCTGGTCGTGCCGAACATCAAGGGCGCCGAGCAGCTGTCGCTGCTCGACCTCGCGAACGCGCTGACCGAGCTCGTGACGGTCGCCAAGTCCGGGCGTACGCAGCCCGCCGACATGGCGGGCGGCACGTTCACGATCACCAACATCGGGGTGTTCGGCATCGACGCCGGCACGCCGATCCTCAACCCGGGCGAGGCCGGCATCCTCGCGATGGGAGCCATCGAGCGCCGCCCGTGGGTCGTCGGCACGGGCGCCGACGAGCGCATCGAGCCCCGCTGGGTCACGACCCTCGCGCTCTCGTTCGACCACCGCCTCGTCGACGGCGAGCAGGGGTCGAAGTTCCTGGCCGACGTGGCGCAGGTGCTGTCGAACCCGGGGCTGGCGCTGCTGTTCTGAGTCGGACGTTCTCCGAGCGTGTCATGACGTTCTCCGAGCGAGCGCCAGCGAGACGAGGAGCGCTCCTCGTCTCGGCCGCAGGCGGCCTCGCTCGGAGAACGTGATGGGTCGCTGAGGCCCGCGTACCCCCCTTTCCCAAATTGCGCACACGCGTGCGCGGGTTGGGTTCCCCCAGCGGTCAGCCCTGCTCGACGCGGGCCCGGATCACCTTGGTGTCCTGGTTCGTCCGCACCATCGCGAGCATCATCTCGAGCTGCACGCGCAGCGCGATGACGTAGAAGAAGAACACCGGGGCGCCGAACAGAAGCCAGATGAAGGCGGCGACGCCGCCGCTGCCACTGCCCGAGCTGTACACGCTGGCGGCCGAGCCCATGACCATCATCATCAGGGCCCCGCCGAGCCAATAGAGGGCGCCGATCACGATGCCGACGATGTAATAGACCTTCACCAGCGTCGGGGTCGCATACCGCGTGAAGCCGAAGTCGAACAGCGCCCTGAAGAAGCTGTCCTCGTCGCCACCGGGGTTGCCGGGTGCGCCCTGGTTGCCCGAGGCGACGTACGCCGGCTGCTGCTGCGTCTGGCCCTGCTGCGCTTGCCACTGGTGGGACGCCGACCCCTGCGACTGGGCCGACGGCTGGCCGTAGGGCGCCGAGCCCTGCGACTGCGCGTACGCCCCCTCGTCGACATAGCCGGCCGAGCGCTGGCCCATGGGGTCACCCCAGCTGTTGGAGGCCCCGGAGCCGTACGCCTGGCCCTGCTGGCCATAGCCCTGGCCGTAGCCCCCCTGCGCGGGATCGTGGTTGGACCCGCCTGCAGCGGGATTGTTCTGGCCATACTGGTCGTGGGACATGGCTGCATTCTTACCGTACGCGGGGTCGCGTACGCGCTGATCGCGCCAGCGAGTCGCGACCGCCCCGGGACGCCGACGGGCCCGGCCCCCGAAGGGACCGGGCCCGCCATCCGGCCGAGGTCGCCCGACGTGACAGTCGGGGGTCCTGCGTACGGATCAGATGAAGCCGCGCACCGAGTTCCAGGTGATGCGACCGCCCTGGAAGTCCTGACGGCACTCCCAGGCGCTGCCGACCGGGCCGCAGGTCTCGCCGCCGGTCGGATAGCCGTAGCGGCCCGCCTCCCAGCCGTTGCGCGCCCAGTGGCCGGCGATCGCGCCCCAGACCTGGTGGGCACCGGTCGAGGGCGACCAATAGATCGAACCGCCCTGGAACGTCTGGAAGCAGCCGCCATTCTTCAGGCCGCAGCGCTCACCGCTGGTCGGGTAGGCCAGCGAGCCGGTCTCCCAGCCCAGTCGCTCGTATTCGCGATAGATCGCGCCCCACACCGGGTGGGCGCCCGAGGCCGGCGAGAACAGGGCGAGGCCGCCCTGGAAGCGCTGGCCGCAGCCGTTGTCGCGGAGCCCGCAGAACTCGTCGGACGTGGGATAGCCCAGCGGGGAGGTCTCCCAGCCGGTGGCCTCGTACGCCACGCGGAGCGCGCCGCGGACCGACCAGGCGCCGGAGTTCGGCGACCAATAGATCGAGCCGTTCTGGAAGTGCTGGCCGCAACCGCCGTCGCGCAGGCCGCAGAACTCATCGGTGACGGGATAGCCGAGCACCGAGTTCTCCCAGCCCATCGAGGCCCACTTGTCGAAGATCGCGCCCGTGACGATGTGGGCGCCGGTGGCGGGCGTCCAATAGATCAGGCCGCCCTGGAAGCGCTGGAAGCAGCCGGACTGCGCCAGGCCGCAGACCTCGCTGATGACCGGATAGCCCAGCGCGCCGTTCTCCCAGCCCTGCGAGGCCCACTTCTCATAGATGGCGCCCTTGACCAGCGAGGCCGGGGAGTTGTCCGACCAATAGGTGGAGCCCTCGGGCGTCACGGTGAAGCAGCCGTTGTCGCGCAGGCCGCAGGTGCCGCCGCCCGCGACGACGGGGAACTCCGCGATGGTCGCGGTCGGCATGGCGGTGAGGCGCAACGTGCCGGGGCCGCCACCGAGGATGGTGACGGACAGCGACGCGACCTGGCCGTTGACGACCGCGGCCTCGCCGACCTTGCGCGGGTTGCCGCCGGCGGGGATGAACTCGGCCACCAGGGTCGTGTTCGGCGTGGCGCCGGTCGAGGTCTGGTCGAGCGTGTCGGGCGCCTTGGCGCCGGTGACGGGTACGCCGACCGCGAAGGTCTGGGCGACGCCGGCCTCGAACTGCTTCGGGGTCGGCCTCACCGAGACGCCGTGCTTGGCGAAGTCGGGCGTGACGCTCTTGACCTGCTGGATGTAGTCGACCCACGCCTCCAGGTCGACGCGGCCGGTGTCGCGCGTGTTGGCGCCCTTGAGGAACTCGCGGAAGTTGTCGCCGCCCTCGATCAGGAAGTTGCCCGACCCGAGGGTGTAGACCCCCGCCGGGTCGACGGGCTTGCCGGAGACCCAGATGCCGGTGATGCGGCTGCCCTCGGCCAGCGACTCGTCATAGGTGTAGTGCACGTTCTGCGAAAGGCCCAACTGCAGGTACGCGCGGCTCGGCACAGCGCCCGTGGCGTCGCGCTGCCACTGCTGCTCGAGCACCGTCTTCAGCTGGGCACCGGTGAGCTGGGTGGTCTTCAGGGTGTTGGCGAAGGGGAGGACCGAGGCGGCCTCCTTGTAGGTGATGTCGCCGGCGTCGAAGTCGGCGCGGGTGCCGCCCGGGTTCTGGACGCCGATGAAGTTCGGGTCGGTCTTGCCGAGCTGGTCCTTGAACATCTGGGCGACGAGGTTCGTCATCGCCGACTCGCGGCCGCGGTCCTCCTTGCCGCCGGGCAGCGCGCGGGTGACCGGCGCCGTGGCGTTGCCGATGACCTTCGCGCCGACGACGGCGGCCTGGGCGATGGCGCCGTCGACGATCGTCTTGATGGTCGCCGCCCGCGGGTAGGCGGCCACGGCGTCGGCCGCGGTCATCGACGGCTTGATGTTCGCCTTCGTGTAGCACGAGCCGACCTGCTTGGTCGTCGCGTCGACGGCGATCTCGACCTTGCCGATGAGGCCGGCGTACTGACCGGACTGCATGACCGGGCGCGCGCCACCGGCGGCGGGGCCGTCGTACGCGTACGTCTGGTGGGTGTGGGCGTTGTAGATCGCGCTCACGCGGGCGTCGGTGCCCTCGACCATCTTCTTGAAGACGGCGGAGCGGGCGGCCTCGTCGGCGTAGGCGCCGCTGCCGATGGCGCCCTCGTGGTAGGAGGCGATGATGACGTCGGCCTCGCCGTTGGCGGGGTTGCCGTCCTTGAGCTCGCCGGCGGCCTTGTTGACGGCGTCGACGGGGTCGGTGACCTCCAGGCCCTCGAGGCCGGCGGGCGAGACGAGCGCCGGCAGGTCTTTGGTCACAGCGCCGATCACCGCGACCTTCACGCCGGCGCGGTCGAAGATCTGGTAGGGCTTGGGGTCGTTGGCGTTCGCCGCGGAACCGGGCTTGCGGATGATGTTCGCCGCGAGGTAGCCGAACTTCGCGCGCGGCTGGACCCGGTCGTTGAAGTCGCCCTGGCCCTTGTCGTACTCGTGGTTGCCGACCGCCGACGCGTCGAGCGCGGCCGCGTTCAGCACGTCGATCGTCGGGTTGTCCTGCTGGGAGGCCGACTCGAACAGCGAGCCGCCGATGTTGTCACCGTTGGAGAGGAGCAGGGTGTTGGCCTCGCCCGCCGCCTTGCGCAGCTTCTCGATGTCGCCGAAGAACCCGACCGTGTCGGGTCCGGACTTCGCGATGCGCCCGTGGAAGTCGTTGAAGCTGAGGATGGTCAGCTTGTTCGGGACCTGGCACGTCTCGGCCGGGGCGGCCTGCGGCGTGGCCGGCGTACGCGTGGTCGCGGTGGCGCTCGGCGTCGCGGTGGTGGTGGGCGTCGCGGTGGTGGTGGGGGTCGCGGTCGGGGCGGCCGTCGGCGCTGCGTACGCAACGCTCGAGGCCATGGTCCCGGCGACGAGACCGAGGGCGCAAACGGATGCGGCCCCTCGAATCCAGCCTGGGATCTGCATTGACTCTCCTTGGTGTCGGGTCCCCACGGCTCGTGCCCATGGGATGCCTGAGCCAACCTCCTACGGGGAGGGGGTACGCGGCAAGCACCCGCCCAAGAAGTTCTCGTTTCGTTCAACAGACCGTGACCATTGCGTGGCCGACGACGTCTCGAAGCGCAGCCTCACGTTCTCCGAGCGAGCGAAGCGAGACGAGGAGCGCGCGACCGGAGGACCGGCCGGGCGCGTACTGACGTTCTCCGAGCGAGCGTAGCGAGACGAGGAGCTGCCTCCTCGTCTCGGCCGCAGCCTCACGTTCTCCGAGCGAGCGCCAGCGAGTCGAGGAGCGCCCGGCCGGAGGACCGGCCGGGCGCTGCGTACGTGGGGGGAAGATCAGAACGCCGATTCCGGCAGCTCCATGATGTCGACGTCGGTGGCCTCGAGCATCTTGCGCTCAGAGGTCAGCTTCGGCAGGTAGGTGCGGGCGAACCACTTCGCCGACGCGACCTTGCCCTCATAGAAGTCCCTGTCGGCACCGGACGCACCCTCCAGCCTGGCCAGCGCGACCTCGCCGGCCTGGATCATCAGCTTCGCGCAGATCATGTCGCCGAGTGCCATGAGCAGGCGGCTGGTGTTCAGGCCGACCTTGTAGACATTGCGCGGGTCGCCCCCGTTGCGGGGATCGGCGCCCTGGAGCAGCCCGATGAGGTGCTGGATCATCAGCGCCACGTCCTCGGCACCGCGCTGCAGGAGCGCGCGCTCGGCCTCGAGCGGGCCGCCGGCCTCGAGGAAGTCCTCGACGTCCTGGGCGAGTTTGCCGATGGCCTTGCCCTTGTCGCGCACGATCTTGCGGAAGAACAGGTCCTGGCCCTGGATCGCGGTGGTGCCCTCATAGAGGGTGTCGATCTTGGCGTCGCGGACGTACTGCTCGATGGGATAGTCCTGCAGGAAGCCCGAGCCGCCGAACGTCTGCAGCGACTCGGTGCCGAGCAGGGTCCAGGCGCGCTCGGAGCAATAGCCCTTGACGATCGGCAGCAGCAGGTCGTTCACGCGCTCGGCCATCTCGTCGACCTCGCCGCGGGCGGCGGAGAACCAGACGTCGTCCTGCAGCGTCGCGGTGTACTGCACCAGCAGGCGCAGCGCCTCCGACGTGGCCTTCTGGGTCATCAGGGACCTGCGTACGTCGGGGTGATGGGTGATCGTGACGCGCGGCGCGTCCTTGGCCGGGGTGAGCATGTCGGCGCCCTGGACGCGCGATTTCGCGTACTCCAGCGCGTTGAGGTAGCCGGTCGACAGCGTGGCCATCGCCTTGGTGCCGACCATCATGCGGGCGTGCTCGATGACCTGGAACATCTGGGCGATGCCGTTGTGGACCTCGCCGAGCAGCCAGCCCACCGCGGGGGCGCCGTCGCCGAACGTCATCTCGCACGTGGTCGAGACCTTGAGGCCCATCTTCTTCTCGACGTTGGTGGCATAGACGCCGTTGCGCTGGTCGGTGTGCACCTCGCCGGTCTCGAGGTCGAACATGAACTTGGGCACCAGGAAGAGCGACAGGCCCTTGGTGCCGGGGCCGCCGACGCCCTCCACGCCCTGGGGGCGGGCGAGGACGAGGTGCATGATGTTCTCGGTCATGTCCTGCTCGCCCGAGGTGATGAACCGCTTGACGCCCTCGATGTGCCAGGTGCCGTCCTCCTGCGGGAAGGCCTTCGTGCGGCCGGCGCCGACGTCGGAACCCGCGTCGGGCTCGGTCAGGATCATGGTGGCGCCCCACTGGCGGTCGACCATGTGCTTGGCGATCAACTTGTCGCGCTCCGTGCCGTTGTGCCAGACGACCTCGCCGAACTTGGGGCCGGCGGAATACATGTAGAGGGCGGGGTTGGCGCCGAGGATCAACTCCATGATCGACCAGCGCAGCGACGGCGGGGTCGGCTGGCCGTCGAGCTCGGCCGGCAGCTCGACGCGCCACCATTCCGAGTCCATGTAGGCCTTGAAGGCCTTCTTGGTCGATTCCGGCATCGTCACGGTGCGGTTCTCGGGGTCGTAGACGGGCGGCTCGCGGTCGGCCTCGGCGAAGACGTCGGCCATCTTCGTCTCGCAGAGGTTGGCCATCTCGTCGAGGACGGCCTCGGCGGTCTCGCGGTCCATGTCCTCGGCGGGGCCGGTGCCGAGGACGGCGTCGCGGCCGAGGACCTCGAACAGGTTGAACTTCGTGTCGCGCAGATTCGACTTGTAGTGGCTCATGATCCCTCGTGGCTCAGGTGTGGTGATTGGCTCGTGCACGCCGCTGTGACGTCACTCACGGTTCTGGTACGAGTATGCTACTCACCGGTAACACCTGCAAGGGGACTCTCGCGGGATTGACCCCCATCTGCTTACGATGACGGCGCCATCCCACCCCCGAGAGGCACCTATGTCCACGCCCGCCCGCCGAGCAGCTGATCCGCAGCCCAGACCGCGCCGATCGCCCCGTATAGCCCTCGCCGTGATCGGCGGCATCATCTGCGTCGCGCTTGCGGCAGCCCTCGTGTTCTGGGCCATCGGTTCACGCGAGGTGGAGCGAGTCGCGCCGGCCGCGGTCGCCGCGCCGGTCGCTCCCGCGTCGGCGGACGTGACGCCGACGGAGAGTGAGCAGGCCGTGGCCGAGCGCCAGTTGGCGAACTGCCGGCTGAAGGCGGTCGCGGGTGACCGCGTACTCGCGGAGTCGCGCACGGTCCTCGCGGGATGGGCGGAACACCTCGGCGCGACCGCCGACTTCGACGCCCAGAAGATCACCATCGAGGCGCGGGCCTCGACGTGGCAGCGCACCGCGGCGGATGCCGGCTCGTCGCTGAAGCGCCGCAGTGAGGCGATCACCGCGTACGCGGGGGTGCCCGAGTGTCAGTGGGTGGCCGGTGCGCCGGGGGACCTGGCGAAGCGGCTCGACGCGTGCTCGCTGCGGCTGACGATGGTCAAGCGGGCCATGGATTCGGCCGATCGGCCGGTCAGCGACTGGACGCGCCACCTGAAGGACGAGGCCGCCCACGCGGCCGACCCGAAGACGCAGGGCGACTGGGAGCGGGGCTGGTTGGGCCGCCGCTACGCGTTCGACGAGTGGGCGGACGCCGACAAGAAGTACGCGGGGGCGCCGGCCTGCGGGTGAGGCGTCGTTCTGGGAGCGAGTGGTTCACCGTTCTGCGAGCGAGCGCCAGCGAGTCGAGGAGTCAAGCCACGCCCCCACCGCCTCGTCGGCGTTCGTGCCCTCCAGCGTGATGTCCGCCGCCTCCCTGGCGGCCGGGTCGGCGTCGCCCATGGCGATCCCGATCCCTGCCCACGCAAGCATTTCGACGTCGTTGGGGGCGTCGCCGAACGCGACGACCTCGCTGCGGTCGACGCCGAGCTGGGCGCAGAGGCGGGCGAGGCCGGACGCCTTGGTCACGTCGGGATGGGCGATCTCGATGAACGGGGCGCCGGAGCGGGTCGCGGTGAACCCGTTGAGGCGAAGGGATTCGAGGGCCTCCAGCGTCTCCTGAGGGGTGGCGTCGGGCTCGCGGGCGACGAGCTTCAGGGCGGGCTCGGCGGTCACCTCCTGGAGGTTTCCGGTCGGCATCTCGGCGGGGTGGCGCTTGTGGTCGGAGAAGGCGGCGAGGTCGGGATATCCCTGCTGGGCCAGGAATCCCTCGGCGGCGTGACCGCGCACCGAGGCGAAGCGTACGCCGGGTCGATGGTGAGTGAGGGCGGTCGCGAGGTCGAGCTGGACCGCGGGGTCGAGGGTGGTGGCGAAGCCCACCTCGCCGGTCACGGTGTGCCAGGAGAAGGCGCCGTTGGAGCAGAGCGCCCAGCCGTCGAAGCCGGCAGCGGGGATCAGGTCCCGCAGGCCGATGGGCTGGCGGGCGGTCACGGGGACGACGGCGACGCCGAGGGCGCGGACGCGGTCGAGGGCCGCGCGCGTACGGGGTCCGATGCCGTCGGGGCGCAGGAGGGTGCCGTCGAGGTCGGTGGCGACCAGGCGTACGGGTGGGTGGCTCATGGGGTCAGCGCAGGCCGTCGGCGAGCGCGGAGGCGCTGCGGCGAGCGGCGGCGGCGGGCTTGAGGCCGTAGCCCTGGGCATTGACGAACGCGTGGATGAACCCGTCGAACAGCACGGTCTCGGTGGGAACGCCGGCTGCCTCGAGCTTCTCGGCGTACGCGAGGCCCTCGTCGCGCAGCGGGTCGAACCCGGCGACGACGACGCACGCGGGGGCGACGCCGGCGACGTCCTCGGCGAGCAGGGGCGAGCAGCGCGGGTCGCGGCGATCGGCGTGGTCGGGGACGTAGCGGTCGAAATACCACTCCATCTGGGCGGCGGTGAGGAAGAAGCCGCTGCCGAAGAGCTCATAGGACCGCGTACGCCGGCTCGCGTCGGTGACCGGGAAGATCGGCAGCTGGAATCGGGGGCCTCCCTCGGGGTCTGCGGCGGTGAGCTGGGCGACGACGCAGGTGAGGTTGCCGCCGGCGCTCTCGCCGCCGACGGCGACGCGGTCGGGGGTGGTGCCGAAGTCGGCGGCGTGGTCGCGGACGTGGCGGAAAGCGGCGACGGCATCGTCGACCGCAGCCGGGAAGGGTTCTCGGGGGCGAGGCGATAGTCGACGCTGACGACGGTGACGGCCGCGTCGAGGACGAGGCGCCGGGCGAACGAGTCGGCGCTGGCGAAGCCGCCGAGGACCCAGCCGCCGCCGTGGAAATAGACGAGGGCGCCGGCGGTCTTGGTTCTGGGGTCGGTGTGGGGCGGCGTGTGGACGCGGACGGGAATGGGGCCGGCGGGGCCGAGGATCGTGGTCTCGCGTGTGGCGACCTCGGGCTCGGCGCCGAACACGAACGCCTCGGCGTCGAGCTCCTCGCGGGCCTCGCCGAGGGGCTTGGTCTCGAACGTGTCACCGTTGGCGTTGAGGGCCTTGAGGGCGAGCTGGACGTCGACGTCGAGCTCCTGGCCGTCGATGACGACAGGGGGCCCGGCGATGCGCCGCTTGAGCGGGGTCGGCAGTGCACCGGCGGCGCGTACGGCGAGGCGAAGGGCGCGAGTGATCGGATCGTGGGCCATGGGGTATTGAACACGGTACGGCTGCGGCCTCGGCTCCGCCTCGGGACGCAACTTGCCTCGGCTCCGCCTCGGGCGCAACTTGCCTCGGCTCCGCCTCGGGCGCAACTTGTGCACACGACTGCACGAGTTGGGTGTACGCCCCGGCGTGTCGACGCAGTACGTGCACACGCGACGGGTGGGGCAGACTGGTAGCACGAATCGTCCGCTGGACCGTGTGTCACGAATCGGCCACTCGATGCTCCAGAAGGGCCACAGAGGGCTATGGGCGGAGAACTCTGGACGATGCGTGACATCGACGCCGGCGTACGAGGTCAGCAATCCAGGTGCCGCCGTCGTACGCAGGCTCATCGAGGCCGCGTACGCCCGGTCGCAGACTGTGCACAAGTTGCGTCGACACGCCGGCAACCCGACGCAACTCGTGCAGGCGTGTGCACAAGTTGCGCCGAGGCGAAGCCGAGGCCTGTACGCGGACCCGAAGCCGAGGCCTGTACGCGGACCCGGCCCTCACGCCTTCGCCGGCGCCGCGTCCTCGCTCGTCTCGTCGTCGGCGGTCAGCGGCGCCGCGATCTTCTCCAGGTTCTGGCCCTCGGCCGCGACCGCGAGGAACATCGCCACGATGCCGCCGATGATCATGAGCGCCGCGCCCACGTAGTAGCCGATCGCCAGCTGCGTGATGTCGTGGGCCTTCGATGCGTCCTCGATCAGCTTGCCGAAGAACAGCGGGCCGGCGATGCCGCCCGCCGCCGTCCCGACCGCATAGAAGAACGCGATGCACAGCGCGCGGGTCTCCATCGGGAAGATCTCGCTCGCCGTGAGGTACGCCGCGCTCGCCCCCGCCGATGCGAAGAAGAAGATCACGCAGCCGAAGATCGTCAGCGTCACCGCCGACAGCCCGCCCAGCATGAACCCGGCCACCGCCAGCAGCACGCCCGAGATCAGATAGGTCGCCGAGATCATCTTCTTGCGGCCCAGCGTGTCGAACAGTGGCGACAGCGCCAGCGCGCCGACGAAGTTCGACATGGCGAACGCCGCGATGTACCAGCCCGTCTTCTCCACTTTGAAGAACTAGCCCAGGGCGTCGCCATAGGTGAAGAAGAACGCGTTGTAGAGGAACGCCTGGCCGATGAACAGCGCGAGGCAGAGGATGGTCCGCTTCGGATACATCGTGAACACGGTCTTCGCGATCAGCGTCAACGGGATCGACTCGCGCTGGCGGATCGTGATCGAGTCGTCCGGGTTGTCCAGCTTCGTCCCCGTCTGCTTCGCCACGGTGTCCTCGACATCGCGGACGATGCGCTCGCCCTCCTCCTCGCGCGCCCGTGGATGAACAGCCAGCGGGGGCTCTCCGGCACGTTCTTGCGGACGACCAGGATCGCCAGCGCGAAGACCGCGCCGAGGCCGAACGCCAGACGCCAACCCCACTTGGGATCCACGACATTGGGGTCGAGCAATGGCAGCGTCAACAGCGCGCCGCCCGCAGCGCCGAGCCAGTAGGACCCGTTGATCACCACGTCGATGCGCCCACGGAACTTGGCCGGGATCAGCTCGTCCACGGCGGAGTTGATGGCCTCCGCGTCGAAACCCTCCCGTTGGGACGCCTGACCCAGATAGGATGGGGACATGAGCGCCGATCCCTGGCACGACCCGGCGTACTGGCCCGCCCTCACCGAGGCGACCCGCGCGTACGCGACCCCGCTCGCGACCCTCGACCGTGCGGCGCTGCGCGCCAACGCCGACGACCTCGTACGCCGGGCCGCGGGCACCCCGATCCGCGTCGCCTCCAAGTCCGTACGCGTCCGCGGGGTCCTCGAGGAGATCCTCGGGCGTCCCGGTTTCGCCGGCGTCCTCGCGTACGCCCTGCCGGAGGCGCTCTGGCTCGCCGAGCAGGGGATCGACGACGTCGTGGTGGGCTATCCGACGGCCGACCGCGAGGCCCTGGCCCGGCTGGGCGCCGACCCCGACCTCGCCCGCCGCGTCACGATCATGATCGACTCGGTCGACCAGCTCGACCTGGTGGACGCGGCCGTCGCGCCCGACCGGCGCGCAGTCATCCGTGTGTGCCTCGAGATGGATGTCTCCTATGACCTGCCGGGCCTGCGCGTCGGCGTCTTCCGCTCGCCGGTGCGTACGCCGGCCGACGCCGTCGCCCTGGTCCGCGCCGTGGTCGAACGACCTGGGTTCCGGCTCGTGGGCCTGATGGGCTACGAGGCACAGATCGCCGGGCTCGGTGACGTGCTCACCGGTGCGGTGGCGGCCCGCGCCCGCACGTTGGTGATCCGTCAGTTCCAGCGCCGTTCGGTCGCCGAGCTCACCGAGCGCCGCGGGCAGGTCGTCGCAGCCGTACGCGAGGTCGCGGACCTCGAGTTCGTCAACGGCGGGGGCACCGGCTCGATCGAGTCGACGTCGGCCGACCCGTCGGTGACGGAGGTGGCCGCCGGCTCGGGACTGTTCGCGCCGCGCCTGTTCGACCACTACCGGGCGTTCACCCCGGCCCCGGCGGCGGCCTTCTGCCTCTCGGTCGTACGCCGGCCCAACCCCGTCACCGCGACGCTGCTCGGTGGCGGGTGGATCGCGTCGGGGCCGCCGGGGGTCGACCGCCAGCCGACGCCGGTCTGGCCCGAGCACCTGCATCTGCTGCCGAATGAGATGGCCGGTGAGGTGCAGACGCCACTGGTGGGCCGGGGCGCGCGTACGCTCCGCGTCGGCGACCGCGTCTGGCTGCGCCACGCCAAGGCCGGTGAGCTGAGCGAACACGTGGATCGCTTCCTGGTGGTGGATTCCAGCGATTCCGATGACAGGTGGGCCGTGGTCGACGAGCTCACGACCTATCGCGGCGAGGGGAAGGCATTCCTGTGAGGTGGACGAACTGGGCCGGCAACGTCGGCTGCGATCCCGTGGCGGTGGCGCTTCCGGCGACGACGGAGGAGGTCGCGGCGCTCGTCGTCGACGCGGCGGTCCGCGGGCTCACCGTCAAGGCCGTCGGTGCGGGGCACAGCTTCTCGCCGATCGCCGAGGCTCCCGGCGTGCAGGTGTCGCTCGACCGCTGCCAGGGCCTGGTGTCGGTCGACCGCGAGGCGAAGCGGGTGACGCTGAAGGCCGGCACGCGGTTGCACCAGATGCCGGGAATCCTTGCCCCGTTGGGATTGGCGATGGAGAACCTCGGCGACATCGACCAGCAGTCGCTGGCCGGGGCCGTGTCGACGTCCACCCATGGCACGGGCCTGCGCTTCGGGGGGGTGGCGACCCAGGTCGTCGGTCTCGTGCTCGTCGACGGGGTCGGCCGGGTGCACCGGCTCGAGGGCGACGAGGCGAAAGCCGCTGTCGTGTCGCTCGGCGCCCTCGGCATCGTCACCGAGGTGACCCTGCAGTGCGTCGACCGGTTCGTGCTCGAGGCGGTGGAGCGCTCCGAACCCCTCGCCGACGCGCTGGATCGCTTCGGTGACAGGGTTTCCGAGGTCGACCACTTCGAGCTCTACTGGTTCCCCCACACCGCGACGGCGCTGACGAAGACCCAACACCGTCGGCCGGCCGGCACGGAGTTGAGACCTCTGGGACGCGTACGCCGGTTCGTCGATGACGACCTCGTCGCCAACGGGCTCTATGAGCTGACGTGCCGACTGGGGTCCCGCGTGCCCGCCGTGGTGCCGACGATGAACAGGGTCGCCGACCGCTTCACCGGCAACCGCACCATGACCGACTGGTCGACGAGCGTCTACACGACGAAGCGGACGGTGCGGTTCACCGAGACCGAATACAGCGTGCCGCTGGAGGCACTGCCGATCGCGATGCGGGAGATCGAGGCGCTGATCGCCAGGCGGGGTTGGCAGATCTCGTTCCCGCTGGAGTGTCGCGCAGTGGCGGCCGACGACCTGTGGATGTCGACCGCCCACGGCCGCGAGTCGGGCTATATCGCGGTTCATCGCTATCACCGCGAGGACGAGCGGGCCTATTTCCGTGCGGTGGAGGAGATCCTTCTCGCCCACGACGGCCGACCCCACTGGGGAAAGATGCACACGCTGTCACGCGTCGACCTCGAGCCGCGCTATGCGCGCTTCGGCGACTTTCTGGCGCTGCGCGACGAGCTCGACCCGGGTCGTGTGTTCGCGAACCCTTATCTGGACAGGGTTCTGGGGCGCTGAGGGGAAGAATGTGAAATGCGCACACCTGTGCGCGACACGCCGAGCTCATCGCCTCCCAGACCGCGAAGTGCGCACACGTGTGCACTTTTCACCCGTCCGACCGCTCCCGGGCCGCGGAATGCGCACACCTGTGCGCAACACGCCGAGCTCATCGCCTCCCAGACCGCGAAATGCGCACACCTGTGCACTTTTCACCCCCGGGCGGCCACAACAACCCCTCAGCCCTTCCGCCCCTTCAACGGCATCATCGCCTTCATGATCTTCCGGCTCCACTCCGTGTAGGGCGGATAGATCATCTTCAGCGTGTCCGGCGTCAGCGGCTTGGTGAACACCGCGCGCAGGTGGGAGAACGTGTCGATCGACGCCTTGCCGTGATAGCGGCCCATGCCCGACTCGCCGACGCCGCCGAACGGCAGGTCGTGCGACGACAGGTGCAGCAGCGCGGCCCCCTCGACCAGCCCGCCCGAGGACGTGCGCTCGCGGAAAGCCCGGCGTACGTCCCTGTCACCCGAAAATACATACAGCGCCAGCGGCTTCTCGCGCGCGTTCACGAAGGCGATCGCCTCGTCATGGTTCGCGACCTGAAGCACCGGCAGGATCGGCCCGAAGATCTCTTCGCCCATCACCGGCGCGTCCTCGGCCACGTCGGTCAGCACCGTCGGCGCGACATAGCGCTGGGTGCGATCGGACTCGCCGCCGTGCGCCACCGTCCCGCTCGCGAGCAGCCCCACGACCCGGTCGAAGTGCTTGGTGTTCACGATCCTCGAATAGTCCGGGCTCGTGCGCGGCTGCTCGCCATAGCTCGCCCGGATCGCCAGCCCGAGCTGGCGCACGAGCTCGTCGTGGGCCTTCGGCGTGACCAGCACATAGTCGGGCGCCACGCACGTCTGGCCCGCGTTGATGAACTTCGCCCAGACGATGCGGCGGGCGACCGTCACCAGGTCGGCGTGCTCGTCGACGTACGCGGGTGACTTGCCTCCCAGCTCGAGCGTGACCGGCGTGAGGTGCTCGGCCGCCGCCCGCATCACGACACGACCCACCGCCGCGTTGCCCGTGTAGAGGATGTGGTCGAACCGCTCCTTCAACAGCGCCGTCGTCTCCGCGACCCCGCCCTCGACGACCGTGACCGCCTCGGGGTCGAGATAGCGCGGGATGAGCCGCGCCAGCGTCGCCGACGTCGTCGGCGTCACCTCGCTCGGCTTCAGGACGACGGCGTTGCCGGCCGCGAGCGCGCCGATGAGCGGCGACAGCAGCAGTTGCACGGGATAGTTCCACGGCGCGATCACCAGCACCACGCCCAGCGGCTCCGGCACGATGGCCGCGCTCGCCGGCAGCAACGACGCCGGTACGCCGACCCGCCTCGGCCCGGTCCACGTGTGGAGGTTGCGGAGGAAGTGGTCCACCTCGCCCGAGATCACGGCGAGCTCGAACATGCGCGCCTCGTCGGCGGGCTTGCCCAGGTCGGCGGCCAGGGCCTCGGCGAACTCGGCCTCGTGGGTCGCCACCATCTCCTGGATCGCGCGCAGCTGGGCCTCCCGCCACTCGAGGGGCCGCGTACGCCCCGAGTCGAACGTGCGGCGCAGGGAGGCGACGGTGTCGGCGTACGAGATCGGTTCGCTCATGTCCCCATCGTAGGGACCGCGGCCTACCCGCGGGTAGGCCTGCGCGGGAACCGGCTCAGACCGCGGGACGGAAGAAGTAGGAGCGCCGGCGCTCGATGAGCCCGTCGCGGTAGTGCAGGAAGTCGGCGAACGACTCGTGGGCCTGCGATCCGTCGCGCAGCTCGCCGTCGAAGTCGCCGTGCACGGCGACGACGTCGCCCTCGACGACCACGTCGCGCAGCGTGTGGCGGCCCCGCTTGATCACCCGCGTGCCGCCATAGAACGCCTCCATCGCCTCCCGCCCGACGATCGGGTCATAGCCCGGCCGTTCATAGGTGCAGTCGTCGGTGAACAGGTCGTGCATGGCCGGGAAGTCCGCGGCGTCCACGAGCGCGTAGTAGCGGCGGGCGAGTGCGTGCAGGTCCATGCGGCGAAGCGTACGCGGGGTCGGTTCGTACGCGGGTCACTTCCGCGCGCTCGCCCACTGGTGGACCGCCACGCAGCTCGCCGTCACCATGACCAGCAGGAGCACGACGACCAGGTCGGCGACCTGCGCGGCGACGCCGAGGATGGAGACCTCGATGCCCTGCTGCTGCTCGGCCCCGACGAGCCCACCGAGGTCGGCGAACCCGTCGGTGAGCCACATGGCGACGCCGATCGCGACGAACAGCAGGCCGGACACCAGCTGGCCCGCCGTGGTCCTGATCGGCCCCAGCGCGACCGGTCGCTGCCGCAGCCACGCCCTCCGCCCGAGGTCGAGCGCGTCCCAGAGCAGCGCCAACACCATCAGCGGCAGGACCATGCCGGCGGCGAAGATCCCGAGCAGTACGCCGCCGCGGACCGCGTTGCCGCCGACCGCCGCGACCGAGAGCACCGAGCCGAGGATCGGTCCGGCGCAGGTCCCGGCGATGCCGTAGACGGTGCCGAGGAGATAGACCGACAGCGCGCCGGTCTGGGGTGGGCCGTCCGATCTCCGGCCCGGCAGGGGGACGGTCACGCCGAGCGCCTGCAACAGGCCGAGCACGACGACGGCCGCCGCCGCCACGGTCACGAACGTCCCGCGGTGGTGGGTGAACAGCGCGCCGAACGAGCCGGCGGCGACGCCGAGCGGCACGAGCGTGGTCAGTAGCCCGAGATAGAAGATTCCGGTGCGCACGACGATGAGGCGCGTGCTGGCGAACGCGTACGCGAAGAACGCCGGCAGCATCATCGCCGAGCACGGCGACAGGATCGTGGCGATGCCGCCCAGCAGCGCCCCGGCGTACCCGATGTCGATCACGGCGTGCTCAGCCGCGCTTCGCGGCCTCGATGGCCTGCACGAACGTGGCGGTCGGCTGGGCGCCGTTGATCGGCGTGGTGCCGACGACGAAGAAGGGAGTGCCGGTGATCCCCATCTGCTGGGCCTGCTGGCCGTCGGCGAGCACCTGGTCCTTGAGCTGCGGGTCGGCCAGGTCGGCGGTGAAGCGCGCGAGGTCGGGGACGCCCGCGGTCCTGGCGAAGGTCTGGATCTCGGCCGGCCCGATGTTGGGGTGGCCCGACCCGGGGGCGGCGGCGAAGACCGCGTTGGAGTAGTCCCAGAACTTCCCCTGGCGCCCCGCCGCGCGGGCCGCGACCGCCACGTTGAGGGACTGCTCGCCGAACAGCGGCAGGTCGCGGTATTCGATCCGCAGAGTGCCGTCGTCGACATAGCGCTGCAGTTCCGGCATCGTCCGCTTGGCCCACACCGCGCAGAACGGACAGCGATAGTCGGACCACTCGATCAGCACGACCTTGGCGTCGGGCCGACCCTTCGCGGTGGGGTCGTTCGGCGTGCGGCGGGGGAGCGTCTTCAGGAACTCGGTGACCTTCGGGTCCTGGGAAGGACGCGCCGCGGGGGTGTCGGCGCCGGGCTGGGTGGTGGCGGCCGGCGCGCCCGGCGCTGCGGGCTCGGCCGCGGTCGTACGCGCGGCCGGGCGGCTCTGCAGGCCCAGCACGAACGCGAGAACGAGGCTGAGTGCCCACGCGGCGATCCAGCCGATACGGGCGCCGGGGCGGCGTACGGTCCGGTCGCCGGCACTGGCCGCCGGTGTCTGCGGCGGGGTCCTGGGCGCGGGGTCGGTCACGGTGTCTCCTGGAGGCGGGTGGCGCGTGCGTCGTCACCGGAACCCTAGGCGGTCGCCCAACCCCTGCAGATCCGCGACCCGTGGACGTTCCAACGATCTGGTCACAGCGGTCTCACCGCGTGACGAGGCGTGAAACAATGCCCTGACGACGGGCGCCTCCGGCTCGTCGATGGAAAGTGGTGTGACCATGCAGCGAATGCCCGCAGCAGAGCGTCGGCAGAAGTTGATCGAGGCGGCCAAGCGTGTCATCGCCCGCGACGGCGTGGCGAGCGCGACGACCCGTGCGGTGGCGGCCGAGGCGGAGATGCCGCTGGCCAGCTTCCACTATGTGTTCGAGTCCCAGCAGGAGTTGATGCGCGAACTCATCCGCGCGGTGGCCGAGGAGGAGTCGGGAGCACTCGCCTCGGTCGAGGTCCCCGAGGGCCAGGAGTTCAGCGTCAAGGCCATGTTGGACGCCTTCCTCGACCACGTGCTCGCCAACCGCGGGTCCCAGCTCGCGGCGTTCGAGATCAACCACTACGCCCTGCGTACGCCGGGCCTCGAGGACCTGGCGAACGTACGCACGGAGTCGGCGCGCCGGACGGTGCGTCAGGCGATCGCGTTCTGCGAGCAGCAGCTCGGCCCGCTGCGCGGGGATCCCGAGGTCGTCACGCACATGATGATGGTCATCGCCGACGGATTGGTGACGGTGTTGCTCAGCGATGGCGACGAGGCCGCCGCTCGTCGCACCATCGGGCTGATCGCCCCGACGATCCAGCGCGCCTTCTTCGGTGGGGACGGCGCACGGGAGACTCGTTCCTGAGGATTCTATGAAAATTGGGGTTCTTCGTCTTAGACTCCTCGCGACAGGTCACGAAGACATCACACGAAGGACTTTCATCTTGCAGCAGGAGCCCCACCGCGAGGAGCTCGCGGACGCACCCGCCAGCACCACCGTCACCCCTGACGCCGAAGTTGCGACCGGTTTGGTCCCCTTCGTCCGGAGGTATGCCCTCCCCGGCATCCTGGCCGCTTCCGTCGGCCTCGGTGTTCTGGGCGGCGCCATGACGCCGGCCCGCTCGACCGAGGCCGTCACGGCCGCGGCGCCGGCCGACGTCCGTACGCTGGCCCCCGAGATCTCGCGCGACATGGACCGCGAGCCGCTGGGTGAGCCGACGACGACGCCGACCGAAGAGCCCACGCCGTCGGAGGCCCCCGCCCCGAGCCAGGCCCCGGCGAACCTGGTCGCCGCTGCGCCGGCCGCCCCCGCGGCTCCCGCCTCGCCCGAGCAGTCGAAGACCGCGAAGCCGAGCGAGAAGCCCTCGGTCAACGGCACGATGTTCGCGACGGAGACGCTCAACGTGCGCGCCACTCCGAGCGCTTCGGGCGACAAGGTCGCCTCGCTGTCCCGTGGCGACAAGGTGTCGATCACCGGCAAGACCCAGAGCGGTTTCCACCAGGTCGTCCTGAACGATCGCGCTGCGTGGGCCTCGTCGGAATATCTGTCGAAGTCGGCTCCGGCCAACTCGCCGGCCCTCGCCGCCAAGGCGCCGGCGCCGGCCCCGGCGACGAAGTCCGCCGCGGCCGCGCCGAAGGCCGGTTCGCAGGCACCGGTGACCACCGGCGCGTGCAGGCCCCTGCCGGGCGTGACCGCGAACGCTGAGCGCGTCCACCAAGCGATCTGCGCACGCTTCGGCTCGGGTGTGTCGTCCTACATCGGCGTGCGCCCCGACTGGGACGTGGAGCACCCGTCGGGCCGTGCGGTCGACGCGATGGTCTCCGACATCTCGACGGGCCAGGCCATCGCGAACTATGTCCGCGCCAACGCCGGCTCGCTCGGCGTGACCGAGGTCATCTTCAACCAGCAGATCTGGACGACGCAGCGCGCGTCGGAGGGCTGGCGCTCGATGAGCGATCGTGGCTCGGCCACGGCCAACCACCGCGACCACGTGCACATCAGCGTTCGCTGACCCCGATCTCCGCGGCCCCCGCCCTGTCATATGACGGCGGGGGTCGTGGTCATTTCTGGGTGGGGGTGGGGCCGGGCTGGGCTCGGGGGGTGGAAAGTGCACAGGTGTGCGCAACACGCTGGGTGGAGCTGGGCTCGGGGTGTGGAAAGTGCACAGGTGTGCGCAACACGCTGGGTGGAGCTGGGCTCGGGGTGTGGAAAGTGCACAGGTGTGCGCAACACGCTGGCTGGAGCTGGGCTGAGGCCGCGGAATGCGCGCAGGTGTGCGCAACACGCACGGCCGAGTTGGGCTGAGGCCGCGAAATGCGCGCAGGGGCACACATGACGGCTTCCCGGGCCAACCGATGTGGCTCATCTCACGTGTGAGTTAACTCACGAAGCGCATATCTAGGTGGATTATTGCGTATAGCCCCGTCTATCATGGAGATGTTGCCGCGCAGAAGGCCGGCGACGCGAAATCGGGGCCCGCTCGCCCAACTTCCCAGAAGGATTGATCCGAATGTCGTTCGCGCAGAACCTCCGTCAGCGTCGTGAGGCCGCTCGCACCAACCGCGCCATCAACAAGGCCATCAACAACGCCGCCACCCCCGCTCTCCGCGACGAACTGATCATGGTGTCGCAGCGCCAGTACGCCCGCAACTTCTGATCGCTCATATCCGACGGGTCGACGACGACCCGCCCGATGCCCAGGCTCCAACCTCAGGTTGGGGCCTGTTTGCGTTGCGCACGTGCGAAATGTGCCCACGTGTGCAGTTTTCGCGGCCTCAGTCGAGCTCCACCCAGCGTGTTGCGCACACCTGTGCACTTTCCACACCCCGAGCCGAGCTCCACCCAGCGTGTTGCGCACACCTGTGCACTTTCCACACCCCGAGCCCAGCCCCGAGCCCAGCCCAGAACGCCCAGCCCCTACACCCCCGACGCCCACAGCAGCCCCGAGCTGCTCGGCCCCAGCTTCGTCGCATACCGCAGCGCCTGCCCGTCCGACAGTCCCGCCACGAAGTCGATGATCCCCCGGCCCCGAGCCATGCGCGCCACGTCCGCGTCGTCGGTGTGGCCGTCCAGCCACGCCGGATGCCGGTCGCGCGTCACCGCGTACGCCTCCTGCGACAGCGCCACCAGGTCCAGCAGTCGCCGCGGCGCCCGAGCCGCGTCCCATCGGTCCGACAGCCACGCGTCGAAGGTCTCGACGAGCTGCTGCAACACCAGCGACTGGCCCCGCTGCACCATCGTGAGGTCGGGTCGGTGCAGCACGAAGAACTGGTGGACGAACTTCAACACCTGCATCTGGTGCCACGCCACCGGCTGCAGCGTCACCAGCGGCGACCGCGGCGTCGGGTCGTCCAGCAGGCGGATCGATGACGTGAAGTAGTCGATCCACTTGCCGACGAAGCCAGAGATCGCCCGCTCGGCCGCACGCGAACCGTCATAGGGGAGCGCGAGCACCTCGTCGACGAACTCCTCGCCCACGGTCTGCACGGCGTCGGCGAACGCGTCGTCGTCATAGATCCAGCGGTCCTTCGACTCCAGATTCCGCCGCAGTCGCTCGAGCCCCACGCCCGCCAGCCGCAGGTCGCCGGCCAGATAGCGGTCCGGGATCGCCGCCAGCGACCCCCGCTCCTCCTGCCAGCCGCGGAACTCGCCCGAGATCGGCGAGAACTGCAGGACGCCGGAGCGGTGGAAGTCCTCCAGGTCGTGCAGCGAGTACGCGATGTCGTCGGCCAGGTCCATGACCGCGCACTCGAGTGTCTGCCGCCCGGGCGCGAGGCCGAAGGCGTCGCGTACCATGATCATCTCTTCAAGATCAGGCACGTACGCGGAGAACTTCGCCGCCCCCTCGCCGTCGGGCCCTGAACCGGCCCCGCGCGGTCGGTCGTCCCAGGTCGTCGGATGGGGCGAGGGGACATGGAAGCGCCCCCACGGATATTTGAGTACGCCGGCTCGCACCGCCGCCGTCAGGTTCAGCCCCTCATCGCCCGGCCCGTGGACCTCGAGTGCGGTGATGATGCGGAACGTCTGGGCGTTGCCCTCGAAGCCGTCGGTCAGCCCGAAGCGCTCGCGGGCGACGCGATCCAGCGTACGTTCCCCGAGGTGTCCGAACGGCGGGTGACCAAGGTCATGGGCGACGGCCGCGGCCTGGCAGACCACGTGGTCGAGGCCGCCCCAGCGGTCGAGCTCGTCGGGCGAGGCGAGCTGGCGCAGCCCGACGGCGATGGCGCGCGCAAGGGCGGTGACCTTGATCGAATGGGTGAGCCGGTTGTGGACGACGCCGTCGGTGGCGCCCGGCGTCACGACCTGCGTCACCTCGGCCAACCTCGCGAACGAGGGAGCGAACCTGAGCCGCTCGAGGTCGACTCGGAACTCCGACTCGGCCCCGGCGGTGAGCGGCTGCCACATCGTCGACTCGGCCATGGCACGCTGGACTCGGCGCTCGGCGAGGTCGATCGGGTCGTCTGGAACCATGGTCCGAACCTACCGTGCCACCGCAGCCCCGCCGCGAGACCGCGTACGCCCCGCATAGCATGGGGCCATGCAGAAGCCCGTCGATGCCACCACCACCCCCGCCTGGCAGGAGCTCACCCGCCTGCGCCGTGACTTCACCCCCGACCTGCGGCAGTGGTTCGAGGTCGACCCCGACCGGGCCAAGCACCTCACCCTCACCGCGGGCGACCTCCACGTCGACCTGTCGAAGAACTTCCTCACCCCGCGCATCGCCGGCGCCCTCATCGGCCTGGCCCACGAGGTCGGGCTGCCCGAGCACCGCGATGCCATGTTCCGCGGCGACCGCATCAACGTGACCGAGAACCGCTCGGTGCTTCACACCGCGCTCCGCCTGCCGCGCGACGCCGAGCTTGAGGTCGAGGGCCAGGACGTCGTCGCCGACGTCCACGCCGAGCTCGACAAGATGTATGCCTTCGCCGACCAGGTTCGCTCGGGCCAGTGGACCGGCATCACGGGCCGCGCCATCGAGACCGTGGTCAACATCGGCATCGGTGGATCTGATCTTGGTCCGGTCATGGTCTATGAGGCGCTGAAGCCCTACGGCCAACTGGGTCTTGAGTGCCGGTTCATCTCCAACATCGACCCCACCGACTGCGCCGAGAAGCTGTTCGGGCTCGACCCCGAGACCACGCTGTTCATCGTCGCCTCGAAGACGTTCACGACGCTCGAGACCCTGACGAACGCCCGCTCCGCCCGCGCCTGGCTGCTCGACAGCCTCCGCGAGCAGAACGCGCTCGGCGGCGACGACGCCGAGTCGCGTGCCGTGGCCCAACACTTCGTCGCTGTCTCCACCGCGCTCGACAAGGTCGCCGAGTTCGGCATCGACCCCGACAACGCCTTCGGCTTCTGGGACTGGGTCGGCGGCCGCTATTCGGTCGATTCCGTGATCGGCACGGCCATCGCGATCTTCATCGGTCCCGAGCGCTTCCGCGAGCTGCTCGCCGGTTTCCACGCCATGGACGAGCACTTCCGCGCCGCCCCGATCGACCAGAACGTGCCCGCCCTGATGGGCCTGCTCAACGTCTGGTACGGCAACTTCTGGCAGGCGCGTACGCACGCCGTCCTCCCGTACGCGCAATATCTCCACCGCTTCCCCGCGTACCTCCAGCAGTTGACCATGGAATCCAACGGCAAGTCCGTACGCTGGGACGGCAGCCCCGTCACGACCGACACCGGCGAGGTCTTCTGGGGCGAGCCCGGCACCAACGGCCAGCACGCGTTCTATCAGCTGATCCACCAGGGCACCCAGCTCATCCCGGCCGACTTCATCGCCGTGGCCAACCCGGCCCACCCGACGCGCGACGGCGACCAGGACGTCCACGAGCTGTTCCTCGCGAACTTCTTCGCCCAGACCAAGGCGCTGGCGTTCGGCAAGACCGCCGACGAGGTGCGGGCCGAGGGCACCGACGAGGCGATCGTGCCCGCGCGGGTGTTCGCCGGCAATCGCCCGACGACGTCGATCATGGCGCCGGAGCTGTCGCCGTCGGTGCTCGGCCAGCTGATCGCGCTCTATGAGCACATCACCTTCACCCAGGGCGTCGTGTGGGGCATCGACTCGTTCGACCAGTGGGGCGTCGAGCTCGGCAAGCAGCTCGCCAAGGAGGTCACCCCGGCTGTCGGAGGCGACGCCGACGCACTCGCGGCGCAGGACCCGTCGACGCGTTCCTTGATCGACTATTACCTCGAGCACCGACGGTGACCCTGCGTCGGCGGCTCGTGGTCGCGGCCGCGACCCTGGCCGGGCTGGCGGTCGCGGGGGTCGGCGTACCGTGGCTGGTCGTGCAGGCGTACGCGGCCGGCCGCCAGCACACGGTGGAATCGGTGGCGAAGGGTGACGTGGCCCTGGTCCTGGGCGCGCAGATCTATCCCGACGGGACGCCGTCGCCGTTCCTGAAGGGGCGCCTCGACCTGGCCGTCGAGCTGTTCCGCGCCGGCAAGGTGCGGGCCCTGCTGGTGTCTGGCGACAACGGGGTGGACCACTACAACGAGCCGGACGGCATGCGGAACTACCTCATCCGCGCGGGGGTCCCGGCGACCCAGGTCGTGGCCGACTATGCGGGCTTCGACACCTACGACTCGTGCGTGCGGGCCCAGAAGATCTTCGGGGTCGACCGGCTGACGATCGTGTCGCAGGACTATCACGTGCCGCGCGCGATCGCGACGTGCCGCATGGTCGGGGTCGAGGCGGTCGGCGTCGGCGACACGAGCCAGCGGGGCACGAACTTCTATCCGATCGGCCGGGCGCGCGAGGTGCCGGCGAACCTCAAGACGTTCTGGGACGTGCTGAGCCGGCGTACGCCGACCCTCGGCCGCCACGAGACGGGCGTGGAGGACGCGCTGCACTGAGGGCTCAGGCGCCGGTCACAGGGCCCGCACGGCCACTACGGCCGCCGCCGCCGACCACGCCTGTGGACGGCACGCCGCCGGGTAGGGCACCTTCGCGTCCTCGCCCGACCACAGCTCCGGCAGGCGGTTGTCCCAGGAGCGGGCGGCGCGCAACAGCCCACGGGCGAGTACGCCGGCCTCGTCGGTCAGCCCGGCCCGCAGCATGCCCATGATCACCACGGCGGTGTCGTGGGGCCACACCGAGCCGCAGTGGTAGCTGAGGGGCGAATATCCCTGATCATGGTCCGACATCGTCCGCAGGCCGAGCGGGGACGCCATGTCGTCGGCGACCAGCCGCCGCGCCAGCAGGCGCTCCTCGTCGGGCGACAGGATGCCGGTGCCGATGAGGTGGCCCATGTTCGAGGTCACCGAGTCGACCGGTCGCTTGTCGCCGTCGAGGGCCAGCGCGACGAACCGGTCATCGCCCTCGCCGACCCAGAACTGATCATGGAAGCGCTCGCGGAGGTGGTGGGCCCAGTCGCGGAGGGTCTGGGTCTCGTGGAGGGCGCTCCTCGTCTCGCTGGCGCTGGCTCGGAGAGCGTGGGGGTCCTCGCTCGCTCGGAGAGCGTTGGGGTCCTCGCTCGCTCGGAGAGCGTTCGAGTCGTTCCCTCCGAGGGCGTCCAGCAACTCCGCCGCCCCCATCACCGCCTCGTACGCGTACCCCTGCACCTCGCACAGCGCCACCGGGCCGACCGCCTGGCGCCCGTCGTGGAACCTCACCGCGTCGGCGGAGTCCTTCCAGCCCTGGTTCGCGAGCCCGTGGCCGGTCGTGTCGATGTACTCGGCGAACCCGTCGCCGTCCGCGTCCGCCGGCCCGGTGATCCAGGCGAGCGCCGCGCGCAGGTTCGGCAGCAACGCCCGCACCTCCGCCTCCGGCAGCCCGGCCCGCCAGGCGTCCACCAGCAGACAGACCCACAGCGCGGTGGCGTCGATTGTGCCGAAATAGAGCGGCGGCAGCTGCAGCGACCCGTACGCCAGGGTCGCCCGCCGCAGCTCGTGCATGATCTTGCCGGGCTGCTCGGCCGCCTCCGGATCGTCCTTCGTCCCCTGCAGCGCGGCCAGCGTACGCAGGGTCGAGGCCGCGTGGGCGAGGTCGACACCGACCAGGAAGCGCGCGGTCCACAGCGAGTCGCGGCCGAAGAGGGTGAGATACCAGGGGGAACCGGCGGCGAAGAACGCGTCGTCGGGGCGGGCGGCGGTCGCCATCCGCAGGCCGTTGAGGTCGTGCAGCGACTGGGTCAGCCAGTCGGCGGCGGCCTCGCGCACGGCCGGGTCGGTGCCCTCGACCAGTCGCTCGCTGATACCGGCGACGTCGAGCCCCTCACCCCTCGCCGCGACGACCGCGCCACCGGGGTCGTCGCACTCGAGGTTGTACGCCAGCTCCGTCGTCGCGTGGGGCGCGAGCGTTCCCAGCCAGCGCAGCGTGATCATGGTCGGGTCGACGAGGTCGATGATCGCCCCGGGACCCGCGAGCCGGTAGGTCGCCTCACCCCGGGTCCACTGCACCCCGCCGCCGATCTCCCGCGCGTCATGGGGCACCAACTCGCGGTCGTCGCCCGCGCGCACCTCACTCATCGACGCCCCGTCGGTGCCGAGGCGCAGCTCAAGGGTGAACCTCGACTCCTCGTCGGCCATCGAGCTGACGGTCAGCTCCTCGCGCACCGTCCCGGGCGTGACGACGCGGCGCCGGTCGATCCGCAGCTGCGGGTCCTGCATCGGATTCTCGGTCGCGACCAGCGCCAGCGAGCTGAACACCGCGTGGCCGTCTCGCGCGTGATGGGCCAGGGCGACGGGGGGACGGCCGTCGACCGTCAGCCGGCCGACCGCCAGCACGCGCTGGTCCGCGTGATAGATGCCCTCGCCACCGGCGGGCCAGAGGTCACCGCTGCCGAAGTCGCCGCTCGGACGGGACAGCACGAGTGTGGGGGCCGCCACCGAGGTGACGAGCTGGTGCAGGGGCTGCTGGTGAGCCATGGTTCCTCCGGGTCGGGCGTCGACGTCGACGGCCCCATCATGCCCGAACCGAGCGGTCAGCGCAGGGCTGCCCGAGGCACCGCTGGCCGACCATGCAGATCGTCGTGGGTACACCCCCGACGATCGTCACGGATTCGCGCGCCCCTCGTCGAGGACATGACGATCGTCGGTCATCAACGACCGGCAATCGCCATCGCCCCGCGAACGCACCTATCGCCGCGTCTCCTGCCCCGCGTCGCGCACCTCGCCGATCATCAGCTCGACCACGTCCTCGAGCATCGCGGTGCCGACGACCTCGCCGTCCTCGTCGGTGACGACGGCCAGGTGTGACTCCACCTTCTGCATGCGCGACAGCACGTCCCGCACCGGGTCGTCGCGCCGCACGGTCGCCAGCGGCCGGATCACGTCATCGGCCAACGGCTCGTCGGCGCGGTCGTCGCCCAACGCCAGCGCGTCCTTCACGTGCACATAGCCGACCCAGTGGCCGTCGTCGTCCACCACGGGGAAGCGCGAGAACCCGTGCTCGACGCAGGTCTCGTTGATGATGGCCGGCGCCCAGCTCGGCATCACCCTGTGCTCGCTGGTGGTGGGCGAGGTCGGGGTCGATGGTGCCCTCGCGGGCCGAGCGCTGGGCGAGCGCACTGAGCTCCTGGACCGAGCGCCCCGACGCGAGCTCCTCCTGCGGCGTGACGCCGAGCAGTCGGACGAGCACGTTGGCCGCGCCGTTGAACGCGACAAGGAGCGGCTTCGTGGCGGCCGAGAGGGCGCGGTGGGGCGTCGCGACCCAGCGCGCGAGGCGCAGCGGCTCGGCGATGGCCCAGTTCTTGGGGACGAGCTCGCCGAAGACCATCTGGGTGATCGTGGCGATGACGAAGGCGCCGGTGACCGCGACGGCGACCGACGTGGCCTCGGGCAGTCCGGCGGCGGCCAACCCCGGGCGGAGCAGCTCGGCGATGGCCGGCTCGGCGATGTAGCCGACGATCAGGCTGGTCACCGTGATGCCGAGCTGGCAGCCCGACAGCTGCGTCGACAGCGTCTTGAGCGCCTTGCCGACCGACTCTGCGCTGGCGTCACCGCCGTCAGCGGCCCGGCGTACAGCGGTGCGGTCAACCGTCACGAGCGCGAACTCGGCGGCGACGAAGAACCCGTTGGCGAGGATCAGCGCGATCGTGAGGGCGAGGAGGAGGAGAGATGTCGTCATGTCGAGGGCCAGCGTACGGGGCGTCGGCCGCCGCGCCCAGAACGCGCAAAGTGCACACGTGCGCCAGACACGCCGAGCCGACTCCGACCCAGGCAGCGTTCTGCGCGCACGTGTGCACTTTTCACACGTCACACGGGAGCGTCACACGTCACACGTTGTTCATCGTGTCCGGGTCCGCCCCGATGCGGTTGCCCGCGTCCAGCCCGTCGATGGCCTTCATCTGGTCGGCCGACAGCTCGAAGTCGAAGATGGCGAAGTTCGAGCGGATGCGCTCCGGCGTCACCGACTTCGGGAACACGATCAGCCCGCGCTGGATGTGCCAGCGCAGCACGACCTGGCCCGGCGTACGCCCCACGGCCTCGGCGATCGAGGTGACCTCGTCGGACTCGAGGTCCTGCGCCTGGCCGAGCGGGCTCCACGCCTCGGTGCGGATGCCGTGGGAGTCGTTGAACGCCACCAGCTCGCGCTGCGCGAACGTCGGGTGGATCTCGATCTGGTTCACCGCGGGGGTGACGGTGGCCTGGTCGAGGACCTTCTCGAGGTGGTCCTTCTGGTGGTTCGACACGCCGATCGAGCGCGTCAGGCCCTCGGCCTGCAGCTTCTCCATCGACAGCCACGCCTCGAGGTACTTGTCCTGCTGCGGCACCGGCCAGTGGGTGAGATAGAGGTCGACGTGGTCGAGGCCGAGCTTGCCGAGCGACTCGGTGAGCGCGGCCTTCGCGTCGTCGTGGCGGTTGTTCCACAGCTTGGTGGTGACGAAGAGCTCGTCGCGGGCGATGCCGGACTTCTTGATGGCCTCGCCGACGCCCTCCTCGTTGCCGTAGATGGCGGCGGTGTCGATGTGGCGGTAGCCGACCTCCAGGGCGGTGCTCACGGCGTCGACGATGTCGTCGCCGGAGACCTGCCACACGCCGAAGCCGAGCTGGGGGATGGTGGTGCCGTCGTTCAGGGTGATGGTGGGAACCTGCGTCATGGTCACTCCTCAGTGGTCGAACGGGTCTTCCTCCATGACAGCAAACCGCATGGTCGGTTTGTTCCCTCGGCGGGGGTCGGCACGAGACGAAATGCGGCCGGGCGTACGCGGGACCCGTGGAAGAATGGGTCACATGTCTTCACTGCCCTCCGAGCTCGCCGCCCGGGTCCTCGCCGTCGCCGGCGCCGACCCCGAGCTGCGCGCCGCCACCAAGCCCCAGTTCGGCCACTTCCAGTCCAACGTGGCCCTGCGTCTGGCGAAGCAGGAGGGCAGGCCGCCCCGCGAGGTGGCCCAGCGCATCGTCGACGAGCTCGACGTCGCCGACCTGTGCGAGCCGCTCGAGGTCGCGGGCCCGGGGTTCATCAACTTCCGGCTCCGCAACGACGTGCTCGCCCGCACGGCCCAGTCGGTGCTGGACGACCCCCGCCACGGCGTCGTCCCCGCCGCCGAGCCGAAGACCGTCGTCATCGACTATTCGGCCCCGAACGTGGCGAAGCAGATGCACGTCGGCCACCTGCGTACGACCATCATCGGCGACTGTTTCAACCGCGTCCTGACCGCCGTCGGCCACACCGTCGTGCCCCAGAACCACATCGGCGACTGGGGCCGCCAGTTCGGCATGCTCATCGAGCAGATCCTCGACGAGGGCCTCGACGCCTCCACCCTCACGCTCGCCGAGGCCGACGCCCTCTACAAGCGCGCGAACCAGCACTTCAAGGACGACGAGGAGTTCGCCGCCCGCGCCCGGGCCCGCGTCTCGATCTTCCAGGGCGGTGACGAGGAGTCGCTCGCGATCTGGCACCAGCTGATGGACGTGTCCAAGGCGGGCTTCAACGCCGCGTACGCACGGTTGAACGTCAAGCTCACCGACGCCGACCTCGCCGGGGAGTCGACCTACAACGCCGACCTCGCCAGCGTGTGCGCCGAGCTCGAGGAGTCGGGCGTCGGCGTCATCGACGACGGCGCGCTCGTGGTCTTCGTCGAGGGCTTCGAGGCCCCGCTGATCGTCCGCAAGCGCGACGGCGGCTACGGCTACGGCACCACCGACCTCGCCGCCGTACGCCGCCGCGTGCGCGAGATCGGCGCCGACCGCATGATCTATGTGACCGACGCCCGCCAGGGCGGCCACTTCAAGCTCGTGTTCGGCGCCGCGCGCCGCGCCGGCTGGCTGCCCGACACGGTCTCGGCCGAGCACGTCGGCTATGGCATGGTCCTCGGCGACGACAACCGCCCGCTGAAGTCGCGCGACGGCTCGGCGGCGCTGCTGGTCGACCTGCTGGACGCGGCCGAGGAGGCCGCGGCGCCGGAGATCGCGCTGGCGGCGATCAAGTACGCCGACCTGTCGTCGGGGCTGCAGAAGGACTATGTGTTCGACGCCGAGCGCATGAGCCGGACGACCGGCGACACCGGCCCCTACCTGCAGTACGCCCACGCGCGCTGCTGCCAGGTGCTCCGCAACGCCGAGGCTTTGGAGCCGGCCCCGGCCGTGGGCCCGATCGCCGTGCTCGACGAGCCGGCCGAGCAGACGCTCGCGATGGCGCTGTCGCGCTATGGGGAGGTCGTCGCCGAGCTCGCCGAGAACCTGCAGCCCCACAAGCTGTGCGCCTACCTCTTCGAGGTCGCGACGGCGTTCTCGTCGTTCTACGAGCAGTGCCCGGTGTTGCGGTCGGAGGGCGACGTGCTGACCTCTCGCCTCGGGCTGGTCGCGGCGACGCGCGACGTGCTGGGCGCGGGCCTGGGCCTGCTGGGGATCGAGGCGCCGGAACGCATGTGACGTGCGACGCCGCCTCGTACGCCTCGTGATCCACGGGCAGGAACACCGCTCCCTCCGGGGCCTTGCGAGCAGCGATCTTGAGCGGCATCCCCGAGCCGATCCCGAACGCGCGCGCTTCGTAGGACGCGGTCGAGACCACCGCGCGCTCTGTCGGATCTCCCCGCCCGCCGACGATTACGGGGAGACCCGCCAGCTCGGGCCTGCGCAGCACCTCGACGGCTGCGATGAACTGATCCATGTCGACGTGCAGCACCCACTCAGCCATGCACACGAGTGTGGCGGCTGAGCGAGGCGCTGTCACCCCCCGATGGGTCGGCTCAGTTCAGTGCGACGCCGATCGCGGTGACGACGACGGCCAGCAGCGGAAGCGTGCCCTGCATGATCGCGGCGCGCGCCTTGGAGCGGTCGGAGAGGATCAGCACGAGGGCAGCGGCGAGCATCATGCCGGTGCCGGCGAAGACGAGGGTCAGGCCGACCGTGACGGCGCCCAGGATGACCAGGCCCACGCCGAGCAGCGCCGTGAGCGCGAGGAACAGGTTGTAGAAGCCCTGGTTGAACGCCAGCTGCTTCATCGTGACAGCATCCGCCTCGCTGGCGACGCCGAAGATCTTGCGGGTCGCGGGTTCGGTCCACTTGAGGGACTCGAGTGCGAAGATGAAGACGTGGAAGGCGGCCGCAGCAGCGGCGAGGACGAGTCCGGTGATGATCATTCCCTCATCATGTCGTACCCGCCGGACCCGGCGGCCGACCATCAGGAGTCAGCATGTCCCAGCACCAGCCCCCGCAGCAGCCCGGCCAGAACTTCGGCCAGCCCCAACAGGGCAACCCCGCGTACGCCGCGTACCCCCCGCAGATGGCGCCGCAGGGCCCGCCGCCGCAGCAGAAGAAGCCGCTGACGAAGAAGTGGTGGTTCTGGGTGATCGTGGGGATCGTCGGCATGTCGCTGCTGGGTCGATGTGGCGGGGGGTCGGAGGGGGCGGCACCGGCGGCATCGGCGAGTCCGGTGGCGGCGAGTCAGCCGGCGGCCGCGTCGCAGGCGCCTGCGGCGGTGCCCGCCGGTGGTACGCAGGCTCCGGCCGCGACGCAGGCCCCGGCTCCGGCGGCGACGCAGGCTCCGGCCGCGACGCAGGCGCCGGCGCCGGCAGCGCCGCCGGCCCCTGCCGCTCCTGCCACGCAGGCCCCGGCCAAGAAGCCGGCTGATGCCGCGGTGGGTCTCAACACGCCGGTGCAGGGCTCCGACATCCAGTTCACCGTGACGTCCTTCGCCTGCGGCGTGAAGGTGTCGGATCCGCTCCAGAAGATCGAGCCGCAGGGCAAGTTCTGCCAGCTGAAGGTGACCGCGAAGAACGTCGGCAAGCGCCAGGTCCGCCTGTCGGACGACGACATCAAGATTCTGGACGCGAACGGAGCCGAATATAAGTCGTCGAGCGAGACCTGGCTCGTGGATGGCGCCATGTTCTTGGAGGCGATCAACCCCGGCAACACGCTCAAGGGGATCGTCTACATCGACGTCCCGGAGGACGTGAAGCCTGTGCAGGCCGTCCTGAAGGACGGCTTCTTCTCCAAGGGTGCCAAGGTCAACCTGGGCTGAGGCGTACCGATAGGTGTCTGCACGCTGCCGCGTACTCACGGCAGCGTGCAGACATGTTCTGTCAGGTACGCAGGATCTTCTCCATCGGCCGGCCCTTCGCGAGCTCGTCGACGAGCTTGTCGAGATAACGGATCTTCTGCATCAGCGGGTCCTCGACGTCCTGGACGCGTACGCCGCAGACCGAGCCGGTGATCAGGGCCGCGCCGGGGTTCATCCGCGCCGCCGAGAAGAAGCCCTCGAACGTGGTCTCGTCGGCCAGGTGCTGCTGCAGCGTCGCCTCGTCGAAGCCGGTGAGCCACGCGATGACCGTGTGGAGCTCCTCGACCGTGCGCCCTTTCCTCTCCACCTTCGTGACGTAGTGGGGATAGACCGACGCGAAGCTCGGGGTGAAGATGCGATGCATGGGAGGGAGCGTACGCGGGGTCGGCCGGTCGTTGCGTGTGCGCAAGTTGGGTGATTGGCCCGGCGTGTCGACCCAACCTGCGCACCCGGGTGCACAAGTTGGGTCAGTGGGCCTGCATCGTCGTCTCGTCGAACGGGATCTTCTTGTCCAGCACGTCATTGGCGCGCTCGCGGTCGAACTCCCCGACCCACTTGCCGATGAGCAGCGTCGCCACCGCGTTGCCCGTGAAGTTCGTCAGGGCGCGGGCCTCCGACATGAACTTGTCGATGCCGACGATGACGCCCATGCCGCCCAGCAGAGCGGGCTTGTGGGCCTGGAGGCCGGCCGCGAGCGTCGCCAGACCGGCGCCCGTGACGCCCGCCGCGCCCTTCGAGGCGATGATCATGAACAGCAGCAGGCCGATCTGCTGGCTGATGCTCATCGGCATCTTCATGGCGTTCGACACGAACAGCGCCGACATCGTCAGATAGATCGCGGTGCCGTCGAGGTTGAACGAATAGCCGGTGGGGACGGTGATGCCGACGACCGACTTGCCGACGCCCGCGTGCTCCATCTTCGCGATGAGGCGCGGGAGCGCGGTCTCGGACGACGACGTCGAGAAGATCAGCAGGTATTCCTTGCCGAGGTAGCGCAGCAGCTTGAAGATGTTCAGCCCCGTCACCATCTTCAGCAGGCCGCCGAGGATGACGACGATGAACAGGATGCAGGTCGCATAGAAGCCGCCCATCAGCACCAGCATCGCCGACACCGCGGCCCAGCCGGTCGCGCCCACGACCGCCGCGATGGCGCCGAACGCGCCCAGCGGTGCGACCCACATGATCATCGTGAGGATGCGGAACACCACGGCCTGGAGGTGGCCGACGAACTCGAGGATCGGCTTGCCGCGCTCACCCATCGACTGGATGGCGAAGCCCACGAGCAGCGCGACGAACAGCGTCGGCAGCACCGGGATGGACGGCGGGATGATGTGGAGGATGAAGTCGACCGTCGAGTTCGCCGCGCCGCCCTTCGACGGCGTGTAGGGCTTCGGCGCCAGGCCCTCGCCCGGGTGGACGAGGTTGCCGACGACGAGGCCGATGGCCAGCGCGAACGTCGACATCGCGATGAAGTACGCGAGGGCGAGGCCGCCCACCTTGCCGACTGTCGCGGCCTTGGCGATCGAGCCGATGCCGAGCACGATGGTGCAGAAGATGACCGGGGCGATGATCATCTTGATCAGGTTCACGAAGCCGTCGCCGACGGGCTTCCAGGCCTGGGCCGCCTGGGGGGCGACGAGGCCGAAGATCACGCCGAGGACGACGGCGGCGATCACGGCGATGTAGAGGAAGTGGGTGCGGTCCTTCTTCGGCTTCGCCGGGTGGGGCTGGTCGCCGCGGATGTCGTGTCCGTGGGGATTCGTGGGGTACAGCTCGTTGTCGTTGTCGACGCTGGTGCTCATGGCTCTCGTCCCTGGTCAGGTGTCTGGGCACGCGCCACGGAGAAGACGACCCCGGCGGCGCTGCGCACATCCTAAGGGTCACGCCGGGGGCTGATTACCGTTTCGTCAGGAATTGAGGCGCAGATCACGCGCGCCGACTCAGATCGTGGGGTCGAGCCCCGTTCCCGCGTACGTGCTCGTCGCCGCACGATCCTCCGCCAGCCAGGCCGCGCCGATGATGCCGGCTTTGTTGCGGTGGACCGCCGGGATGATCGGCGCGTTCAGCTTCAACTGGGGCAGGTATTTGTCGGAGTCCTTGCTCACGCCGCCGCCGACGACGATCAGGTCGGGCCACAGCAGCTTCTCGACCGTCTCGTAATAGCGCTGCAGGCGCGGCACCCACTCCTTGTAGGACAGGCCGAGCTTGTCCTTCACGCCCGAGCTCGCCTGGGTCTCGGCGTCGTGGCCGTCGATCTCGAGGTGGCCGAGCTCGGAGTTCGGCACGAGCACGCCCTTGTAGATCAGCGCCGAGCCGATGCCGGTGCCGAGCGTGGTCATCAGCACCAGACCCGGATGATCCTTCGCGGCTCCGTATTTCACCTCGCACATGCCGGCGGCGTCGGCGTCGTTGACCAGCATGACGTCGCGGCCGAGCGCGTCCTCGAACACCTTCTCGGCCTCGCAGTCGATCCACGACTTGTCGATGTTGGCGGCCGACCGCGTACGCCCGTGGGTCACGACCGCCGGGATCGTGATGCCGATCGGGCCGGTCGCCGAGAGCTCGCCGAAGTGCTCGACGATCTGCTTGACGACCTTCGCGACGTTCTTCGGGGTCGACTTGGAGGGGGTGTCGATGCGGAGGCGATCGGCCGCGAAGTCGCCCTTCGTGAGGTCGACCGGAGCCCCCTTGATGCCGGAGCCGCCGATGTCGATGCCAAGGACCACGGTGTCGTTCATTGCGGCAGGATATCGCCCTCGAGGCGCCGTGCGTACGCGGCCCTCGGCAGCTGTCCGTCCATCAGAGCGCGCGCGACTCCGGCGTCCAGGTGTTCCGCGAGGAGGCGTACGGGTCCGTTGGTCGTGTCGACGTACACGTCGGCGAGGCGGAGCCGGCGCTGGATCGGGCCCTGGACCAGGCGTACGGACTGGGTCTTCGCGTGGGGCACGATCAGGCGCTGGTGGCCGAGGCGGCCGGAGTCGGCGATGAGGACGCGGTCGTCGAAGCCGTGGCGCAGCGCCGACCAGCCGATCGGCGCGACCCAGCGGGCGCGGCCGGGCGCCTGGAGCAGGAAGATCGCCTCGGTGTCGACGCCGGGGAGGAGCTGGGCCAGAGCGATGCGGACCTGGTCGGCGCTTGCGACCGGGAACAGCATGCTGGACGCGGCCGAGCTGTTGTCGGTGTCGTCGTTGCCCTGGTAGCCGAGCACGTCGATGTCGACCCGGTGGAACCCGAGGGCGCGCCAGAGCCACGACTGGTGGATGCGTACGCCCTGCACCCGGTCGACCGGGATGGACTGGCTCGTGAGGTTGGTCAGCCCGCGGGTGATGCGCAGTCCGCGACCGGTGCGCGCCAGCGTGTAGTTGTATTGCGCGATCACCCGCCGGCTGACCAGGGTGACCACGCCGATCACGAGCGGGATCAGACCGCCGGCCGCGACGAGCACCTGGTCCCACCAGATCGAGGCGGTGAGCGCGGCCGCGAGGAACCCGGCCGACCACAGGAACTCGCTCGAGGTGAGCAGGCCCAGGATCAGCTGCTGCGGCGTGAGACGCACGAGGATCTCGTCGTGGGCGGCGAGGTCGTCGTACGCCGACGCCTGCGGTCCGGCCTCCGACTCGGCGCGGGTGATCGCGACGCCGTGGGCCCGTTGGAGGAGATAGTCGCGGATGGCGTACGCCTTGGCGCGCGAGAGGTAGCGCAGCGTGAGCCCCGACTCGCCGGCCCCGGCCTCGATGCGCAGCTCGCAGAGGCCGAAGATGCGCGCCGCGAGCGGCTGGATGACGTCGATCGACTGCACGCGGCGAAAGCCGATGCGCTTGGAGGAGCGGTTGAGCAGGCCGGTCTCGATGCGCAGCTCGTCGTCGTCGATGACGAAGCGGGTCGTCCACCAGGTCACCAGCGAGGCCAGGGCGGCGAGGACCGCGATGGCGATGATGCCGGCCACGATCACCCAGGCGGGAAGCGAGCCGCGCGACTGGCGGTTCGGCAGGAACTCGCGGCCGAAGCCGATCGCGATGGCGACCAGCAGCACCCAGCCCCGGATGAGCGGCGTCAGCGGGTGGGGGCGCTCGGTCTGCTTGGCGACGGGCGGGCCGGATGGGCCGGGTGGGCCGGGTGGGCCCGGGGGCTCCAGTCCACCCGGTGGTGGCGCGGGCAGGTGCTCGCTCACAGGCCCGACGTCCGGGTCTCGGCTCGCTCGGTCAGTCGGTCGCGCAGCGCGGCGGCCTCGTCCGGCGGCAGGCCCGGGATCGTGGCGTCGGTCGACGACGACGCCGTGACGAGCTTGACGGTGGCGAGCCCGAGCGCGCGCTCGAGGGGTCCCGACTCGACCTCGACGACCTGCATGCGGCCGTAGGGCACGGCGGTCAGCCGACGGAACATGACCCCGCGGGTGACCCACAGGTCGTCGTCGAGCTCGGCGTACCCCCAGGACCGCCAGAGCGCGCCCATCGCGAGGCATCGCCAGACCGCGAGGGCGAGGCCGGCCACGACGAAGGGGGCGGTCCAGCGCCAGTCGGCCGTGATCAGCCAGAGCGTGACTGCGGGGATGGCGAACACGATGAGCCACGACAGCGGCGTGCTCACGCGTTTGAGGTCGCGCCAGCGCGGGGAGATCGGTCGCCAGGCGACGCCGGGTGGGGCGAACAGGGCGTCGTGCGCGTCAGGCATGGGCCCAGCGTACGCAGGGGGCGAACCTCGGCGTTGGCTGAGCGAGCGCAGCGAGTCGAACCGATGGCTGAGCGAGCGCAGCGAGTCGAAGCCGCAGGTCAGCGTTGGCTGAGCGAGCGCAGCGAGTCGAAGCCGCAGGTCGGCGTTGGCTGAGCGAGCGCAGCGAGTCGAAGCCGGAGGTCAGCGCCCGCGCTGCAGCCGCCGTTGCTCGCGGCGGCGTTCCCGGGCCAGCTGCTTGCCTGGACCGGTGATCTCGACGCCGCCCATCATGGCGATGCCCTTGAGCACGATGACCGGCCCGGGTCCGTTGACGATGTGCTTGACCTCGGAGCCCCCGAGGATGCCGATCGTCTCGTCGCGCACGTCGACGCCGGCCGGAACTTTGATCTCCATGCCGCCCATGCAGGCGTACGACGTGATCGTGACGGTGTCGGAGGTGAACTCGGCGTCGGTGAGGTCGAGCTCGACGCCGCCCATGAGCGAGTACGCGGTGATCTCGCTCGGCACTCGCCAGTGGCCCTTGCGGCTCGCGCCGCCCAGGACGCCGACCAGGGTGAGGGGCCGGGTGGCGACCCGGTTCATCCGGGGCGCCTGGGTGGCCGGGACCGGCGCGTGGGTCGCGGTCGGGGTCGTCGCCGCCGGAAGGGGGACGCCGATCGGCACCAGGTCGCGCGTCAGGGGGACGAGGTCGTCGAACGTCCGCGCGCGCGTGGCCATGGAGACGCGGTCGCCGTGCTCGTCGGCGGTCAGTCTCCCCTCCGCGTACGCGGCCGAGAGCAGGTCGATCACCTGGTTGCGGTCGGCATCACTGGCGCGCAGGTCGCCGCCGGCCGCCGGTCCGACGTCGAGGGGTTCGGGAGTGCTCATGAATCCACCGTAGGACGCGGACGGGGCCCATGTCAGGGGGCCGGGGCGGGGTTGAGGGGGCGGTCAGGGGGAGCCCTGATGGCGCACTCCGCACGGCTGGTGAGTGGAGCGGGCGGCAAGGATCGCACTCGCGTCTTCACCCGGGAAGGGTGACGTTCTTCTATTGAACTACGCCCGCAGAGACACCGACTCTACCGTGTCGGGCCGATCGCCGCCGGTTCCGACGCGCGGTCAGGTCAGATGTTGGCGGATCTCACCGGCCACGGCGTCGAAGCGCCGGCGGTCCAGCCGTACGCCGGCCCGGCGGACCGCGCCCGGCTCGACGCGGATCACGCGGTTGGTGCGGGCCTCGCTCGGTCGGCCGGAGCGGTCCCAGGCGCCGGTGCCGACGTCGATCCAGAACCGGCCCTGCGACGCCTCCTGGTCGCGGTCGCGGTCATGGTCCTTGCTGGTGAGGGGCACGGCGAGCAGCCACGGGTCGTCGCGGCCGATGAGCAGCACCGGGCGCTCCTTGCCGCGCGTGTGGTCCTCCTCGTACGGCACCCACGCCCACACGATCTCGCCGGGGTCCGGCAGCTTCCCCTCGACCGGCGCGTACTCGATCGGGGGGCGGCCGCGGAAGTCGCCGGGATAGCCGGCGGCGGGAGGGGCGGGCGTACGCGCGGTATCGGTCCGGGGGCGCGGGCGTGGCCGCACCAACGAGCCGATCGCGCGCAGGAATCGCTTCACCATGGGCCCAGTCTGCCGGGTGATGCTGGCCCGACGGGCTGGGGTCAGGCAGCGGGGAGGGCGCCCACGAGCGCGTCGTCGACGGCCGGCCCGAACATGTCGAGGAGCTCGTCGAGGGTCGCGTCGACGATGCCGGGGCGGCGTACGACGTGGCGCATGAAACCGACGCCCATCAGGATCGTCGCTGCCGTCGCGGCGCGACGCTCGGGTTGGTCGGCGCCCAGGCGCTCGGTGAGGTCGGCCAAGATCGTGCCGCCGAGGTACTGCGATGCGGCTTCGGCCCCGTCGGTCGACGTGGAGGCGCGGACGATCGCGAGATAGCGCTCGACGCCCGCAGGGTCCTCCCACGCGGTGAGATACGAGCGCAGGGCGGCGCGCCCGATGTGTTCGCGGGGGGTCGCCAAGAGTGCGTCAACGACCTTGACGGGATCGCCCGGCGCGGCCGCCGCATTGACTGCCGCATTGAAGAGATCCTCCTTTCCCGCAAAATAGTGATGCACCAGGGCGGGGTCGACGCCGGCGTCGCGGGCGATGGCCCGCAGCGATACGGCGGAATAGCCGTCCTCAGCAAAGCGCTGGCGGGCGGCGGTCAGAATCAGGCCGCGTGTGTCTTCACCCGAGCGGGGGCCTCGTTTGGTCACCCGAGAAGATTACGCCCTTACCTCGCGTTTGGACGAGCGACCCAGCGTGGCGGGCGGTGTGATTCTGACACGGTCGCTCGTCCCGGTGGTCAGGCCTTCATGGTTCCGTTCGTGAGGAAATTCTGGTGCCACGACAGGGCGGTCGCGAGGTCGTGGGGGGTCTGGAGGCCGTTGGCGAGCTTCGCCGCGCGCTCGGTGTAGTCGAGCAGGGCGTCGCGATAGTCAGGGTGGGCGCACTTCTCGATGATGACCTTGGCGCGCTTGCGGGGTGCCAGTCCCCGCAGGTCGGCGAGGCCCTGCTCCGTGATGATGACCTGCACGTCGTGTTCGGTGTGGTCGACGTGGGAAACCATGGGCACGATTGCCGAGATGGCGCCGCCCTTGGCGGTCGAGGGTGACACGAAGGTCGAGATGTACGCGTTGCGCGTGAAGTCGCCCGAGCCGCCGATGCCGTTCTGGATCTTCGAGCCCATGACGTGGGTCGAGTTCACGTGACCGTAGATGTCGGCCTCGATCAGCCCGTTGCACGAGATGACGCCCAGGCGGCGGATGACCTCGGGGTGGTTGGAGATCTCCTGCGTGCGCAGGATGATCTTGTCGCGATAGTGGGCCGCCATGGTGTTCATGCGCTCGGCCGCCGTGGGCGACAGCGAGAACGCCGTCGCCGAGGCCACGGTGAGCTTGCCGGAGTCGATGAGGTGGACCATGCCGTCCTGGATCACCTCGGTGTAGGACGTGAGGTTCTCGAACGGCCCCTCGGCGAGCCCTGCGAGCACGGCGTTGGCGATGTTGCCGACGCCGGACTGCAGCGGCAGCAGGTTCTTCGGCAGGCGGCCGATGGTGACCTCGTGCTGGAGGAAGTCCAGCAGGTGGCCCGCGATCATCTTCGAGTCCTCGTCGATGGGCTTGAAGGGCGAGTTGCGGTCGGGGTCGTTGGTCTCGACGACGGCGACGACCTTCGCGGGGTCGACGCGATAGGTCGGCTGGCCGATGCGGTCGGAGGTCTTGGTGATCTGCACGGGCCTGCGGTTGGGGGGCAGGGCGGTGCCGTAGTAGATGTCGTGCATGCCGAAGAGGTCCTCGGACTGCCACTCGTTGACCTCGAGGATGACCTGCTCGGCGCAGTCGATCCACGTCTTGTTGTTGCCGACCGAGGACGAGGGGATCAGTTCGCCGTCCTCCGTGATGCCGGCGACCTCGATGAGGGCGGTGTCGAGCTTGCCGAGGAACCCCTCCCACACCTGCTGGGCGACGTGGCTCAGGTGTTGGTCGATGTATTCCATCTGGCCGGCGTTGATCTTCGCCCGCGTCACGGGATCGGACTGGTAAGGAAGTCGGAGTTCGATGCCGTCGGCCTCCGCCAGTGCGCCGTCGAGCTCGGGCGCGGTCGATGCCCCGGTCCAGACGCCGACCCGGAACGACTCGCCGCGTGCCGTCGCTTCCCGGATGTGCTGGGCGAGCGCGACCGGCACCTCCTTCGGATAGCCGGCACCGGTGAACCCGCTCATGCCGACGTTCATGCCCGGCCGGATCAGGGCGGCGGCGTCGTGGGCCGACATCACCTTGGACTGGAAGGCGGGATGCTTGATGCGGTTGGACATGGGCGGTCTCCCTCGACGGGCCAGCAGGATTCGGTGTCCACGCTAGTCACTGGCGCATGTCGCCGAGAGGGTATCCGCTGTGATTGTGGTCTCGGGGTGGCGTACGCTGTCCCGTGGCCTGTGCTGTGGCTGACCCGTGGCGGTTCGGCTACACTGGGTCACCGACCCGGCGTACGGGTCGTGCGAATGTAGTTCAATGGTAGAACATCAGCTTCCCAAGCTGAATACGCGGGTTCGATTCCCGTCATTCGCTCTGGCTAGGGGAAACGGCTCCGTCGAGAAGGCCCGACGGGGCCTTTTCTGCGTTTCTCGAAGTGATGACGTCACCCGCGCGGGCGATATCTGGATCACCCGTCCCAATCGGGTTTCAATGTCTGACCAATGCTGCTTGACTCACGTTCGTCCACGTGACCGGGACCTGGGCGGCGTGGGCCGCTCAGTCGGCGTTGATGCGCGCGGTCTCCCAATCACCGGGCGTGGCACCGTCGGGAGACACGTTCGCGCTGGCCTGGGATGCTCACCTGGAGCCGTTCACCGCACCGTTCACCATCGATTCGACGGACACACCCAGCAGGACCATCGCCAACTGCGTCGCCAATGCCGGCGGGACCTCGGGGTCCGGTGTCATCACCTGCACCTCCACCGACTATGTCGAAACCAACCCCGGCAACCTCCGGGGCAGCCTGCGTGCGTTGGCGCGGCAAACGGATGTGAAGCAGGGGGCGCCGGTCACGGTGCGGTTCTCCGACACCGACGAGGCCGATCCGTACACGTGGTCGCCGCGCCCGGCTGAACCGTTCTCGCAGGTCACCTACTACAAGAACGGCGTGATCAATCCCGACGGCACGGTGGAGTGGTATGTCTACATTCCCGCCGGCAGGAACGGTCTGGAGACCGACTACCTCAACCTCGTCGTCACCGACACCTTCTCGCCGCCGATGACGCTCGTGCAGGCGCCGCGATTGAAGACGACCACCAGGCTGAACGACCTCGGCACCTGGCCCGACTATCAGGACGCCGACCCGAGCACCTACGCCGTGGTGCAGAACCTCCAGGACGGCAAGCTGGCCTCCTTCACGCTCACAGCGCCGAAGCTCGCCAGGGGGAGCTACAACGTCGTCCACCTCATCACGCGGGTCGACGCGTCCGCCCCGGATGGTCAGGTGTATTCCAACACCGCCAACACCACGGCGGACGGTGCCGACCTCGGGAACGCAGCGACGCCGTGCGCTATTTCGAGGGCGGCGGCGACGGAAACGGCAACCTGCCGATGAACCTGGTGTTGAACAAGGCGCTCACGTCGCCGGCGACGACGACCGCGGGGTCGACGGTCACGTGGACGCTGACGCCGTCGAACTCGGGTGACACGCAGGCCGCCGCGGGCTTGTCGGTCGTCGAGGTCCCGCCGCCGGGCCTGACCATCACCGCGATGTCCGGTCCGGGCTACACCTGTGACGTGGCGGCGCTGACCTGCACCAACGGATCCGCGCTGGCGCCGAAGGCGACAGCCGGGCCGATCTCGGTGACGGCGAAGCTGGCCGACGGCTTCACGGGAACGGCGAAGAACGTCGCGTACGTGAAGCCGGCACCGAACGACTCGCCGGAGACCAACCCGCTGGGTACGCCCCCGACGACGTCGACGAACACCTCGGCGTCGCCGACGGACAACGACGACGAGGCGTCGGTGAGAGTCACGCCGAAGCCGACGCCGACGCCGACCCCGACGGTGGTTCCGACCGGGCCTGCGCCGACCCAGCCCGCTCCGGGTGGCGGTCTGGCTGACACCGGTGTGGACGACAGCCTGACCCCGGCACTGGCGCTCGGTGGACTCCTGGCCGGAGCGGCCTCGCTGCTCCTGGGACGCCGCCGCAGCTGACGCCCATCGCGGAGCGGCCGGAACGGACACCCGTCCCGGCCGCTTCTGCGTTCGCAGGCCGCTATTCCGCCTGCCAGAGTCGCTGGTACCACCCGAGGCGCGCGTCCCGCCCCACCCCGTACGCCTCCAGGAACGCCCCCTCGTGGCCGGGGCCGAAGTTCCACCCCAGGCTCAGCACCGCCTGTGCCAGGTCGGCCCAGCGGTCGGCGACGCCGACGCGCGCGAGGTCCACATAGCCCGTGCAGGCGCCGCGGTCGTCGAGCAGGAAGTTCGGGTTGCACGGATCACCGTGGCAGACGACGAGCCGGTCGACGGGAGGCGGCGTACCCAGGTCGTGGCCCCCCGACACAGCGGCCAGCCGGTCCTCGGCAGCCCTGGTCCACGGGCAGTCCGCGATCCGGAGCGCGTCGTGGAAAGCTCGCAGCGCCCGACCCAGCGCCGGAACGGCCACCTCGGCAGGCAGCTCGATGGCCGACCGGCCCGGCAGCGCGGCGGTGTGGAGCCAGCCCACGCCGTCCCGCACGCCGGCCGACAGCACCTCAGGCGCCGACAGCCGGCGGGCCACCCAGGCCATGCGCGCGCCCTCCCCGATCGGATCCCACTCGGGGTGGGGCGGGCCGATCTTGCAGAAGGCGCCGGGGAGGGCGTACGTGACGCCGCCGATCCCGTTGTGCCACACCGCCTTCGGAGCGTCGCCGACGATGCCGCGGACGAACTCGGGCAGCTGGTACCGTTCGATCCCGGTCCAGTCGGCCGGCCGCTCGACACTCACCGGGCCGCCGCCTGCCGGCCCCGACGAAGCAGGGACCCGGCCACCGCGCAGAGCGCGAGGTACGCCGCTCCCGCGTACAGCACGGGGCGGAACGTCCCGAGCGACTCGCCGATCGCACCGCTGGCGAGCACGAGCACGACCGACGCCTGTCCGCACAGCTGCACCAGGCCGTTGGCCATCGCCGGTGACGTGGGGTGGGCGATCTCGGTCGATATTCGACGGCGACCGGCAGGCAACTGATGAGGAAGAACCCCAGCACCACCCCGCCGACGAGCTCCACGACCGGAGTCCGCGCCACCGAGACCACCACCAGCGCGAGGGCCGACAGGGCCATGCAGGTCACGAGGGCCGGCTCGCGTCGCCCGGTGCGGTCGCAGATCGCGGACACGACCACGGCGCCCACCAGACCCCCCAGCAGCATCAGTGCCCCGAACAGGCCGGCCCCCGCCGCGTCGAGGCCGGCGGTGGCCACGATCGGTTCGACCCAGGTGGTCACCCCGTTGAACGTGCCATAGGCCACGAACGTCATGACCAGCAGCATCGGCATCGGACGACGGCCGGTCAACGCGAGAGTCTCGCGGAAGGCCGTGCCGAGACGCGCGGCGTGCATCTCCGCGTCGTCCGCGTACGCCGGCCCGCCCGAGGGTCGGTCACGCATCAGCGCCAGGAAAGCGGCGGCGGAGGCGAGGGCGGCGGCTCCGTGGACGAGCTGGATCGCGCCCAGAGTCATCGTTTCCAGCAGCATCGGCGTCGCGACGAGCACGACCGTGCCGATCAGTCCCGCCAGCGTGACCACGCTGACGGCTGTCGTCCGGTGGCGCGGCGCGAACCACGGGTGCACGGTCGCGGTCCACGCGTTCATGATGACCGGTTGGGCGATGGCTGGAGGGAGGGTGGCGAGGAGGGCGGCCGCGTACGCGTCCCCGGCCAGGCCGCGGAGCAGCGCTCCGGCGGCGGTGGCGGCGGCCGCGGCGCCGACGGCCCGGCGTACGCCGACCCGGTCGATGAGCCACGACGCGGGCAGCGACAGCGGCAGGAATGCCGCCATGAAGATCATCGAGAACGCGCCGATCGCGGTCGTGCCGACGCCGAAGAAGCGCTGGGCGTCCAGGGTGACCGAGGCGTACGACACCCAGATCAGCTGGATCGTGGCGTTCACGGCGAAGGTGACGGCGAGCACGACCCACCGGTAAGCAGCCTGCTGGTCGGCCAGGCGGTGTTCCGCCACGGGCAGCTCCTCGACTGTGCGGCCGGTGGTTCGACCGATGAGTGATCGTCTCGCACACGGTGACGGGTCGCCACCCCCGGATCGAGGTGTGGGACACGCGACCCGACTCTCAACCCTCGATCGAGCCTTGACGCGCTTTCGCGAAGAATTGGCTGAATCGCTGGCCCGTGGCGCCCCCCGTTCCTAGGTTCAGCCTCAGCGCATGCATGAACCGCCTCGACCTTCCCCGAGCCGCATGCGCACGACGAGGCGTGTTCGCGGCGAGAGGAGGTCCCCATGAGGCCGCCCCAGCAGTTCCCCCGTTCGGCGGTCCTTGCGACCGCCGCCGCCCTCGTGGTCGGTGCCTTCGGCATCGCCCTTCCCCTGAGCCAGGTGCAGCTCGACACCAACGCGTACGCCGCCAACGGCGTCGACACGTCGAGCCAGCGCGCGTACATCCGGTCCGTCGCCCCCATGGCGCAGGCCGCCCACACGAAGTACGGCGTCCCCGCGTCGGTGTCGATCGCCCAGTCGATCCTCGAGTCGGGCTGGGGCAGGTCGTCGCTGACGACCGACCACAACGCCTACTTCGGCATCAAGTGCTCGAAGTCCGGGAGCTATGCGGTCGGGTGCGTGAGCATGCGTACGCGTGAGGTCTTCGACGGCCAGCCGACCTACATCACCGACGGGTTCCGGACCTACGCGAAGCCGATCGACTCGTTCCTCGACCACGGCGAGTTCCTGCGCATCAACAGCAGGTACGCGGCCGCCTTCCGCTATCAGGGCGACGCGAACCAGTTCCTGCGCGAGGTGCACAGAGCGGGCTATGCCACCGACCCGACGTACTCGTCGATGGTGATCGGGATCATGCGCGATTACAACCTGTACGCGTACGACGAGGGCACGACGACGTCGCCGAGCGCGAAGCCGACGACCGCTGCTCCGACCACGGGGAGGCCGACCAGCGCAGCGCCGACGACCGCGACCGCACTCCCCACGACGGCTGCCCCGACGACTGCCGCCCCGACGACTGCCTCGGCGACGCCGACCGTGACGCCCTCCCGCACGGCGACCCCGACCGTGACGCCCTCGGCAACGCCGTCGCGCACGGCAACGCCTTCTCGCACGGCGACGCCCTCGCGCACGGCGACGCCGACTGCGACGGTGACCCCCTCGCGCACGGTGACGCCTTCCGCGACCGCGACGCCCACGCGTACGCCGTCGGTCACCTTCGCCCCGCGCACCACCGCGAGCGCGAGCCCGTCGGCGACCGCCACGCCGTCCCGCACCGCGACACCGTCGCGCACGGCGCTGCCCGAGTCGGCACCCGTGACGCCGACGCAGCCGAAGGATCCCAACGTCCTGGAGATCCCGAAGCGCAAGGACGTCGTCGCGGTGCCGGTCTCGGCACCTGTCGGTGACCAGGACGCGGACCTGGGCGCGAAGGAGGGCTCGGGAGGCCTGGCGAAGACGGGTCACTGACCCGCCGGGACCCGACGCCACGCGGGTAGCCTGAGGCCATGAGCCTCATCCGTGTCAGCGCCGTGGTCCTTGTCGATGACGACGGGCGCATCCTCACCGTCCGCAAGCGCGGCACCCACCGCTTCATGCTGCCGGGCGGCAAGCCCGAGGCGGGGGAGTCGGCAGCCGAGTGTGCGGCGCGCGAGTGCCGCGAGGAGGTCGGTGCTGTGCTCGACCCGGCGGCGCTGCGGCACCTCGGCCGCTACACGAGCGATGCGGCCAACGAGTCCGACCATCGGGTCGAGGCCGAGGTGTTCTCCCATGCGGCCCCGACGTCGGTCGCGCGGGCCGGCGAGATCGATGAGGTCCGCTGGCTCGACCGGTCGGCACCGCTGCCGGACGACCTGGCGCCGCTGTTGTTGGACCTCCTTCCCGTGTTGGAATCGCCGCGCTCGTTCGGGTTCTCGCGCTCGTTCGGGTGGGGCGTCGTCGCCATCAGCGACCCGGAGGCGACCGATGTTCCGGGCGATCTGGTCGACGGGCCGGTGACGCCGGCCGGACACGGGCTCCTCGTCCGAGTCCGCCACGCGTCGGACGTGGAGGTGCCGCAGGCGCTTGGGCCGGACGACGTCGTGCCGCCCGCCCAGGTGGCGATGCGTGTGCACGTCGACGAGCCCATGCCCGCAAACCCCACGTGGACAGGGATGCTGGACCTTCCCTCACGGAGCCTGGTGATCGGCGACGCCGACAGCGAGGTCGAGCTCGAACTCGATCGGCCCCGTTGCTCCGTCGCGGTCGTGCTCGACCCCGTCGACCACGCGACGTCGCTGGACCTGTTCGTCGGGGACGTCGATCCTCACTTGGGCAGGGATTCCTGACGCCATGGCCACCTGGATCGCGTTCCTCCGCGCCATCAACCTCGGGGCGAAGCGCAAGTTCTCCCCGGCCCAGGTCGTGGCGGCGACCGAAGCGGCCGGCTTCACCGACGTCGCGACGCACATCAACACCGGCAACGTGCGGTTCTCGACGACGATGCGTTCTCCGCAACGGATCGCGGACGCGCTGGAGCAGGCGTACGCCGCCGACCGCGGCTTCGAGGTGCCGGTCGTGCTGATGGCGCCCGACGAGGTCGCGGCGATCGCCGACTCTCTCGATGACGTGGCCGCGGGCCACGCGGGCAAGCACTACGTGTCGCTGGTCCGGGACGCGCCGACGGCGGCGGCCGCCTCCGCGTTGGAGGGGAAGTCGGTCGCGGGCTGCCGCGTGGTCGTGCGCGATCGTGCGGTGCACCTGCTGGTCGACGACGACTATCGCTCCGCCGCGGTGTCGAACGCGACGGTGGAGAAGCTGCTCGGGGTGGCGACGAACCGCAACAGGACAGTGATTGCGGCGATCGCTGCGAAGTGGTGTGGAACAGCGAAGGTGGAGTGATGGCAGCCGGTCACGGGGGCCACGGGCACGGTGTGGGTCACGCCCACGACCACGGCGCCGGAGCCTCGCGTACGCGTCTGGCCCTCGCATTCGCCATCACCCTGGCGATCCTCGTCGCCGAGGTGGCCGGCGCGTGGTGGACGGGGAGCCTCGCGCTGCTGGTCGACGCGGGCCACATGGTCACCGACGCGGCCGGGCTTCTGCTCGCCCTGACGGCGGCCCAGCTGACGCTCCGACCTGCGGATTCCCGGCGTACGTGGGGTTTCCGGCGCGCCGAGGTGCTGTCGGCCGGGGCACAGGCGACCATCCTGCTGGCCGTGGGGGCGTACGCGCTGGTCGAGGGCGTGCGCCGGCTTCACGAGCCGGCCGAGGTGAGCGGCACCGGACTGCTGGTGTTCGGCGTGATCGGGCTGGTCGGAAACCTCATCGCCATGGGCGTGCTGGCGTCCGGCCGCGACGCGTCGTTGAACCTGCGCGCGGCGTTCCTCGAGGTCGTCAATGACGCCCTCGGCTCGGTCGCGGTGATCGCGGCCGCGCTGGTGGTGCGGTTCACGGGATGGACGCGCGCCGACGCGGTGGCCGGCATGGTGATCGCGCTGCTGATCATCCCGCGGGCGCTGGTGATCCTGAAGGAGGCCAGCAGCGTGCTGCTGGAGACGACGCCGACGGGCCTGGACCTTGACGCCGTACGCGCCCACCTGCTCGCACAGCCGCACGTGGTCGACGTGCACGACCTGCACGCGTCGCGGATCGACACGAGCACGCCGGTGCTGTCGGCGCACGTGGTGCTGGAGCAGGAATGCTTCGAAGACGGGCATTCGGGCGAGATGCTGGCGGAGCTCCAGGCGTGTGTGGCGACACACTTCCCGGTGTCAGTGGTTCACTCGACGTTCCAGCTGGAACCGCCGGGTCACGCATCGACGGAAGCTCAGTGCGCGCTCTGACGGGGCGGTAGTGCGCGGTTGGGGTGGTGTGGGCTCCGCGAGCTTCTCGCGGCTGGGACTGTGTACATTGCGCCGCTCCGCGGCGCGATCGGCCTCGCCCGCACAATCCGGCGTCTTCGGACGCTCTTCGCGACGCGGCCCGACTCGGTGGGATGGCTCTCGTCTGCGTAGGGGGCCGCGCCGCTCATCGGTCCTCCAGACGCCGGGCGCGCGAGTCCAGGCATGGCTGGTCAGGACGTTCTTCGTGCGAGCGCTGCGAGACCAGACGGGGCGAACTTTCTGCCCGCTGGAGGAACGTTCTCCGAGCGAGCGCCAGCGAGACGAGGAGCCCCACAGGCCGTCATTCCAGGCCGTCATCGACATGGCGGCCCCGCGTACCGATGACGGCCTGCATGCGGGCTGCCACACGCGTACGCGGCCGTCAGGCGAATGACGGCCCCGAATGACGGCCTCGCAGGTCGTTGGCGAACCCTGGTTGTCCCAGAGAAGGGTGCACCGCTCCCTTACGCGATTCCGACTCGCCCGTTTGAGTCCCGAAAGGTTGTTCGAGTCGGTTCGAACAGTCTCAAACGACTTTTCGGGACTCAAACGCGGGAGGGCCGGGCTCCTCGTCTCGCTTCGTTCGCTCGGAGAGCGTGGAGGAGTCGGCGGGTCAGTCTTGGCTCCTCGACTCGCTGGCGCTCGCTCGGAGAACGTCCATGGCCGGTCACCGCGAGGCCGATCGCGCCGCGGAGCGGTGCAATGTGTACGGTCCCAGCCGCGAGACGAAGCTCGCGGAGTCCGACCCCCGCCCCAACCGCACTGACCAAGCGAAAGACCCGCCAGCTCAGCCCAGCGCGTCCATCAACCTCGGCATCTCCTTGTTCAGCGCCATGTTCCAGCATCCGAAGTTGTGGCCGCCGTCGCAGAAGTACTTGCCGACCTGGCCCGGCTGCCCATACATGTCCCAGCGGTTCGGGACGCCCGCCGCGGTCAGCGCGTTCGAGAACGTGTACGACGACCAGCCCGCGTTGGCCTCGATCGGGTGGGGGTGCGATCCGGCATAGATCGAGACCGTCATTCCCTTCGCACGCACGGCATTGCGGACGGGATTGCGGGCGATCCAGTTGCCGTCGTTCGGCCACACCACCGGTCCGAAGGCACCGTCGCCGGGCGAGAGGCGCTGGAGCAGCGTCGACCCGATGACCGCCGTGCGGATGGCCTGGTTCTCGAGGTCGATGCCGCCGGAGAACGTGCCCAGGTAGGAGAATAGCTGCGGGTGGCGCGTCGCGTAGTGGGCCGCCCCGAATCCGCCCATCGACAGTCCCGCGACACCGCGGTGGTCGCGATCGGCCCTGGTACGCAGGTTCGCGTCGATGAACGGGACCAGCTGCTCGGTGTGGAATCGCTCCCAGTTCTGGCGGCCGCTGGACTGGTTGACCCAGTCGGTGTACCAGCCGGCGCGGCCGCCCTCGGGGGTGACGACGATCAGGTCCCGGCCGCCGACGATGGTCTCGAGGTCGCCGCCGGTGCCGTCCTCCTTGGTCCAGTCGCTGTAGGAGCCGTCCTGCCCGTGGAACAGGAACAGGGTGGGATAGCGCTTCGCGCCGGAGCCGGCGTACGTCTTGGGCAGGGTGACGCGTACGCGGATGGCGCGCGCATGGGTCGTGCTCGGATCGACGGCGTCGGTCGAGAGGTCGAGCTCGAGGGTGCGGGAGGTGATGGGCTTCACCGAGTGCACGGTGATGCCGTTCCTGGACGCGAACGTCGGTGTGGTCGCGGCCTCGGCGGGCGCGCTGGTCAGGGTGAGGCCGGTCAGCGACAGCGCCAGGGCGGCGACTACGGCGGCCGGACGGGTGGTGCGGATCATCGAAACTCCTCGGCTGGGGATGGGACGAGTGGTCCCAGCCGAACACGCATCTGCAGGGTTCCTGAGAAAAGACCTCAGAATCTCGCGATGAGGGACAAAGTCACCACATCATGCGTTGGCGCGGAGGTATTTCCCGAAGTGTGGCACCGTGAACGCGATCCGCCCGCGCTCGCCCGAATAGATCAGCCCCTTCTTCAGCAGCGCGTCGCGCGCCGGCGACAGTGACTGGGGTTTGCGATCCAGTGCGGTCGCCACGTCGGCGGTCGTCACCGACTCGGCGGGGTGGCCGTCGTCGCCGGCCTGGGCGTACGCGACCTCGGCGATCGCGTGGAGATATTCGCGCTCTCCCGGCGTCGCCCGCTCGAACCGGGAGCCGAAGAAGCCGACGGCCAGTTCCTCCTCGGCCTCGGGCGAGCCGATCTCGACGTCGTGGGCCGTGATCGGCGATTCGGGAGCGGCGTCCCACGTGGCCTTGCCGTACGCCTGGATGAAGTACGGATAGCCGCCGGTGGCCGCGTACAGCGCCTGGAGCGCCTCGTCGTTGAACTCGGCCCCTTCGTCGCGCGCCGGCGCCTGGAGGGCGCGGTTGGCGGCCTCGACGCCGAGACGGTCGATGCGCTGATAGCGGAACAGCCGCTCGGAATAGGACTTCGACGCCGACAGCACGGCCGGGACGTGGGGGAGTCCGGCGCCGACGACGATGACGGGCAGGCCGTTCTGGGACAGCTCGTGGCAGGCGGCGCACAGCGCCGACACGTCGGGCGCCGCGAGGTCCTGCATCTCGTCGATGAAGATCGCGATGCCGCGGCCGACGTCCTGGGCCAGGCCGCCCGCGTCGGACAGCAGTTCCACGAGGTCGATCTCGATGTCGCCGGAGTCGGCGCGGCCGGGGGTGAGGGGGACCTCGATGCCGGGCTGCCAGCGGTCCTTCAGCTTGGCGTTCGACGGCGAATCCTTGAGGGCGAAGGACTTCACGACGCCGAGGACGTGGGCGACGTCGTCGGCCGAGGGGTGGCCGAGTTCGCGGATCGCCGTGTGCAGCGCGGCGCTGACGGGGCGGCGGAGGCCCTGGTCGGGGCGCGCCTCGAACTTGCCGGAGCCCCATCCCGCGCGCACGGCGGCGGAGCGGAGCGTGTTCAGCAGGACGGTCTTGCCGACGCCGCGCAGTCCGGTGAGCACGATGGAGCGCTCGGGGCGGCCCTTGGCGACGCGCTCCAGCACGACGTCGAAGGCGCGGAGCTGCTCGTCTCGGCCGGCGAGCTCGGGCGGGCGCTGGCCGGCGCCGGGGGCGTACGGGTTGTTGATCGGATCCACGATGGCACTCTATGGGACCGTCTAGCGGGATCGGCAGACATCGGGATAGAGGGCGAGCGTGTCGGACGGGCAGCTCCTCGTCTCGCTGGCGCTCGCTCGGAGAACGGTCTGGTCGAATCTTTGCGAATCTAGGCGGCTCGCCAGAATCCCCAAGACAGCCCGATCACGGGGGCGGGATCGGTCCGAACCGCCGCGGCACCCGGTCCCGGTCGAACGTGATGTCGGTGTAGCCGTGCTCCATCGGCGCCCCGTTCTCGTCCAGGCTCACGAACACGATCGTGTCGATCGTCAGGATCGACGCCCGCGTGAAGATGTTGCGCACCTCGCAGCGCAAGGTCAGCGAGGTGCGCCCGAACTTCACCGGCTGCAGGCCCATCTCGATCAGGTCGCCCTGCCAGGCGGAGGACACGAAGTTGATCTCGGACATGAACTTCGTGACGCAGCGCTCGTTGCCCAGTTGGATGATGGCGTAGATCGCCGCCTCCTCGTCGATCCAGCGCAGCAGCGAGCCGCCGAACAGGGTGCCGTTCGCGTTCAGATCCTCGGGCTTCACCCATTTGCGGGTGTGAAAGTTCATGCGGTCCACGACACCGAGCGTACGCCGGGCCCGCGTCGCCACGCGGTGCCGCGATGATGGGGCCATGACCGAACCCATTCGCCGCATGGCCTCCCTCGGCAGCTCGTACGCGGCCGGCCCCGGCATCGAGCCGATGGCCGACCGCGCGGCGATGCGGTCCGCGCGCAACTACCCGCACGTGCTCGCGGAGATCCTGGGCGCCGAGCTCACCGACCTCACGGTCTCGGGGGCCACGACCGCGACGATCCTCGACGAGCCGCAACGCCTGGCCCGCACTGTGTTCCGCCCGCAGATCGAGGGGCTGCCCCGCGACGTCGACCTCGTCACCGTGACGGCCGGGGGCAACGACCTCGGCTACATCGGGACCGCGATGCAGTGGGCGATGCTCGGTCGGCTGCTTCCTCGGACCGTGGCGGAGCGCGTCCAGGACCGCCTGCTCGCGCGCCGTCCCGCGCCGGACCCCTCGGTTCCCGCCGATGGGCTGGCCCGGATCGTGCGGGCCGTGCGCGTACGCGCCCCCCGAGCGCGGGTCGTGCTCGTGGACTACCCGCCGTTCCTGCCGCCCACGCCGCGCCGCGCGGTCGCGGACCTCTCACCGGCCGCGGTGACGCACCTCCTCGCGGTCGCGGACGCGCTTTCGGCGTCATACGCGGACGCGGCCGAGGCGACCGGCGCGGACCTCGTCCCCGCCTCCGCGCTGGCCGGCCACGAGTTCGGCACCGCCGACTCCTGGATCATGCCGCTGCGCCTGTGGCCGCCGAGCGCGTTGCCCGCCTCGTTCCACATCACCGGCGAGGGCATGGCGGCGATCGCGGAGGTGCTGGCGGCCAGGGTCGCGGATCGGCGGTGAGCCACGCGTACGCCACCTAGACTCCGATCCATGCGCACCCCCGTCCTCCTGCTCGCCTGCGTGGTCGCGCTGCTCGCCTCCGCCTGTACGCCGGCTCCCGCCACCTCCCTTCGCGTGTACGCCGCGGCCTCGCTCCAGCAGGTGTTCACCGAGCTCGCCGAGCTCTACAGCCGGGAGACCGGCACGTCCGTCGAACTGTCCTTCGGCGGATCCGCCGACCTGCTGACCCAGCTCACCAACGGCGCCCCCGGCGACGTGCTCGCCACCGCCGACGAGTCCACCATGGGCAGGGCGCGCACCGCGAAGCTCGTCACCGACGAACCTGTTGTCGTCGCCACCAACACGCTCGTGATCGCTGTGCAGCCGGGGAATCCGCGCGGTGTCCGCGCGTACGCCGACCTCGCCCGCCCCGGCCTCGCCCTCGTCCGCTGCGCGCCCCAGGTTCCCTGCGGAGCGGCGGCCGCGAAGGCCGAGTTGGCCGCTGGGGTCGCCACGAAGCCTGTGTCGGAAGAGAATTCCGTGTCCGACGTCCTCGGCAAGGTCACCTCCGGCCAGGCCGACGCGGGCCTGGTCTATGCGACCGACGTCGCGCGGTCGCAGGGGAAGGCCGAGGCCGTGCGGTTCCCCGAGGCCGCCGGCGTCGTCAACCGCTATCCGATCGCCCCGCTCGCCGCATCGCATGATTCCGCGCGCAGCAAGGCCTTCGCCGCGTTCGTCGCCGGGCCGAAGGGTCGCCAGACGTTCGCCCGCGCCGGGTTCGGCCAACCATGAGGCGACCCACCACCATCAGCCCGCCCCGGTGGATCCTCCTTCCGGCGATCGCCGGTGCCCTCCTCGTCGTGCTGCCCCTCGTCGCCCTCCTCGGCCAGGTCGACTGGCCGCGCCTCCCGTCCCTCCTCGCGAGCCCCGCATCCCTTGCCGCGTTGGGGTTGAGCCTGCGTACGGCCCTCGCCTCCACCCTCATCTGCATCGTCCTCGGGGTCCCGCTGGCGCTCCTGCTGGCCCGCGGAAACCTGCCCGGGTTGAGGTTCTGGCGCACCCTCGTGCTGCTTCCGCTCGTGCTCCCGCCCGTCGTCGGCGGCATCGCCCTGCTCAGCGCCTTCGGCCGCCAGGGCCTGCTGGGGCAGGGATTCGAGGCGATCGGCGTTCGCATCGCCTTCTCCACCACCGCGGTCGTCCTGAGCCAGGCGTTCGTGTCGTTGCCGTTCCTCGTGCTGGCCCTCGAGGGGGCGCTGCGCACCGCCGACGCCCGCTTCGAGAACGTCGCCGCGACCCTCGGCGCCACTCCGTCGACCGTCCTGCGCCGCGTCACCCTGCCACTGGTCGCACCCGGCCTCGCGTCGGGCGCGGTGCTCGCGTTCGCCCGCGCGCTGGGGGAGTTCGGCGCGACGCTGACGTTCGCCGGCTCCCTGCAGGGCGTCACGCGCACGCTGCCGCTCGAGATCTATCTCCAGCGCGAGGCCGACCCCGACGCGGCCATCGCGCTGTCGCTGCTGCTCGTCGTCGTCGCCGGGGCCATCGTCGCAGCCACCCACCGTCCGGCGAGGGCCGAGCGGTGACCGACCTGCGCGCCCACCTGGTCCACAAAGCCCGCGGCGTCGACGTCGAGGTCGACGTCCCGGCCGGCCACACCCTGGCGATCGTCGGCCCCAATGGGGCCGGCAAGTCGACGGTCCTCGGCGGCATCGTCGGCACCGTGCCGCCCGACCCCGCGTCCGTGGTCACCCTGGGCGGCCGCGACGTGACCGCGGTCCCCGTCCACCGCCGCCGCATCGCCCTGCTCGGCCAGGACCCCCTGCTCTTCCCCCACCTCACCCTGCTCGACAACGTCGCGTTCGGGCCGCGCGCGGCCGGCGTACGCGTCCCCGAGGCCCGCGCCGTCGCCGCCGGGCTGCTCGATCTCGTCGGCATCGCCGAGCTCGCGTCCCGCCGTCCCTGCGAGGTCTCGGGCGGCCAGGCCCAGCGCGCCGCCCTCGCCCGGGCGCTGGCCACCGAGCCCGACCTGCTGTTGCTCGACGAGCCGCTGGCCGCCCTCGACGCCGAGGTCGCCCCCGCGCTGCGCCAGGTGCTCCGACCGGTCCTGGCCGGGCGTACGGCCGTCGTCGTCACCCACGACCTCCTCGACGCCCTCGCGCTCGCCGACGAGGTGGCGGTCGTCGAGGCCGGCCGCGTCGTCGAGCGCGGCCCCGCCACCGACGTGCTGGCCCGGCCCACGAGCGCCTTCGGGGCGCGCTTCGCCGGGGTCAACCTCGTGTCCGGCACCGCGCGCGACGGCGTACTCATCGCCGGCGGGACGAGCCTCCACGGGCTCGGCGACACCACAGGCCGGGCCGTCGCGCTCTTCCGCCCCGCCGCCGTCGCCGTCCACGGCGATCATCCCGGGGGCAGCCCGCGAAACGCCTTTGCCGTCACGGTCACGGCGCTCGAGGCCCACGGGTCGGGTGTACGCGTGGTCACGTCCCACGCCGACCTCGGCCGTGTTGCCGCCGACATCACCGCCGCGGCGGCCGCCGAGCTCGAGCTGCGCCCCGGGGGACACGCGTGGCTGGCCGTGAAGGCGCAGGAGGTGGAGCTCGTCAGCTCCGCAGGCGCCGGGCATGGGACAGCATCGCCGCACCCATGACGGTAAGGCCGGCTCCCGCGCCCAACAGCAGGATGCCGGGCGAGGTCGCGCTGGGCATCTGCACGTAGGCCGCACGGGCCCCGGCGGTCGGCCTCGGCATGGGCGGAGCGTCACGCTGGCCCACGCCCGCGGCGGCTGCCGCCGGCGGGGGCGCGGTGGACACAGCCGGTGTCGGCCGGGTGATCGGCGGGCCGGTCAGGGTCAGGCCCACCGGCGCGGATGCGGGTGCGAGGGCAAGCCCGCCGTCATAGCCGACACCCGTGTCGCCGTCGAAGTTCACCTTCACGGTGTAGGCAGGGAAGGCCCCGTCGAACGTCCCGGCGAGGTCGGGGACCGTGAACCGCGTGCGCCAGGCCCCCTGCTCGTCGGTGGACGCGAACGCGGCCGCGTCGCCACTCGGGTCGGCGACGACGTAGACGCTCTGCCGCGCGACCGGTCGCCCGTCGGCGAGGACGAGGCGGCCCGACAGTTCGACCTCCCGGCCCTGCGACACCGGCCCTGCGACAGGGTCGACGTGCAGCGCGACCGGCGCGCCGGGGATGGTGAGGCTGAACGTGCCGCGCTGCTGGGCGCTGGGGGCGTCGGGGCCGCTCACGAACACGGCGTTGACGTCGACGAGTCCCGCACCCCAGCCCGGCCTGGGCTGCACTGTCAGGCGCCATTCCCCGGAGGCGTCCGTGGTGGCGGTCAGGGCACCCTCGCTGTCGTGGTCGATCGTCACGATGACCGGGGCGTCGGCGATCGGTAGTCCGGTCGCGTCGGTCACCCGGCCGGCCAGCTCGACGGGTTCGCCGAGCTGGAAGGTGGGCCGGGTCGGCGCGACGGTCACGGTGGGACCGGAGGGCGCCGGGGTGGGCGCGCCCGGGGACGCGTACGCGGCGGTGAGCGGGGCGACGGAACAGGGTGCGCCGGCGAGGGCACAGGCCACGGCGGCTGTGGCCAGGGCGCGACGGATGGTCATGGTGAACTCCAGTGGACGGGGAAGCCTGGATGTCGGTCCATGGTGACACCGCGACGCCTTGGATGGCCGCCTTTGCGGTCCCGCGCGTCGCGCGCGTGGACGGCCGGGGTTCAGGCCGGGACGTGGCGGGTGTCGCCGAGGCGAGGCGTACGCGGGTCCCTGATGCGCGCGGCTCCGGCGACGAGCAGGCCCTGGGCGACCACATAGGTGAACATGATGAGCACGTCGAGGCCCCCGAAACCGAAGCGGGGGAAGAACGAGTCGAGCGCGATGAGTCCGCCGGCGGTCATGGACAGCAGGCCGCCCCACGTTCCGAGTTCGCCCATGGACGTGGCGAGCATGGCCGCGGCGGTGAGTGCCAAGGCATACACGGCCACGGCGGGGGCCAGCGACCCGGCGAACGGGACAGTGAAACCGGCGATCGCGATGGCCGCGACGACATAGAGGACGCCGGTGGCGCGGCGGCGCGCGGGAATCGTCAGCGACCAGCGGTTGCCGAGGCCGCAGACCCAGCACAGCTGGGCGAGCAGGAAGCCACCAGCCATGACCAGGAAGCGGGTCGGCTCCTCGACCAGCCGCGGCGCGGAGTCGCCCACCCACGCGAAGAACAGGGCACCGAGGACCCACGCCCGCAGGGGCCGGCGTACGCGGGTCGCGGCCCACACGAGGGCCGGCATCAGGAGCATCTGCGTCCAGTGGGCCCACGGGTGGGCGCCGGCGAGGAGGACGAGGTGGACGGCGCACATCAGGACATACGGCATCCAGTGGAGGCGAGGCCTGAGGCGCATCGGCATCGGTCAGAGTGCTTCGACGCCCACGACCAGGCGCATGACGTGGGACTCGCCGGGCGTGAGGCGGATCGCCGCCTCGCCCGCGTTGGCCGTCTCGACGCAGACGAACTGTCGCCACTCGGCGTCCGCCAGGTCGGCGATGCCGCGGGCCTTCTCGGCCCCCGGGTTCCACACGACGGTGGTGGCGGAGTTCTCCTTCTCCACGACGATCCGCCGACCCAACGCCGGGTCGACGATGGTCACGGTGGCGGTCGAGTCATAGACGCGATCGGTCTCGCCGGTGAACGTGACCGCACCGCGCTGGGTGTCGGTGGCGCCGGTGACCTTGTCGAGGAAGTCGCTGCCGGCCAGGCCGTCGAGCGAGACGCGCTCCACGTCGCCGACGTGGAAATAGGTGTGCAGGGCGGTCTCGAACCCGAACGACGCCTCGCCGGTGTTGCGCACACTGAACGCGACCTCGAGGCGGTCGCCGAAGCGCTGCCGGCAGATGGCCTCGAAATGGCGCGGCGCGGCGTCGGCCCCGGGGAGGCCGACGAGGTCGGCCTCGTCCAGGCGCCACTCGAGGCTGGTGACGCCGTCGACCTCGTCGACGTGGTCGAGGCGCCAGCGGGCGAGGCGGGCCGGACCGTGGGCGGGTTTCGCGTGGCCGTCGCGGCCGTCGGCGAACCAGGGGAAGCAGATCGGGATGCCGCCCCGGATCGCCTTTCCGGCCTGGAAGAGCGCCTCACCGCTGAGGAACAGCACGGGCGTCGCGTCGGGCGACCAGGTGGTGATGTGGGCTCCGTGGTCGAACACCTTGAACCGGCCGGCGCTCGCGGAGTCGTCACCGTTCGGGGTCGCCGGGACGGTCCCCTGGCAGTGCCCGAGCTGGGTGACCGTTTCTTCGATCCGTTCGAACATGGGCCCATCCTGCCGGATCGGGGGTCGCCGCCGTGGGCGGGGCGTCAGGGAACGGCGGGGAGTCGGGACCAGCCCTGGCGTACGCGGGTGCCGACCTCGGGGGGCTCGATGGTGTCGTCGCCGAGCGCGCGGTCGAGGCGGACGAGCTCGAGCGACGTGATGGTCGGCTCGGTGTTGTCGCCGGCCGAATAGACGGGCACGCGTACGGCCGTCGTCAGCCCGCGGGCCGCGGCGAAGGGGCCCCCGTCGCGCGCCGTGTAGCTCATGTTGCCGGGGCGGACGGAGTCGGACAGGAGGTGGCGCGGGAGTTCCACCGCGCCGTGGGCCTGCCGCGGGGTCTGGAGGCAGGGCGCGAAGAACGCGAGGTTCCAGGCGATCGCCACCCTGCTGTTGCGGGCGAGGTCGAGCAGGGGCTCGGTCCGGGGTACGCGCGGCTGGCCGACCCGGAACGTGCGCGGCAGGCCGGTGGCCGGGTCGGACGCCACGGCGGTGTCGGCCGTGGCGACCAGGCGCAGGCGGGTGGCGCCGGCGGGCGGGGTCACCGGGATGTCGCTGGCCTCGGGTCGGACGACCTCGGTCTGACGGGGGACGGGGAGGTCGCGGGCGACCCCCCTGTCGAACTCGACCCGGACGCGATGAGCGATGTCGAGCCCGGTGGCTCGGATGACGACGGGCCAGCGCTGCTTGGTCACGCGAGTGGGCAGGGCGTACCAGCCGGTGGTCATGGTGGCCGGACCGTCGGTCTGCCAGGTCGGGAGGTCCGCGGGGGTGGCGGCCTGGAAGGGGTTCGGTCCGTCGGCGGTCAGGACGCTCTGGGCGGGCGGCCCCGATTCGACGTGGAGCGAGCGCTCGAGGCGGCAGCCGTCGCCGGCGATCGCGGCGAGCGCGGCCGAGCCCAGCGTGTAGCGGTCGGGGCCACGGCGCACGGCGGCCTGGGCGAAGTTGGCGAGCTGGCCGGCGAGGACGAGCGCGAGGACCACGGCGTACGCGGTGGCCGCGTGGCGCAGCGGTCTGCGGGCCAGGGCGAGGGCGATGGTCAGGGCGATCCCGGCGAGGACGACGACCGCCCAGAGGGGGACCGGGCCCAGGGCGAGGGGGCGGCGGTCGGCGACCATGCCGAGGCTGGAGAGCTTCCACCAGATGTTGTTGCCGTGGAGGGCGGCGCCGAGGGCGATGAGCGAGCCGCCGAGGAGGAGGGGAGCCAGGAAGCGAGCGCTCCTCGTCTCGCTGGCGCTCGCTCGGAGAGCGTTGGATCTGAGCAGATGGGTCGCCGCCGCCATCGCCAGCGGGCCGACGAGCATGAGCCCGCCGAAGTGGTGGGGCAGCTTCGTGGGGCCGAGCAGCATGGCGAGGGCGAGCGCGGGGGCGCAGGCGGCGACGACACCGGCGAGGGTGCGCTGGACGCCGTCGGGAACGACCTGGCCGGCGCGTCGCGTACGCCACCAGAACCAGCCGAGCGCGGCCATCGCGACCGCGGGCAGGAACACCGCGACCTGGCGGGCGGCGAGGGACTGCCACAGCATCCAGTAGCGGCGGGAATCCTGCCACCACGGGAAGATCGGGCCGAACGCCGCGCGGGCATGGGCGGCCGAGATGACGGCGGCGAAACTCTGGTCGGCGAACGCGATCGGGACGATGGCGCCCACGCAGGCGAGGCAGGCCGCGACGACGGGGACACCGCGCAGCGGCAGCGTCCGCAGCCAGCGCGCCAGGGGGCGGGCGAGGAGGACGAACGTGGCGAGGGCGACGACGCCGGTGGGGTTCGTGCCGACGCTGAGGCCGGCGACGAGGGCGCCGACGAGCAGGGGCCAGACCGCGCGCCGCTCGAGTGCGACGAGGACGCAGAGGAGGACGACGCCGAGCCCGGTGGCATACCAGACCTCGGGACGCAGCGAGTTCCCGAACACCAGCCAGACCCCGGCGTACGCGGTCACGAGAACGGCGCGGGACGCGCGGCTCGGCCGCGGCACGAGGCGCGGGAACAGGCCGTGGCGCAGGACGACCCAGCCGACGAGGGCGACCGCGGCGGGGAGGAGGCGGAGCCAGACGGGCTCCATCGAGACCGCGCCCCAGCGGGACAGGAGTTCATAGAACCAGCCGAACGGGGCCTCGGGGGCATTGGCCCAGCGCGCGTAGTTGCCGATGTAGCCGCTCATCTCGCGCGTGCGGATGATCTGGCTGATGAAGCCGTCGTCGTCGTTCGCACCGCCGATCACGACGCCGGTCGCGACCAGGGCGGCGAGGACGGCGTCGTCGGGGGTGGGGCGGGGCCTGGCGCGTGGGGCTCGGGTGGGGGCGGGGGCGCGCGTACGCGGGTCAGCGATCAGCGCGCAGGCGATCGCCGCGGCGAGCAGGGCGCCGGACAGGCCCATCAGGGCCAGCTTGAGGGGGGTCGGCGACGTGTCCCACTGGGTGTCGGCGACGACCACGGCGCTGAAGCCGTCGAGGTTGGCGCCGTGGGTGGGGGTGGCGACCCAGCTGCCGGGCGGGGACTGGTCGCGGGATTCGAGGTCGCGGGCGGGGTAGGAGAAGCCGTCGACGGTCGGGCGGTGGTCGCCCGGGAAGGTCTGGCGGGGCTCGCCGCGGCTCCAGAGGCGAGTCGCGTCCTCGGCGAGGTCGAGGTCGAGGCGGGTGCAGGGCATGACGTCGCGCCAGACCATCGTGTGCCCGTTGCTGCGGACCTCCAGGTCGGTGCCGCGGACGGTGAGGTCGAGGCGTTTGGCCGCGAGGTCGGGGTCGACGGAGCGCGAGGTGGTGAGGAGGTGACCCTGGCCGGCGCTCGCGAACTTCGCGCACTCGAGGGTGAGGCGGACGCGCTCGGGGCGGTGGGGGCTCAGGGGCAGGGCGACCTCCTTCTGGGAGTCCCAGCGGTAGGTCGCGGTGTGTTGGGTGACGGGGGCGAACGGGACGGCGGCCATGGCCAGGCCGGCGAGCAGCGCGAGGACGAGGGTGACGACCCAGAGGGCGCGATGTCCTGTGGGGGTGGGTTCTGCGGGGGCCGGGTGGGGCTGGGGCGGGGCCGTGGCCGCGGTGCTCATGGGGCGCTGGCGACGAACGCGAGCACGGCGTCGAGGCGGGGGAACAGGATGGCCGCGTCGGCGGCCTCGCGGGTGATCGGCTTGGCGCAGTAGGCGACGCCGAGGCCGGCGGCGGCCAGTATCGCGAGGTCGTTGGCGCCGTCGCCGATGGCGACGGTGTGGCTGAGGGGGACACCGACGCGGTCGGCATAGGCGGCGAGGTGGCGGGCCTTGGCGTCGCGGTCGACGACGGGGCCGGTCGTACGCCCCGTCAGGCGGCCGTCGGCGACCTCGAGGCGGTTGGCCTCGACCAGCTCGGGCTCGAGGTCGAGGGTCGCCGCGAGGGGGCGTACGACCTCGGCGAAGCCGCCGGAGACCAGGCCGACGTGGGTTCCGCGGGCGTGGAGGTGGGCGATCAGCTCGCGGGCGCCGGGGGCGAGCTCGAGCTCGGCGCGGACGTCGTCGAAGACGGTGTCGGGGACGCCGGCGAGCGTGGCGACGCGCTCGCGGAGGCTGGCGGCGAAGTCGAGCTCGCCGCGCATCGCGCGCTCGGTGATCTCGGCGACCGCGGCCCGGGTGCCGGCGCGCTCGGCGATCAGCTCGATGACCTCGGCGGTGACGAGGGTCGAGTCGACGTCCATGACGACGAGGCCGGGCGGCTCGGTGGCGAGTGGGCCAGCGACGAGGGCGGCGGAGCAGCGGTTGAAGTCGGCGAGGGCGCGGACGCGGATGCGGACCTCGTCGAGGCGTTCGGGGGCGACGCGGGCGGCGTACGCGGCGGCGTGGAACGCGTCGGGAGCAGGGAGGTCGAGGGGGAGCTCGTCGAGGTCGCCGAGCAGCACGCACATGCCGTCGATGAGGTCGTCGGGGATGGGCGCGGGCGCGGCGAGGCCGAGGCGTACGTCGATCACGGTGTCAGGGTAGTGCGGAGGACCGACACGACTTTCGTCACGCCCGCCCGGCGATGAGGAACGCCTGGTCCTCGCGCTCGAATCCGGGGGCCGGGGCTCGGACGAGGCGGGCGGTCTGGGTGAGGCCGTGTTCTTCGAGCAGGTGGGCGACGTCGTCGGCGGTGCGGTGGTGACGGACGAGGGTCACGTCGTGACCGAGGCGGCGATAGCCCTCGCCGACCTCGCGGGATCCTTGGCCTGCTTGGAAAGCGATCAGGGTGAGGCCGCCTGGTTTCAGGACGCGGGTGATCTCGCGGATCGCCTGGGGGAGGTCGGCGTCGGCGAGGTGAATGGTGGAATACCAGGCGAGGATGCCGTCGAAAGTGCTGTTGGGGAAGGGGATTGCGGTGATCGAGGCGACCTCTGCGGGGATGTCGGGATGGTTGCGCCGGGCGACGGTGACCATGCCGGGGGACACGTCGACCGCGCGTACGCGGCAGCCGCGATCGCTGAGCAGGCGGGACATGCGGCCGGTTCCGGAGCCGGCGTCGAGGATGTCGGGGTCGTCGGGGAGCAGCGACAGGAAGTGGTCGAGGAAGGCGAGCTCGATGGGTTGCTCGGGCTCGGTGCCGGGGAAGTGGGCGGCGTAGTCCTCGGCGACCTGGTCGTAGGCGTGGCGGACGTCGCGGTCGTGGTCGTGCTCATGGCTGGGGCCGGGGTGGGTCATGGGCCGAGTCTGGCGTACGCGGGGCTCGCGCGGGCGCGTACGCGTTGGCCGGACGCGGCCGTGGAGTGGCGGCAGGGCGACGTGATGGCGGCCGAGCTGGGGCCGTTCGACGCGGTGGTGTCGAACGCGACACTGCACCACCTGCCCGACACGGGCGAGGCGTTCGCGCGGTTGGGCGCGTTGGTGCGGCCGGGCGGGGTCGTGGCCGTGGTCGGGTTCGCACGGAACGCGTGGTGGGACTGGCCGCACGCAGGGGTCGGCCAGGCGGTGTTGATCGTTCTGAACGCGGTGCGGCGGAAGTGGGAGCACTCGGCGCCGCAGTCGTGGCCGCCGTCCGCTGACATTTGGGGACGTGGGCCGCGTTGCCCGGGAAAGGCTTGCGGGGTCTCGATTCCGGCGACTGGCGCTCGGCCGCTACCTGGTGGTGTGGAGGCGTCCGGGTGACGCGTAGGGTCGCTGCATGAATCTGAATCGGCTCTTTCAGCACGCGACCAGGCTGGCGTTGGGGGGTGTCATGACCTTCGCCGGCGTGTCCCACCTGTCGTTCGCGCGCGAGGAGTTCCGTGCGCAGGTGCCCTCCTGGGTGCCGGTGTCGGAGGACGTGGTCGTGGTGGGCTCGGGGGTGGCTGAGATCGCGCTGGGGCTCGGCATGCTGGCCCTGCCGAAGCATCGGCGGTGGACCGGTCTGGCACTGGGCGCGTTCTATGTGGCGATCTTCCCGGGGAACATCGGGCAATACGTAGAGGGTGTGGACGGGTTCGGCCTGGACACCGACACCAAACGGCTGGTGCGGCTGTTCTTCCAGCCGGTATTGGTGGCGGCGGCGCTGTTCGCGGGAGGCTGGTTCGACCGGCGGGGTACGCAGACCCACGCGGGCTGAGCGAGCGGGAGTCGAGGGGAACCCGGCGCCACGTTCTCCGAGCGAGCGCCAGCGAGACGAGGAGCCGACCCCACGCTCGCTGAGCGACGAAGGAGCCGAAGCGACCCGAGGAGCCGACCCCACGCTCGCTGAGCGACGAAGGAGCCGAAGCGACCCGAGGAGCCGACCCCACGCTCGCTGACCGACGAAGGAGTCGAAGCGACCCGCGACCACACCGCCGACCCCACGCTCGCTGAGCGACGAAGGAGTCGAAGCGACCCGCGACCACACCGCGGCAGGGAGGCCGATGACCCGGACGGATAGACCCGCTCCTCGTCTCGCTGGCGCTCGCTCGGAGAACGTCACCCGGCTCCTCGTCTCGCTGGCGCTCGCTCGGAGAACGTTCCGGGGTCGCTTCGACTCCTGCGTCGCTCAGCGAGCGTGGGACCTGCTCCTCCTCCGTCGGTTGCTTCGACTCCTTCGTCGCTCAGCGAGCGTGGGACCTGCTTCTCGTCGCGGTGCTCGCTCGAAGTACGTCAGTGACCCGCGCCCAAATGTGCCATCGCTCCCGCCACCAGCGCCTCCACTCCCGTGTCGAGCGTCGGCTGTGCCACGGGCGCGAAGAACGGCGAGTGGTTCACCGGCACGTCCTCCGCCACGCGACCCGCGGCCTCCGCCGCCGCGTACACCGCGGGATCCGTCCCGCCGATGAACCAATAGCAGTACGGCGCCCCGAGGGCCCGCGGGATCACCCCGAAGTCCTCACTCCCCGTCTGCAGCTCGCCGGGCTGGAGCCGGTCTCCGAACCGCTCCCGGAACGCAGCGGTGACCGCCGAGGTCACCTCCGGATCGTTGTCGGTCACCGGGAATCCCGCGTGCAGTTCGAACTCCGGCTCCCGCGTCGCCCCCGACGCCGCGCACTCGGCGCGCACAATGCGCTTGATCGCGTCGAGGACCCGCGTACGCGTCCCCTCGTCATAGGTACGCACGTTCAGCTCCAACACCGCGCGATCGCTGATGATGTTGCTCTTCGTGCCGGCGTGCAGGCTGCCGACGGTGACGACCGCCGGCTCGGTCGGCGCGACCTCGCGGGACACGATCGTCTGCAGCCGGACCACGATCATCGCGGCCATCACGACCGGGTCGATCCCGTTCTGCGGCATGGATCCGTGCGATCCGCGCCCGAACACCGTGACGCGCATGCTGTCCGCCGCCGCCATCGTCGGCCCCGACCGCGTGGTCACGACGCCCGCGGGCAGCGGCATGACGTGCTGCCCGAGCGCCACGTCCAACGGCCCCACCACCTCGGCGAGCCCGTCCTCGACCATGCCCAGGGCTCCGTCCCCCAACTCCTCCGCCGGCTGGAACAGGGCGACCACCGTGCCGCTCCAGTGGGCGCGACCCTGCGCCAGCAACCGCGCAGCCCCCAGCAGCATCGCCACGTGCATGTCATGGGCGCACGCGTGCATCACCGGCACCTCGGCCCCCTGCGGATCGACCCCACGCCGCCGACTCGCGTACGCCAGCCCCGTCTGCTCCTCGACCGGCAGCGCATCCATGTCGGCCCGGAGAAGGACCGTAGGCCCGGCGCCGTTCACCAACCGTCCGACGACGCCCGTGCCGCCCACGGCCTCGGTCACCTCGAAGCCGGCTTCACCCAACTCCCGCGCGACGAGGGCCGCGGTACGCGTCTCCAGGTGGGACAACTCCGGGTTCTCATGCAGATCGCGATAGGTCCGCTCGACGAGGTCACGCACCGAGCCGAGCCCGGCGAGCACCGCGTCGACCGACATCCTGACCTCCCCGGCAGGTCCCGCCGTGCCGCCGGTCAGCGCCCGTCCTCCTCCACGCGCGACGACCCCTCGCGGTGGCCGTGCGGCAGGTGGAAGTGGGGCTGCGACTGATAGTGCTCGTGCTCGAGCTCCAGCTCCGACAGCGGGCCGGTGCGATCGGGGGCGTGGTGACCCGCCGACTCCCAGTCCGGGTTGCCCGGCAGACCGTCCAGCCCCGCGTTCGGCTCCGGGTCCGCCACCGCGATGTCACGCCGCGACGACACGACCACGGCGCCGACGACGACACCCGTTGCCACCAGTGCGATGAGATAGCGCACCGGCGAGTTCGACTGGTTCAGCGAGCTCATCGACACCGCCGCCGGAGCGATCAGCACCGCCACCAGGTTCATCACCTTGATGAGCGGGTTGATGGCGGGGCCTGCGGTGTCCTTGAACGGGTCGCCCACGGTGTCGCCGATGATCGTCGCCTCGTGGGCCTCCGACCCCTTGCCGCCGTGGTGGCCGTCCTCGACCAGCTTCTTCGCGTTGTCCCACGCGCCGCCGGCGTTCGCGAGGAACACCGCCATCAGCGTGCCGCACGCGATCGCCCCGGCGAGGAACCCGGCCAGCGCCGGCGTACCGAGGCCGAAGCCCACCGCGATCGGCGCGAAGATCGCCAGGATGCCGGGCGTCGCGAGCTCGCGCAGGGAGTCGCGCGTACAGATGTCGACGACCTTGCCGTATTCCGGCCGCCCGGTGCCGTCCATGATCCCCGGGATCTCGCGGAACTGGCGGCGGACCTCGAACACGACCGCACCGGCCGTACGTCCCACTGCGCTGATCGCCAGGCCCGAGAAGAGGAACACGACCGAGGCGCCCACGATGAGGCCCACCAGCACGGTCGGGGCGAAGACCACCGACTGCTCGACGAACTGCGCATAGCCGTCGCGCAGGACCGCCGCGATCGCGTCGGTGTAGGAGCCGAACAGCGCGGTCGCGGCCAGGACGGCCGTCGCGATCGCGATGCCCTTCGTGATGGCCTTCGTGGTGTTGCCCACCGCGTCGAGCTCGGTGAGGATCTGGGCTCCCTCGCCGTCGACGTCGCCCGACATCTCAGCGATGCCCTGCGCGTTGTCCGACACGGGTCCGAAGGTGTCCATGGCCACGATGACTCCGACCGTGGTCAGCAGGCCACAGCCCGCCAGCGCGATCGCGAACAGGCCGACCACGCCCGCGCCGCCCAGCAGGAACGCCCCGAACACCGCGGCCGCGATCACCAGCGCGGTGTAGACCGCCGACTCGAGGCCGAGCGACATGCCGGACAGCACGACGGTCGCGGCCCCGGTCAGCGAGGTGCGCCCCACGTCCTGCACGGGGCGGTGCTCGGTGCCGGTGTAGTAGCCGGTCAGCGCGAGGATCGCCGCCGCCAGGACGATGCCGATGACGACCGCGCCGATCGCGACGATGCGCGGGTCGTCGATCGGGCCGACGAAGGGCCGGCCGGTGTTCAGCTCGGCGAAGCTGCCCGGCAGGAACACGAACGCCGCGATGGCGCTCAGCACCGCCGAGATGGCGGCCGAGACATAGAACGCGCGGTTCATCGTCGCGAGGCCGTTCTCGCTCGCCTTCGGCTTGGTCAGGAAGACCCCGATGAGCGCCGTGATCACACCGATCGCCGGCACCACCAGGGGGAAGATAAGGCCGGCCTCGCCGAACGCCGCCTTGCCCAGGATCAGCGACGCCACGAGCGTCACGGCGTACGACTCGAACAGGTCGGCCGCCATGCCGGCGCAGTCGCCGACGTTGTCGCCCACGTTGTCGGCGATCGTCGCGGCGTTGCGCGGGTCGTCCTCGGGGATGTTGTTCTCGACCTTGCCCACGAGGTCGGCGCCGACGTCGGCCGCCTTGGTGAAGATGCCGCCGCCGACGCGCATGAACATCGCCAGCATCGCGGCGCCGAAGCCGAAGCCCTCGAGCACGGTCGGGGCATCGCTGCGGAACAGGAGCACGACCGCGGCGGCGCCCAGCAGGCCAAGGCCGACGGTGGCCATGCCCACGGCGGCGCCGGTCCGGAACGCGATCTTCATCGCCGGGTCGCGACCCTGGTCGCGCGCGGCCGAGGCCACGCGGACGTTCGCGCGGACGGCCAGCCACATGCCGAGATAGCCGATCATCGCCGAGAACCCTGCCCCCACGAGGAATGCGATCGATCGGGCGCCGCGCAGCACCCACGGGTTGGCCCCTGAGTCGCTGTGGGCCGGCAGCAGGAACAGCAGCACGAACGCGATCGCCGCGAAGACACCGAGGGTGCGGAACTGGCGACCCAGGTACGCGGAGGCGCCCTCCTGGACGGCCAGGCCGATCCGCTTCATGTTCTCGGTGCCGTCGTGGGCCTTCAGCACCTCGGCGCGGAACACGAGTGACATCGCGACCGCGACACACGCGATCGCCGCGATGACCACGACGATGGTGAGGCTGCCGCCGGAAAGGTCTACCTGCAGGGACGCCATTGATCCTCCAGTGAATGGGCGGGCTGGGGTGGCCCGTGATGTGCCGGAGTATGTCACGCCGACCCCGGGTAAAAACAGGGGTTGTGCGAACGGGGCGTACCCAGTGGGGCGGCGGGCAGGCGGGTCAGCCGCGCCGCGACCGCGTCACGATGAACTTCGGGTTGCGCGCGACGATGTCGGTCGGGCCCACCGCGCGGCGAAGTGCTGGCAGGTAAGGCAGATGCGCGTTCCAGACGAGCCACAGCTCGCCACCGGGAGCGAGTACGCGGCCCGCGTCGGCGATCATCGCGAGCGCGACCGACGAGTCCTTGGCGGTGCCGAGGTGGAACGGGGGGTTGCAGGCGATCAGGTCGACCGACGCGTCCGGCGTGTCGGCCAGGCCGTCGGCGCGACGGACCTCGACCTCGACGCCGTTGGCGGCGGCCGTGGCGGCGGTGGAGCGGACGGCGGCGCGCGACTCGTCGATGGCGGTGACCCGGAACCCGAGGCGAGCCAGGGCGACGGTGAGGGTGCCGTTGCCGGAGCCGAGGTCGAGGCTCCTCGTCTCGTCGCCGGTCCTCGTTCCACCGAGGCTCGAGCGGAGCGCGTCCAGCAGCAGGCGCGTGCCCGGATCGATCTTGGTCCCGCCGAAGCACGCTCCGTGCGCACACAGCACCAGACCATGATCAGCATGCTCCTGCCGCTGCGGCCAGGACTGCCCCTGGCCCGGAATCGGCGACGCCGCGTGGAGCACGCGGGCCTTGCGTACGCCGAGGCTCGCCCTCACCTCGCTGAAGTGGCGCGCCAGCACCTCGTTCATGCCGCGCGTCATGTGCTTGACCCGGCCACCCGCGACCACGCGTACGTCGGGGTCGGCGTGGGTGGCGACCAGCCCCGCGTACTCGTCCAGGGCGGCCAGCGACTTGGGCAGGCGCATCAGCACGAGGTCGACGCCGGCGAGGGTGTGGGCGTCGAGCGAGTGGAGGGGGCTTCGACTCGGCCGCGGGCGGCCTCGCTCAGCCAGCGTGGGGTCGGGGCGGCCTCGCGCAGCCAGCGTCGAGGCCAGGTCCTGCTCCGCTGCCAGCGAGTCCGCGTACGCCGCCACGTCCTCGGCGGCGACCGCCGCCCGCGTGAGCTCTCCCGTCGCGTCGTCGATCGTCACCACCCGATGAGCCCGTGGAGCGACACCCTCGGCCTCGGCCAGGATGAGCGCGTCGACGGGGTCCACCCCCGCAGTCTAGGCAGCCGCACCCGGGCTTAGGGTGAACCACGTGTCAGGGACAGTGCTGGAGATCCACGTGATCGCGGACTCCACGGGCGAGACCGCAGCGCGGCTCGCGCGCGCCGCCCAGGCCCAATTCCCGTCCCATCCCTTCCGCATCGTGCGCCACCCGCGCATCACGACGCCCGAGGGCCTGTTCCTGATCTTCGACGACATCCGCAACCACCACGACCACCCCGTCGCCGTCCTGTCGACGCTCGTCAACCAGGTCCTGCGCGACCTCGTCGACGACGCGTGCGCCGAGCTCGGCGTCGTCCACTGCGACCTGCTCGGCCCGACCCTCCAGCTGCTCGAGGTGGCCACCGGTGACGAGGCCGAGCGCGTCCCCCAGCGCCCCGTCGGCGTGGAGGCGGACTATTTCACCCGCATCGCCGCCATGGAGTACGCGGTGCGCCACGACGACGGCCAGATGCTGTCCGGGCTCAAGGACGCCGACATCGTGCTCGTCGGCGCCAGCCGGTGTGGCAAGACGCCGCTGTCGATGTATCTCGGCTACCTCGGCTACAAGACGGCCAACGTGCCGCTCGTCGCCGGCATCCCCGCCCCGGAGGAGCTGTTCACCCTCGACCGCTGGCGCATCGTGGGCCTCACCCTCGACGCCGACCGCCTCGCGGCCATCCGTGAGAAGCGCGTCAAGGGCCTCGGCGCCCACCGCCGGTCCGACGGCTATGACGACCTCGTCAAGATCTATGACGAGCTCGACGAGATCACTGCCGTGCAGCGCCGCCTCGGCTGCCCGGTGCTCAACACCACGACGACGGCGCTCGAGGAGGCCGCCGCCCGCGTCATCGACGTGGTCGACGACCGTGCCCGCGTGAACGGGAAGCGGCTGCGCCGCCCCGCCGGGGAAATGATCGTGACGCCGTGACCCGGCGTACGCATGATCAAGGAATCCTGACCATGGAACCTGATCAAGGAAACAGCGGGACCACAGGGGCCACGAGCCCGACGAATCAAAGGAGATTCCGATGAGCCACACCGACTACGTCTACGACCTGGCCGACGGCGACGCGACGATGAAGAAGCTGCTCGGCGGCAAGGGTGCCGGCGTGGCCGAGATGAACCGGCTCGGCGTGCCCGTGCCCGACGCGTTCACCGTCACCACCACCGCGTGCGTCGACACGATGAAGCGGAAGGGCGAGTGGCCCGATGGGCTGTGGGACCAGGTGCTCGAGGGCCTCGCCCGCCTTGAGGAGCGCACGGGCCGCGGGCTCGGCTCGACCGAGGCCCCCCTCCTGCTGTCGGTGCGCTCCGGCGCGGTCCAGTCGATGCCCGGCATGATGGACACGATCCTCAACCTCGGCGTCTCCGACGAGACCGTCCCCGCCCTGGCGCGCGAGGGCGGCAACGATCGGTTCGCCTGGGACTCCTATCGCCGCTTCATCCAGATGTATGGCGAGGTCGTCGAGGGCATCGCCCCCCACGTCTATGAGGACGCGCTCACCGCGCTCAAGGCCGAACGCGGCGTCGAGCACGACACCGACCTGACCACCGACGACCTCCAGCAGCTCGTGGCGACGTTCAAGCAGCTGTCGTCCGACGCCCTCGGCGGCCACTGGACCACCGACCCCCGCGAGCAGTTGCGCCGCGCCATCGACGCCGTGTTCCGCTCGTGGCTCAACCCGCGCGCCGACGTCTATCGCCGCGCCAACAACATCTCCGCCGAGCTCGGCACTGCCGTCAACGTCATGCAGATGGTGTTCGGCAACCGCGGCGACGACTCCGCGACGGGCGTCTGCTTCACCCGCAACCCCTCGACCGGCGCCGCCGAGCTCTATGGCGAGTTCCTCGTCAACGCCCAGGGCGAGGACGTCGTCGCCGGCATTCGTACGCCGCGTCCCCTCGGCGAGATGAAGGAGGTGCTGCCCGAGGCGTACGACGAGCTGATCGCGACGATGCACAAGATGGAGCAGCACTACAAGGACATGCAGGACATGGAGTTCACGATCGAGGGCGGCAAGCTCTATCTGCTCCAGACCCGCAACGGCAAGCGCACCGCGGCGGCCGCCCTGAAGGTCGCCGCCGACATGGTCGACGAGGGCATCCTCACCCGCGAGGAGGCGCTCCACCGCATCGAACCGGGCCAGCTCGACCAGCTGCTCCACCCGGCGATCGACCCCGAGCACGGGCAGAAGGCCATCACGAAGGGTCTGCCCGCCTCACCCGGCGCCGCCGTCGGCACGCTGGTGTTCGACGCCGAGACCGCCCACTACCTCGGCGCCGCCGGCCAGAGCGTGATCCTGGTCCGTTTCGAGACCACGCCCGACGATATCGCCGGCGTCATCCAGGCCCAGGGCGTGCTGACCGCCCACGGCGGCATGACGTCCCATGCCGCCGTCGTCGCCCGCGGCATGGGCAAGCCCTGTGTCGCCGGCGCCCACGGCATCAAGATCGACCCGGTCGGCAAGACCGTCACGATCGACGGAAAGGCCTATGGGGAAGGCGATGCGCTCACCCTGGACGGGTCGACCGGTGATGTGTTCGCCGGCGAGATCCCGCTGGTGCCGCCGCAGATCAACGCCGACTTCGAGAAGGTCGTCACCTGGGCCGACGAGGTACGCCGGCTCGGCGTACGCGCGAACGCCGACAACGCCGAGGACGCCGCCAAGGCGCGCGAGCTCGGTGCCGAGGGCATCGGCCTGTGCCGCACCGAGCACATGTTCATGGCCGCCGACCGCCTTCCGGCCGTCCGCCGCATGATCCTCGCCGAGGACGAGGAGCAGCGCGCCGCCGCCCTCGCCGAGATCCTGCCGATGCAGCAGCAGGACTTCGAGGGCATTTTCGAGGCCATGGCTGGCCTGCCGGTGACCGTACGCCTGCTCGACCCGCCCCTGCACGAGTTCCTGCCCAACCTCGTCGACCAGTCGCTCAAGGTGCAGAAGCTCGAGCTGACCGGCGGCGACGCGGCCGAGCTCGACCGCGAGCGCCACCTGCTCGGCCAGGTCAAGAAGCTGCACGAGCAGAACCCCATGCTCGGCACGCGCGGCTGCCGGCTCGGCATGCTGTATCCCGAGATCCCCGAGATGCAGACCCGGGCGATCGTGCGGGCCGCGCTGGCCGTACGCGAGCGCCGCGGCGAAACCGTCGGGGTCGAGATCATGATTCCGCTGGTGGCGTACGCCGAGGAGCTCAAGCGCCAGCGCGCCGTCGTCGAGGAGACCGCCGCCGAGGAGCTCGAGCGTGCCGGCCAGGAGCTCGAGTTCACCGTCGGGACCATGATCGAACTCCCGCGCGCGGCCATCTGTGCCGACCAGATCGCCGAGCACGGCGACTTCTTCTCGTTCGGCACCAACGACCTCACCCAGACCGGCATCGGCATCTCGCGCGACGACGCCGAGCAGGGATTCCTTGGTCAATACGTGGCCGACGAGGTCATGCCGCGCAACCCGTTCGAGTCGATCGACCGTGACGGCGTGGGGGGCCTGGTGCGGCTGGGCGTCGAGCGCGGGCGCTCGGTGAAGGCGAACCTGAAGACCGGTGTGTGCGGCGAGCACGGCGGCGACCCCGAGTCGATCACGCTGTTCGAGGAGATCGGGCTCGACTATGTGAGCTGCTCGCCCTACCGCGTGCCGATCGCGCGCTTCGCGGCAGCGAGGGCGGTGCTGGACAAGGAGTGAGCCCGGCGGGTTCCGAGTGAGCCGGGGGGTTCCCAGTGGGCCTGGTCGGCGACTCGGAACCCGCGCAGTCCCTTGACGGCCTGCATGTGGGGTTCGGGGTGCGTACGCGGGTTCCCAGTGAGCCTGGTTGGCGACTTGGAACCCTCGGCTTCACCGTTGCCTGAGCGAGGCCGCCTGCGGCCGAGTCGAAGGTGGCTTCGACTCGCTGGCGCTCGCTCAGCCAACGTGGATCTGGCTCGCTCGGCCAAGGTGGCTTCGACTCGCTGGCGCTCGCTCAGCCAACGTGGGCCTGCGCGCTCGCTCAGCCAACGTGGGCCCGCGCGCTCGCTCGGCCAAGGTGGATCTGGCTCGGTCGGCCAAGGTGGCTTCGACTGCCTGGCGCTCGCTCCGCCAGCGTGGGGCTGCCCGCTCCGCACTCCAACGTGGGATGTCTCACACCCGAAGCGGGCGGACCGACTCCGCGGGGCTGTTAGGGTCGAATAGATCCTGAAATCCCGTGACTAAGGAGTCCTTTCGCCATGCTGTCCCCCGAGTCCGCTGCCATCGTCCGCGCCACCGCCGGCGTCGTCGCCGAGAACGCCGAGACGATCACGAAGACCTTCTATCCCCACATGTTCGCCGCCCACCCCGAGCTCATGCGGGTGTTCAACAAGGCGAACCAGGCCATCGGCGAGCAGCCCAAGGCCCTCGCGGCGTCCGTCGTCGCGTACGCCGTGAACCTCATCGACCCGGACGCGCCCGACTTCACCCCCGTGATGCAGCGCATCGCCCACAAACACGTGTCGCTCGGCATCCGCGCGACCGAATACACGATCGTCGGCCACCACCTCATGTGGGCCATCGGCGAGGTGCTCGGCGACGCCGTCACCCCCGAGGTCGCCGCCGCGTGGGACGAGGTCTATTGGCTGTTCGGCGCCCAACTCATCGCCGAAGAGGCCAAGCTGTACGCCCTCGGCGGCACCGACCCCGCCAACCCGTGGCGCAAATATGAGGTCATCGACCGCACCGACGAGTCGCGCGACGCGTTCTCGCTCGTGATCAAGCCCGTCGAGGGCGAGCTTCCGGCCCACCGCACCGGCCAGTACGTCGCCCTCGGCATCGACCTCCCGAACGGTGAGCGCCAGCCGCGCCAGTACACGATCTCCGGCGTCCCCGGCGGCGAGGCCTTCCGCCTGACGATCAAGCGCGTCTACGGCGACGGCGGCGTACCCGACGGCCAGGTCTCCAACTGGCTCGCCGACAACGCCCACCCCGGGACGCGCCTGGACGTGTCGCTGCCGTGCGGTGACGTCGTCCTCGACGACTCCGACGCCCCGCTCGTGCTCGTCTCGGCCGGCATCGGCATCACGCCGATGGCCGCGATCCTCGAAGACCTGTCCCAGCGCGCCCCGGGTCGCCGCGTACGCCTGTTCCACGCCGACCGCGAGCGGGGTACGCACGCCCTCGTCGAGTCGGTCACGGGCTATGCGGCCAACATGTCCGACCTCGTGGCCCAGCACTGGTATGAGGACGGCGAGCTGCTCGAGGGTGACCGCAAGGGGCTGATGGACCTCGCCGACGCCGACATCCCCGCCGACGCGCGCGTGTTCATGTGCGGCCCGCTGCCGTTCATGCAGGCTGCACGCCGTGCCCTGATGGCCAAGGGCGTGTCCGACGAGCGAATCCGCTATGAGGTGTTCGGGCCGGACCTGTGGGCGCAGAACGTGGCGAACGCGGCCTGAGGCTTCGACTCGCTGCGCTCGCTCAGCCAACGTGGTGGGCGCGCTCGCTCAGCCAACGTCGTGGGCGCGCTCGCTCAGCCAACGTGGTGGGCGCGCTCGCTCAGCCAACGTGGTGGCTGCGCCCGCTCAGCCCGCGGCAGGGCCTGATCTTAGGGCAGCCTTACCACTTTCCCGCCGGATGTGATGTGATCGGCCGGTGACCAACGCCAAGCCCGAGCGTCCCGCCCGCCGGGGCACGGTCGTCGCTGCCGGGGACCTGTGCCCCGGCATGCGGCGGCTCGTGCTCCACGTCCCCGATCTCGATCCCGACCTGCCCCACTCCGACCACTACGTGAAGCTGGTGTTCGGCGACTGCACGCGGACCTACACGATCCGGGCGTGGGACGCCGCCACCCACGAGATGACCCTCGACTTCGTCGTCCACGGCGACGAGGGCCTCGCCGGTCCGTGGGCGCGCGACGCCGAGCCCGGCGCGACGATCGAACTCAGGGGTCCCGGCGGGAAGTGGGCCCCCGAGCCTGGCCTCAGCCACCTGCTGCTGGTCGGCGACGAGTCGGCGATCCCCGCGATCGCCCGCGCGCTCGAGCTCGTCGATCCCACCACCTCGGCCGCGGTCTTCCTCGAGGTCGACGACGCCGAGCACCGCGTACCCCTCCCCGCGACCCACGCCGACGTCACCTGGGTCCACCGCCGCGACCACGGCCTCACCGCGGCGCCCGGCATGGCCCTGGCCCACGCGGCCCAGGCGTACGCGGACTTCCCCGACGACTGGCAGCGCTTCGGGGCGTTCGTCCATGGCAACGCCGACATGATCAAGGACGTACGCCGGTGGCTGTTCGTCGATCATGGCGTGCCGAAGGAGCGCGTGTCGATCTCGGGCTATTGGCGCTATGGCCTGTCCGACGAGGCGTGGCGCGCGACGAAGAAGGAATTCAACGCCCAGATGGAGGCGGAGGAAGCGCGCCGCTGAGTCGGCCCACGGCCTTGTATCCTGCGCCGGTGGACACTCTCGACTACGCCGCGGCCACCCATCCCGGCATGGTCAAGAGGGTCAATGAGGACGCCATCTGCGCCGAGTCGCCCGTGTTCGTCGTCGCCGACGGCATCTCCGGCAGCCACCACGGCGACATCGCCAGCGGCATGGTCACCGAGGCCTTCGCCCGCCTGGCCCAGGAGGGCCACACGCTGACCCCCGAGGTCGTCGCGGCCACCCTCCACCGCAGCCACGCCGATGTCCTGCGGGCCCAACACCGCGACGGACACGACTCCGCCACGACCGCCTGCGGCGCGGTCGGCATGAGCCTGGGCGATGCGGCCTACTGGATCATGTTCAACGTCGGTGACTCCCGCATCTATCGCATCACCGGCCACGCCCGCCACCTCACCCAGATCAGCGTCGACCACTCCCACGTGCAGGAGTTGATGGACGCGGGCATCATCACCGCGGAGCAGGCCGAGACCCATCCCGAGAAGAACGTCATCACCCGCGCCGTCGGCGCCGACGAGCAGTTCCAGCCCGATTTCTGGCTGGTCCCCATGGTCGCGGGCGACCGCCTGCTGGTCTGCAGCGACGGACTGCTGCGCGAGACGCCGCTGGGCGATGTGTCCGACGTCGTACGCCTCGTCCGCGACCCCGAACGCGCCGTGGGACAATTGATGGAACTGGCCCTCGACAACGGGGCCCGCGACAATGTCTCGATCATCGTGGTCGACGTCGTGCCGGGCGACCGGGGCGACGAACGAGAACGTGCACTGACCGAATCCGAGGAACACACCGTGGCGATTCCCCGCGTGGGCGCCGCGTGGGAGGGGACGACATGAGCGACCGTACGGGCCTGTGGCGGGCGACCTACACGCCGGGCGAATGGATCGTGCTCGGCGGCCCCACCTCGTTGGTGATCATGAGCCCGGCCAAGGCGTCGGCCTCGCAGATCATCAACAGCCTGTGGGACACGGTGGTCGAGTCGGACAGCCTCGACGCGGTCGTCGCGACGCTCGCGACCATGGGCGTCGACCGCATGCCGAACTTCGCGGCCCTGTTCTGGGCCAACGGGGAGATGCGCTCGCTCGTGCGTGGCTCGGTGAAGGTCGTCGACCTCGCGACCGGCGACGTGGTCGCCGACGGCGACGGGGTCCAGACGTGGTCGGAGCGCGGCTTCGGTGACGTACGCAGGGTCCGCGTCGACATGGAGGACGTCGACCAGGAGTCCGTCCTCCAGTTGCCGCTCGTGGTGGGCGCGGTGTCCGCGTCGGCGATCGTGGTCGACGCCACCGACGAGGCCGTGGTCTCGAGCCCCCAGAAGCCTGTGGCCGCGCCGGCCGTCAAGGGTTCCGGTGCCGCGGGGTCGAAGGATGCCGGTGACCAGGACGCCCGCGAGTCGGGCGAGCCCTCGGCCGAGGAGGTCGAGGCGCGCGTCAACAGCATCCACGGTGGCCGGACGGCCGATGCCTCACCGGAGCAGGGGCGCCCCGAGCAGGGTCGGCCCGCCGAGGAGCCGGCCATCCGCGAGGTGCCCGGATTCGGGGGCGCCGCCGCTGGTGCGGCTGGCGTCGCCGCTGGCCTGGCGGGCGCCACGGCGCTCGGCGCCGAGCGACCCAACGTACCCCAGGCCCCGCCGCCGCTGGGTGCGCAGCCCGGGCAGTCCGGACCTTCGTCGTTCAAGGGCCCGGGCCACCCGGGTCAGGGCCAGCAGGGTCCGGGCCAGCAGGGTCCGGGACAGCCGGGCTTCGGTGGCCCGGGCCCCTACGGCGGCCAGCCGCAGGCGCAGCCCCCGCAGGGCGGTCCGTCCCAGGGCCAGCCCTATCCGCCCGGCTTCGCGCAGTCGTCGCCGCAGAACCCCGCGTACGCCCCGGGTTTCGCCGGCCAGACCGGCCCGTTCGCGCCGCGCCAGCCGCAGGGGCCCGGTCAGCAGCCCGGTCCGGGCCACCAGTTCGGCGGCCAGCCCCAGCCCGGCCAGCAGCAGCCGCCCCAGCCCGGCCCACAGCAGGGCCAGTACGCCGGCCAGCAGCACGCCGCCTGGGGTCCCCAGGGTGGACAGGCAGGCGGCCCGGGCTCGCAGGGCCAGCAGTCGGCCTCGGCCCCCGCGTCGGCCTCCGGCGTCGATGACGGGGAGTCGCTCGTCCTGGCCGTCATGTGCACCATGGGCCATCCGAACCCGCCCGAGGCCCAGCGCTGCCGCCGGTGTGGCAACCCCGTGCAGGGCTCGCCCCAGCTCGTCACCCGGCCCGTCATGGCGACGCTGCGTCCCTCGGTCGGCCAGCCGGTCGATGTCGACCGCGGCGTGCTGATCGGCCGCTCGCCCACCGCGACGCGGGTGGCGCGCGAGCAGCTGCCGAAGCTGCTGACGGTGCCGAGCCCGAGCCATGACATCAGCCGCACCCACCTCCAGATCAGCCCCGAGGGGTGGGACCTGATGGCGACCGACCTCCATTCGACCAACGGCACCGCGCTCCTGCGTCCGGGCGCCGCCGAGCCCGAACGGCTCACGCCGGGCGAGCCAGTGCCGGTGTTCCCGGGATGTGTGCTCGACCTGGGCGACGGTGTCACGGTTCGGGTCGACCACCCCGCCTGAGCCCGCGGCGGCCTAGGCTCGCCCGGGTGGCCGGGAGCGGCCCGGGTGCACGGACGAGCGGGGCCGGACGGAGGTGAGCGATGCGAAGGGTGCGTCACGCGCCGACCCTCGTCGTGCTCGTCTGCGCCCTGGCCCTCGTCATCGCCGCCGTCGTCGTCCCCGGCTCGCCCGCCGCCGAGGTGCGCCTCCACGACGGCTCGGTCTGGGTCACCAGCTCGAGCCTCGGCCGCGTCGGTCGCCTGAACCACCAGATCGACCGGTTCACCACGACGGTCCGTCAGAACAACGCCGAGCACGACGTGATCCAGGACGGGTCCAGCGTGCTCACGCTCGACCTCCGCTCGAACCAGTTGACCCAGCTCGACCCGGCCACCGGAACGCTCGGGCAGCCCGTCTTCGTCCCCGCGAACGCCACGGTCGCCCTGGGCCGCGACACCGTGGCCATCGTCAACCCCACCAACGGTCGCATGTGGGCCCGGCCCCTCGCCCAGGTCGCCTCCCTCGACACCCTCCGCGCGAAGTCCGACCTCGACCTCGGTCCCGGCGCCACGGCCACGGTCACCACCACCGGCCAGGCCATCGGGCTCTCCGTCGAGCGCGCCGAGATCGTCCGCCCCGGCACCGACGCGGCCCCGGTCCGGGTGCCGATCGCGATGCGTCCGGGCGACGGCCTCCAGATCAGCGCGGTCGGGGAGAGGGCCGTCGTCCTGAGCCTCGCGACCCGCCAGATCTGGATCGAGGGACGCGGCGAGGCGACGGCCCTGCCCGAGGCCGACCGCGCCCTCCTCCAGCAGCCGTCCGGCGCCGACGAACAGGCATCGATCGAGCGGGCCGGCGTACTCCCGGGACGCACGACCCTCGACGCGGTCTATGCGACCGCCACCGGACTGTTCGGTGTCACCGGCGGTTCGGTCGTACCCCTGGGCCAGGGGGCGGCGGGTCGCCCGGTGCGGCCCGTCGTCGTCGCCGGCTGCGCCTGGGGGGCCTTCGAGGGCGTCGGCGCCACGGTCGTCTCCGCCTGTCGCGCCGGCGAACCGGCCACCCAGAACGTCCCGGGCATCGCCCCCGGCGCCCAACTGGCCCTGCGCCGCAACCGGGACGTCCCGGTCCTCAACGACACCCGCTCCGGGACGGTCTGGCTGCTCGACAAGGGCCTGAAGAAGGTCACCGAGTGGGAACCCGCCGTCGAGCCCGTCCCCCAGGAGGGCGGTGACCCCACGAAGTCCCGGACCGAGTCGGACACGCCGCGGCGCAGCCCCCAGAACCGCCCTCCCGTCGCCAAGGACGACCAGATCGCCGTCCGCGCGGGCCGCACGACGGCGATCCCCGTGCTCGACAACGACTCGGACCCCGACGGCGACATCGTCACCGTCGAGGAGCCGCCCGACGTCACCGGCGGCACCCTCGGGCTGGTCCGCGGCGGCACCGCGCTGCAGCTCACGGTCCCGCCCGACGGCGGCCGCGAACTCGCGTTCGCGTACACCATCACCGACGGCCGCGGCGGCAGGGCGAGCGCCCGCGTACGCGTCCAGGTGCTGCCCGCCGACCAGAACGAGTCGAACCAGCCCCCCGTACGCCGGCCCCGCCACGACGAGCCGCTCGAGATCGCCTCGGGCGGCCGCGAGACGCGGCGGGTCCTGCTCGACTGGACCGATCCCGACGGAGACGACCTGATCCTCGTCGGGGCCCGCGCGCCCGGCGACGACGAGGTCGTGTTCACCCCCGACGGCACGCTGACGTTCACCGATGTCGGCAACGTGACCGGCCGCAAGGAGATCGAGGTCGACATCTCCGACGGGGTCGCGATCACCAGGGGCGTCGTCGTGGTCAACTCCCGCAAGCAGGGGGAGGCGCCGCCGCGCGCCAACGGCGACTTCGTCGCGGCCGCGGTCGACCAGGAGGTCACTGTCCGGCCGATGCTCAACGACGTCGGCGAGCGCCTCACGCTGGCCGCCGTCAACCTCGAGCGCGCCCAGAACGCGACGGTCACCGCCGACTACGCCGGCGGCGCATTCGCGTTCCGGGCCAGCCGCCCCGGCACCTATTACGTGGCCTACACGATCTCCAACGGCCCCCGCTCCACCGGCCTCGTCCGCGTCGAGGTCGCCGAATCGACGGTCGAGAACCGGCCCCCCGTGGCTGCCCGCGACGTCGCCCTGCTGCCGGCCGGTGGCACGATCCAGGTCGATCCCCTGCTGAACGACGAGGACGCCGACGGCGACGTCCTGGTGCTCCAGTCGGTGGGGCAGCACCCCGACCTCAAGGTCGAGATGCGCCAGCGGCGCGGGCTCCAGGTCACCGCCGAGACGACCCCCAAGCGCCCGGTCACCCTGCCCTACACCGTGTCCGACGGCAAGAACCAGGCGAGCGGCACGATCATCGTCATGCCGGCCCCCGCGGTCGCCGATCCGCGGCCGCTCGCCGTCGGCGACGAGGCCGTGGTGCGGGCCGGCGACTCGGTCGCGGTGAACGTCCTCGCCAACGACACCTCGCCGGCCGGCGCCCAGCTCAGCCTGTCGCCGAGGCTCGTCGAGCAGCCCTCCCCGGCGGTCGCGTGGACCGATCGCGACACCGTGCGTTTCACCGCGCCGCGGGTGCCGGGCGAATACCGCGCCGTCTACGAGGTCCGCGACGACCTCGGCCAGACCGCCTCGGCGCAGGTGCGCTTCGTCGTGGTCGACACCAAGGTCGAGAACACCCCGCCCCAGCCGAAGAAGGTCGAGGGCCGCGTCCTCGCCGGTTCGCGCGGCCGCATCCTCATCCCGCTGCAGGGCATCGACCCCCAGGGCGACGCCGTACGCCTGCTCGGCCTCGACTCCGCGCCGCGGATCGGCCGCGTGGTCGCGGTGACCGAGCAGTGGATCGAGTACGAGGCCTACCCCGGCGCGGCCGGCACCGACGCGTTCACGTACGCCGTCACCGACGCCCGGGGCGCCCGCGCGGTCGGCGAGATCCGGGTCGGCGTGGTGCCCCGCGACGCCGCCAACGTCGCGCCCACGACGGGCGACGACCGCGTGACCGTACGCCCGGGCCGCCGCATCCGCGTACCCCTGCTCGCCAACGACACCGATGCCGACGGCGACCGCTTCGGCTTCGTCGACTCGACCATCGACATCGACCGCGCCGTCGACCCGAAGGTCGAACGCGACCACGTCGAGCTGACCGTGCCCGAGGGCCCGCCGGTCCAGGGGACCTACCATGTCATCGACGCCCGCGGCGCCGAGGCGTCCGGGACCCTGGTCATCACCCCCGACCCCACCGCGCCGTTCCAGCCGCCCGTCGCGCGCGACGACGTCGTCGGCGCAGACCGCGTCGCCCAGCAGGACGTCATCGACGTCCCCGTGCTCGCCAACGACCTCGACCCCGACGGTGACCTGAGGTTCGCGCAGGTACGCGTCCCCGCGTACGACGTGGAGCCGAACCTGCGGGCCGTGGCCGACGGGGACCGCGTGCGGGTGAAGGTGGGCCCGACGATGCAGCAGGTGCGCTACGAGGTCGTGGACTCCGACGGGCTGGTCGCGACCGGCATGATCACCGTCCCCGGCCGCGCCGACTCGGTGCCCGCCAGGCTGCCCGACGTGAAGGACCCCGTCGTGACCGCCGGCGACCCGATCGACATCGACATCTCCGGCTATGTCGTCGGCACCGGCGGCCGCGACGTCGCGCTCGTCAGCGACAAGCGGGTGTGGGCCGCCCACGGCGACCTCGAGGTGCTCGACCTGCGGAGGCTGCGCTATCGGCCGCTGTCGACGTACGCCGGCCCCAGCGCCGTGACGTTCGAGGTGACCGACGGCGCGAACTCGTCCGACCCGAACGGGAAGCGCGCGGTCATCACCCTGCCGACGACCGTGCTGGCACGCCCGAAGGCCGGCGAGCCGACGGCCGCGCCCCAGAAGCTCAACCGCCCGCCGCTCACCCAGCCCATCGAGCTCAAGGTCGGCGCGGGGGAGGGGCCGAAGACCATCGACCTGCTTCGGCTGGTCATCGATCCCGACAAGGACCCCGTCACCTTCACCAAGCCGGCGGGCGACGTGCCGAGCGGCGTGAAGGTCGACCTCGACGGCACCCGCGTCACCGCCGCCGCCGCGCTCACGACGAAGCCCGGCACCGTCGTGAAGCTCAGGGGCGAGGCGATGGACGACCGCGGTGGGCGGGGCGAGGTGATCATCGAGGTCGTCGTCGTGGCGTCCGCGCGGCCCCGGGCCCGGGCGATCGACGACCTCGTCCCGGCGGCGACGCAGGGCAAGCAGGTCGCCGTGCCGGTGCTCACCAACGACACCAACCCGTTCCCCGAACGCGGCCCGCTGACCCTGTCGAGCGCGCTCGTGGAGTCGGGCCGCGGCACCGCCGCCATGGACGGGGACAAGGTCGTCGTCACCCCGGCGGCCGACTTCGTCGGGTCGATGGTGGTGCGCTACCAGGTCACCGACGCCACCCTGAACCCCGAACGGCGGGCGGAGGGCCGCGTACGCCTGACGGTGCGCGGGAAGCCGGGCAGGCCGGGCGTGCCGCGGGCGGCGGAGGTGTCCGACCAGCGCGCCGTGCTGCAGTGGACTGCGGCACTTGACAACGGGGCGAAGGTGCAGCAATACACGGTGCGGGGCACCGGCTCCGACGGCAAGCAGGTGAGCAGGGAGTGCCCCTCGACGACCTGCACGATCGACGGGCTGACGAACAACTCGACCTACACGTTCACCGTCACCGCGACCAACGAGGTCGGCGAGTCGGCGCCCTCGGGGGCGTCGGGCGGCGTACGCCCGGACGTGCGCCCGGAGGCCCCGTCGGCCCCCCGGGTCGACTTCGGCGACCGCCAGCTGAAGCTGGCGTGGGACCCGGCGCGTTCGCGCGGGTCGGGCGTGACCCACTACGAGGTGCAGATCGACAACGAGGCCGGCGGGTCGGCGCGGAAGGCCACCGGGACGTCGCTGGTGTGGCCGAACCTCGTGAACGGGCAGGGCTATCGGTTCCGCATCCGGGCCTTCAACCTCGCGCCCACGCCGTCGGACTGGTCGCCCTGGTCGAACCCGGTCTCGCCGGCCGCCCCGCCGTCCGCCCCCTCGTCCGTGTCGGCGGTCGACACCGCCTCGGCGCTGGGCCAGGAGTTCGACATCACGTGGAAGCCGCCGGCGCGGACCAACGGCGACGCGGTCAGGCGGTCGCACGTCCTGGACCAGTCGGGTCGGACGGTCGCGACCGTCGAGGGATCCACGCCGCGGGCGCGCGTCACGCTGGCACTCGGCCAGACCTATCGCTTCAGCGTGGTCGCCGAGAACAAGGCCGGCCGCTCGCCCGCGAGCGAGGCGTCGGACGAGGTCAAGCCCTATGGGGCGCCCGACCGCCCGGTCGCCCCGCGCATCACCGACGGCGTCGACTCGGTCAGCGTCACCACGCCCTTCCAGACCCGCACCAACGGGGCGCCGGTGACGAAGTGGATCGTCCGGATCGGCGACCGCACGTTCGAGACCGCCGACGCGACCTGGAGCGGCCCGGCCGCGGTGGGCGGGGTGACGATCCGCGTACGCGCCTGCGCCCGCTCGCGCTGTTCCGACTGGAGTGACCCGTCGAACCAGGTGACGGTTCTCGGCAAACCGGGTCCGCCGCAGCTGGCGCGGGGGACCGATGGCGTCGGCCACCAGACCGTCGTGTGGCGGCCGGGGGCGACCGGAGGCGGAACGATCACGCAGGCCGTGCTCAGCCTGGACGGCAGGGAGCAGGCGGTCGCCGGGACGGGCAGCGCCATCGCGGGCTCGACGATCCAGGCGCGCGCGACCGCGCGGGTGAAGGTCTTCAACGGGCGCCACTGGAGCGAGTGGTCGGCACCGCTGACGATCCAGAACCCGGCGCCGGTCATCGACGCGGCGCGCGGGGGAGTGACGGGCAACCGCACCGAGGTGAAGGCCTCGGGGCGCCACCTGTTCGGCAAGACGCAGGTGCAGTGCCAGATCGCGATCGGCGCCGCGGGTGGGGACAAGAAGGTCATCGCCGTGGACCCGTCGCAGGGCCGGTTCGACGGCGTGGTCGTCGGCCACGCCCCGACGGGGGCGACGGACGTACGCGTGGTCTGCGACGGGCTGGGGTCGAGCGGGTGGTGAGCGACCATGTCGGGGGCTTCGACTCGCTGGCGCTCGCTCAGCCAGCGTGGGGTGGGGTCGCTCAGCCAGCGTTGCGTGGCTTCGACTCGCTGGCGCTCGCTCAGCCAACGTTGGCTGAGTGAGGCCGCCTGCGGCCGAGTCGAAGCCACCCCTGCTCGGCGTCAGCCTCCGAGGTCGGCGACCAGCACCTCGCGGATGACCGCCGCGAACCTCGCGTACCCCGCGTCGTTGAGGTGGAGCCGGTCGGCGCGGAACAGCGTGCCGTCGATGTCACCGGTCGGGGTCAGCAGGGCGGGCGCCGTGTCGATGAAGGTGATCTCGCGGGTGTCCCTGGCCCAGGCTGCGAGCTGGCGGTTGGCCTCCTGGATCTCGCCACGGACGCCCCGGCGGATCGGCGCCTCAGTGATGGCCACGTAGTAGACCGGCAGACCCGGGAAGTGCGCGTGTACGCGCGCCACGTAGTCCTTGACCCGGGGCACGACCTCGTCCGCGGTCCTGCTGAAGAAGGGGATGCCGCTGATGTCGTTGGAGCCGGCGTACACCACGAGGGCGCGCGGGCGGAACGGGACGACGAGGCGGTCGAGGTAGTGGATCTGGTCGCCGACGCGCGTCCCGCCGATGCCGACGTTGACCGTCTCCAGGCCAGCGAGGTCGCGGGCCGAGGTGTCCCACAGCTCGAAGTAGGAGCTGCCCGTGAGCAGCACCACCCCCTGCGGCGCCGGGTTCATGTGACGCGCCTCGAGCTGCTCCACCTTGCCGGCGAACTGGGAGGGGCGCTCAGGTCCGGCGAACAACAGCAGGGCGGCCGCGGCGGCACCCACCGCCAGGGCGGTGGCGCCGGCGAGGACCTTGAGGGCGCGGTGTGCGCGGCGGCCGCGTCGCGCGGTCATGCGTCGTCCACCATCTGGTCGATCCCCTCGGTGAGCCACGTGCGGAGGCGGGCCACCGCGTACTCACCGTCGGCGGAGCCGGGCTTGTCGAGCACGGCGTGGCGGGCCCCCGCGCGGAGGTCGTGCCAGACCGGCACGCCGGCCCGACGAAGGCGCTCGACGAACGGTTCGCTGGAACGCCGGAGCACGTCGATCCCGCACGTGAGGACATAGGTGGGCGGCAGCCCCTCGAGCGCCGCGTGGGGCGGCGATACCCGCGGATCATCGAGCGCGAGGTCGCCGGCCCAGTTCCGGAACGCGTCTCGGATCCAGTCGTCGGTGGGCAGCCCGGGCGTACGCAGGACCGCGGCGACCTCGTCGGTGGCGGGCGCCATGGTCGCCTCCAACATGGGGTACGCGAGGTAGAGCGACGCGGGCTGGACCTGGGCGGTGTCCCGGAGGCGCAGGCGCGGCGTACGCGCGAACTCGCCGATCACCGCGACGCGGGCGGCGGGAGTGAGGGGGAGCGTACGGTCGGTGTTCTTCAGCAGGACGGCGCATTCGGTCGCGAGCTCACGGGCCAGGGCATGGTGGGCCTCGAGGTCGACGTCGCCCGGTTCCTCGGTCGTGTGCGAGGTCAGCGCGGTGAGTCCGAGCACGCGCTGCACCGCCGCGTCGACGACCTCTTCGTCCAGCGCGCCCCACTCGACCGCGGCCATGACGGCCTGGGCGCTGCGTCCCCGCGTGCCCGGCATTTCCAGGTCGAGACCCGCGCGCAGCGAGGCGACGGGGTCGTCGACGGCCCCCCAGTCGGAGACGACGACACCGGCGTACGCCCACTCGTCGCGCAGCACGTCGGTCAACAGCCACCGGTTCTCGGTGGCCTTCACTCCGTTCACGCGGTTGTACGCGGCCATGACCATCGCCGGGCGGGCCTGCGTGACGACGTGCTCGAAGGCCGGGAGATAGAGCTCCCGCAGGGTGCGCTCGTCGACGTCCGCGCTGATGCGCATGCGCTCGGTCTCCTGGTTGTTCGCGGGGAAGTGCTTCACCGACGCGCCCACGCCCTCGGCGGCCAGCCCGGTGACGTGGGCGGCGCCGAGGGCGCCGGAGAGGAGGGGGTCCTCCGAGTAGTACTCGAAGTTCCGCCCGCACAGCGGCGACCGCTTGAGGTTGATGCCGGGTCCGAGCACGACGTCTACCCCCAGGGCGCACGCCTCGCGGCCGATGGCGCGGCCGAGCCGTTCGGCGACGGCCGGGTCCCAGCTCGATCCCACCGCGACGGCGGGCGGGAAGCAGGTCGCGGGCTCGCTGCCGCCCAGGCCCAGGTGGTCGGTGGTCCCGAGCTGGCGCCGGACGCCATGGGGTCCGTCGGTCATGACGATGGCGCGGACGCCCGCGTGGTCGATCGGTTGGGTCGTCCAGAGGTCGCGGCCGGAGAGGAGGGCGACCTTCTCGGCCAGCGTGAGCGCGCTGACCGGGGTGGGCGGCGTCTGCGCAGCGGACATGCGGGCACTTCCCGTCGGCGTCGTTGGGTGACGCCCACACCCTATCGACAGAAATGTAAATAGCGCAAGGGAAAGCCGGCATCTGGTTGACTGGCCGCCAGTCATGGACCGAGCGCACCGTCGGAAGGAGGCGTGATGGGCGACCCCGCCACCACCCGCCCGCGTCGACGCCTGCTCCCCGCCGAGCGGCGCTCGGAGATCCTCACGTCGGCGACCGAGTTGATCTCGGCGGTCGGGTTCAACGCCACCACGATCGACCAGTTCGCGGCGGCTGCCCAGATCTCGCGCCCCGGGCTCCTCCACCACTTCCCCTCGAAGGAGGCCCTGCTGGAGGCGGTCCTCACGCGGCGCGACGGCGACACGCTCGAGGCGCTGCAGCGGGACTCACCCGCCGGGACGCCCACCGAGGCGCGCGAGATCACGCACGCGCTCGTGCGCTGGAACGCCGAGCGCCCCGAGCTGACGCGGCTCTACACGATCCTGGCCGCCGAGGCGCTGTCGCCCGACCACCCCGCGTACGCGTACTTCCGCACGCGCCAGCGTCGCGTCCAGGACCTGTTCGCCGCCAAGGTCGTGGCCTGGCACGCCGACCCGCCCGCGGCGGCCCTCCAGGTGATCGCCCACCTCGACGGCCTGCAGCTGCACTGGCTGCGCGACCCGACGATCGACATCGTCGACCAGTGGGATGCGTTCGCGGCCCACTTCTTCACCGGCGACGACGCCACCGCGGAGCCGACGCCGCCGCCCGCGTGAGTGGACGCTGCCCCGCGTACATTCTGATCTGCACCGACCCCCGAGGAGATCCCCCATGGTGATGACCGTCGAGCAGGCGCGCTGGTATTCGGAGACCTTCGCGTCCGTCGTGGCGAACCTCGAGCGCGTCGTCATCGGCAAGACCGACGTCGTCCGCCTCGCCGTCACCTGCCTGCTCGCCGAGGGCCACCTGCTCCTCGAAGACATGCCCGGCACGGGCAAGACCACGCTCGCGCGGGCGCTGGCCCAGACGGTGCAGGGCTCCCACAGCCGCATCCAGTTCACCCCCGACCTGCTGCCGTCCGACGTCACCGGCGTCACGATCTATGACCAGCAGGCCAAGAACTTCGAGTTCCACCGAGGCCCGGTGTTCGCCTCCATCGTGCTGGCCGACGAGATCAACCGCGCCTCGCCGAAGACCCAGTCGGCGCTGCTCGAGGTCATGGAGGAGGGCAGGGTCACGGTCGACGGCACCTCCCACCCCGTCGCCACGCCGTTCATGGTCATCGCGACCCAGAACCCGATCGAGCAGGCCGGCACCTACCGCCTGCCCGAGGCCCAGCTCGACCGCTTCCTGATGAAGACGTCGCTGGGCTATCCCGACCGCGAGGGCACCGTACGCATCCTCGCGTCCGGCGGATCGCGCCCCCAGTCGGAGCCGCTGAAACCCGTGATCACCCACCAGGCCGTGGGGGAGATGGCGGTGCTGGGTCAGACCGTCCACGTCGACGGGTCGGTGCTCGACTACATCGCCCGGCTGTGCGAGGAGACCCGCCAGGTCCCCGACGTACGCGTGGGCGCGTCGGTCCGCGGCGGGCTCGCGCTCGTCCGGGCCGGTCGCATCAGAGCCGCGTCGCAGGGCCGCCACTACGTGGTGCCCGACGACGTCAAGGCCTTGGCCGTGCCGTGCCTGGCCCACCGCGTGGTGCTCGACCCGGAGTCGGAGTTCAACGGCGTGACGGCCGAGCAGGTGCTGGCACGCGTGCTGGCGAACGTGGCGTCGCCGACGGAGCGGGCGTCGGTGTAGGTCGTTGCCGCCCGTGATCCTCCGCCGCGCCGCCGCCCTCGGCCTGACCCCCGCCGGCCTCGCCGTCGCCGCGGGCGTCGTGGGCTGCGTCGTCGCGGGCCTCGCGCTGGGCTGGGTCGAGCTGCTCGTCGCGGCCGCCGCTGGGCTGGTGATCATGGTCTGCGCCATCCCCTTCGTCGTCGGCCGGCGCTCGTTCGCGGTCGACCTCGCCGTCGGCACGCGCCGCGTCGTCGTCGGCGAGCCCGCGACCGGCGACCTGTCCATCACCAACGCGTCCGACCGCCGCGTCCTGCCCACCCGCATGGACCTCCCCGTCGGCCCCGACACCGCCACCTTCGAGCTGCCGTCGCTGGCCCGCGGCGGCGTCCACCGCGAGGTCTTCGCGCTCCCCACCGACCGCCGCGCCCGGCTCGACATCGGGCCCGCCCGCACCGTCCGCGCCGACCCCTTCGGCCTGCTCGCCCGCGAGACCGTGTGGACCGGCACGGCCGAGGTGTTCGTCCATCCGCGGACGGCCGGCGTCCCCTCCAGCGGCGCCGGCTTCGTCCGCGACCTCGAGGGCCGCGTCACCGACCAGGTCTCCAACTCCGACGTCAGCTTCCACGCCCTCCGCGACTATGTCTCGGGCGACGACCGCCGCTATGTCCACTGGCGCTCGACCGCCCACGCCGGTTCGCTGATGGTGCGCCAGTTCGAGGAGACCCGCCGCTCGCTCGTGGCCGTGGCGCTGGACCTCCACGCCCCCGCCTGGACCGACGACGACGAGTTCGAGCGCGGCGTCGAGGTCGCGGCCTCGCTCGCGGTCCAGGCGCTGCGGGACGACAACGACCTCGTCGTCCTCGCCGGCGAGCAGCGCCTCGCCGCCGTCACGCCCCAGCGCGTGCTCGACGGGTTCTCCGGCATCCTCCGTGGTGAGCGCGCCGGCGGCGAGGTGGGCCCCCTGCTGCGCCGCGTCGACCGCGTCGCCCCGGGCGCCTCGGTCGTCGTGGTCGTCACCGGGGGCGAGGTCCGCGAGCCCGAACTCCGCCGCGCCTGCGCCACGTTCGGCCCCGACGTGCGCGTGCTCGCGCTCCGCGTCGCGCGCGGCGACGGCGTACGCACCGTCGGCACCGTCACCACCGGCGTGCTCGGCGGACTGCCGCAGCTCCCGTCGGTCGTCCGCAGGGCGGCCGCCTGGTGAGCACCGTCATCTCGTCGCGGCGCCGCCCCCAGCCCGTACGCAGCACCTCGCGCCACCTCTGGATCGCCACCGATGCCGCCGCGATCATGGTCATGGCGGCGCTCGCCACCGTGACGTTCGCCCCGGCGTACGGGGGTCCGGTGTGGCGCGCCGCGCTCGGCGGCGCCGCCCTCGGGACCGCGCTCGGCATCGTCGCCGCCCTGCGCCGCTGGCCCGTCTGGTTGCTGGCCCTCGCCCTCGTCGCGGTCTATTTCCTGGCCGGCGGCGCCCTCGCCATGCCGTCCACCGTGACCGCCGGGCTGCTGCCCAACCCGACCACGCTGGCCGGCCTCGCGACGGGCATCGTCACCGGTTGGAAGACCGCGCTGACCGTCGCCCCGCCGATCGGCGAGCTGGGCGCCCTCCTCGCCATCCCGTACGCCGTGCTGCTCGTCGCGACCGCTGCCGCCGGCCGCCTCGCGCTTGATCGGCGGCGTGCGACGCTGGCCTGGACGCCGCTCGCCGGGGCCGCCGTCGTCGGCACGCTGCTCGGGCTGCACGATCCCGCGTACCCCCTGCTCGTCGGCCTCGGCTTCGCGCTCGGCGTGCCGATCTGGACGGCGTACCGGCGCTCGTTCCTGCGCCAGGCGCTCGTCGGCCGGCCGCCGCGCGTGACGTGGCTGCGGGCGGCCGCGGGCGCCGCCGTCATCGCGCTGGCCGCGGG
>NZ_BAAHBN010000007.1:0-153180 GCF_054776655.1 Mariniluteicoccus flavus | reverse complement strand
CCGGGGCGGGGTTGTTCCACGGTGAGGTTCCCGTGGGTGTTCGCACGGTGGACCCGGCGGGACAGGGGTCCGAGGTTGCCGGTGTCGGTGGTGCCGCCCTGGGAGCGGGGGATGGTGTGGTCGTGGTTGATCAGCCGGGACCGGGCTTTGCGGTTGGAGAAGGGGAACATTTCGCGTTGGTCGCGTTCGTCGACGATCCACCGGATGAGGGGGGAGGGGGTGTAGATGTCGGTGGAGCGGGGTTCGTGGAGGTCGATCACGGGTCGGATGGTGACGTGGGTGCAGCCGGCGAGGATCTCGGTGAGGTGGGCCTGGGTGACGGGTCCGAAGCCGTCGAGGACGCCGCCGAGGCCTTGGTGGAGTTCGCGTTCGCGGACGCGGATGACCAGCTCGGCGCCGTGGCGGCAGGGATCGGGCAGGCAGCGGCCGGGTTGGCCTGCCGCACCGGTGTTCGGGCAGCAGGACGCGGCGGTGGCCACGGTCTGCTCGGCGCCCGCCTGTTCGCCCGTCGTGATGTCGGGTAGGTCGTGGAGGGGGAGTGCGTGGTCGAGGAGGTGGTGGGCGCGGTGGGGGTGGGCGAGGAGTCCGAGGGCTTCGGAGCGGAGTTCGGCGTGGGTGCCGTCCATGCCGCCGGTCTTCAACGCGTGGGCGGTCTGGTCGAGGGTGGTGTTGAGGTGGATGGCGGCGGTGGCGTCGAGGGTGCCTTCGAGCCAGGCGTGGCCGTCGGTGCGGCCGTCGGCGCTGATGGTGATGGTGCGGTTGTGGCGGGCGCGTTCGCGGCGGTTGTCGGCGTTGGTGTCGAGGAGGGTGAGGAGGCGTTCGGTTTCGGCGAGGAGTTGGGCGGGGGTGGCGCCGGTGATCCGTCGGGCGAGGAGGGTGTCGAGGTGGCGGGCGTCGGTCTGGCTGAGGGGGGCGGTGAGTGCGGCGATCTTGCGGGCGACCCAGGCGCGGACGCGGCCGGTGAGGGCGTGTTCCCAGAGGATGGGGTGGCGGTGGCGGAGGTTGAGGACGTCGCCGATCAGTCGCCAGGCGGCGTCGGGGGAGATCTGGAGGGCGGGGCCGAGTTCGACCGACAGGAATTCGGCGACCTGCGGGGTGCCGTCGGCGCCGGCGTCGAGGAGTTGTTCGCCGAACAGGAGTGAGGGTGGGAGGTCGCCTTCGGCGCGGGGGTCGGTCGCGGGGGAGGAGGTGAGGGCCCAGGCGTCGCACATGAGGGCGACGAGGGCGAGTTGTTTGCTTTCGGTGGCGATCTGGGTGGCGAGGTTCTCGCGGACGGCGGTGACGAGTTCGCGTTGGGTGGGTGCGGGGGTGGTGGTCATGGGGGCCTCCTCTCACTCCCAAGTATAGTCCACCTGTTCGAATAAAGGAAGGGTGTTCGGGGATGGATTTCGGGGGTGGGCTCCTCGACTCGCTGCGCTCGCTCGGAGAGCGTGTGGCCCTCGACTCGCTGGCGCTCGCTCGGAGAACGTGAGTGGGGAGCTCTTGGGACTCGCGCGCCCAGTGTCCGAAGACACCGGATTGAGCGCGCGAGGCCGTACGCGTCGCGGAGCGACGCAATGTTTACCGCGCGAGGCCGTACGCGTCGCGGAGCGACGCAATGTTTACCGCGCGAGGCCGTACGCGTCGCGGAGCGACGCAATCCAACTACGCAGCCAGTTCCGTGTTCTCCCGCAGCTTCGTCAGCGCGTGCCGCTCGATCTGGCGTACGCGCTCCGCCGTGATGCCCCAGACCGCGCCGATGTCGGCGAGCTTGGCCTGGCGGCCGTCGAGCAGGCCGTAGCGGCGACGTACGACGTCGGCGGACCGCTCGTCGAGGTTCGACAGCATCGACTCCAGGCGCTGGCGCTCCTCGGCGTCGATAACCATCTCGTCGGGGCCGGGCTGGGGCTCGCGGGCGATCAGGTCGCCCAGCGAGGTGTCGCCGTCCTCCTCGACGGGGGCGTCGAGGGAGATGTGGTCGCGGCCATAGCGCATGAGGTCGACGACCTTCTCGGGCTCGAGGCCCATCTCGTCGGCGATCTCGGCGATCTCGGGCTCGCGGCCGAGGCGGCGTTCCAGGGTCCGGCGGACCGAGCCGACCTGGTTGACCTGCTCGGCGACATGGACCGGGAGGCGGACGATGCGGCCCTGCTGGGCGATGCCGCGGGAGATCGACTGGCGCACCCACCAGGTGGCGTAGGTCGAGAACTTGAAGCCCTTGGTGTAGTCGAACTTCTCGACCGCACGGATCAGGCCCGTGTTGCCCTCCTGCACGAGGTCGAGCAGCGGCATCTGTGCGCGACCGTACTTGCGGGCGACCGACACCACCAGACGAAGGTTGGCCTGCGTGAAGCGCTCCTGGGCGCGGCGGCCCAGTTCGGCGAGCTCCTCGAGCTCGTCGCGGGAGATGCGCTTCGCGGCCTTGCCGTTCTCGCGGGCACCGGCCGTGCGCTGGGTCTGGTTGACCTCACCGGCGAGGATCTGCTCGGCGTACAGGCCCGCTTCGATCGCGCGGGCCAGTTCGACCTCGTCCTCCGCGGTCAGCAGGGGCGTCTTCGCGATGCCGTCGAGATAGAGACCGACGGCGTCCTTTCCGTCGATGCCCTCGTTGGCGCGGACGCGGGGGGCGGTGCTCGTGGCCATGTGGATGGCTCCTTTCGTTGCCTTCACCAGCGTCAACGCGCCACCGGGGCAAAAGGATTCCCCAACAACCCTGAAGAGTCCCTGAACCCGACCCTGAGCCGAACCCGTCCGATCGGTGTCAGACCGTGGTCTGATGCCCCCGCCCGGGAATCGCCTGCGTGGCCTGGTCGATCAGCCACGCGTACTCGAATGCGTGCTCGCGCCACGCGCGATAGCGTCCGCTCGCGCCGCCGTGTCCGGCGACCATCTCGGTCTTCAGCAGGATCGGCCGATCCGTCCCGTTGGTCGCCTTCTCGCGCAGCGCGGCGACCCACTTGGCGGGCTCCACATAGAGCACGCGCGTGTCGTTGAGGCTCGTGGTGGCGAGGATCGACGGGTACGCGGTGGCGCGCACGTTCTCATAGGGCGAGTATGCGCGGATGTAGCCGTAGACCTCCGGATCGTGCAGCGGGTCGCCCCATTCCTCCCACTCGGTGACGGTGAGCGGCAGGTCGGGGTCGAGGATGCTGGTCAGGGGGTCGACGAACGGCACCGAGGCGTGGATCGCGCGGAACGCTTCTGGGGCGAGGTTCGCGATCGCGCCCATCAGCAGTCCGCCGGCCGATCCGCCCTCGGCCACCAGCCGGTCGCTGGACGTGAATCCCTGATCCACCAGGTGACGCGCGCAGGCGATGAAGTCGGTGAAGGTGTTGGTCTTGGCGAGCATCTTGCCCTCGTCATACCAGTGGCGGCCCAGCTCACCGCCGCCGCGGACGTGGGCGATCGCGTAGACGAAACCCCTGTCCAGGAACGAAAGGCGGAGGAACGAGAAGTAGGGGTCCATCGACACCTCGTAGGACCCATAGCCGTAGATCAGCGCCGGGGCGGTGCCGTCGAGCGGGGTGTCGCGGTGGCGTACCACCGACATGGGTACGCGGGTCCCGTCGTCGGCGATGGCCCAGACCCGTTCCTGGACGTAGTTCTCGCGAATGTACGGGCCCTCGGTCGGGTGGTCGAGCACCGGCGTTTCCTTCAGCAGCACGGTTTCGCCGGTCGTGAGGTCGAGGTCCAGCACCGACGACGGCGTCACCATCGACGTGTAACCGAGTCGGATGGTCGTCGCGTCGTAGTCGAACGCCCCCGTCGCCGACACCGTGTGGATCGGCTCGTCGAACACGACATCGCGACCCGGGAGCAGGTCGCCGGATTCGTTGCGGGGAAGGACATGCAGCGCGGTCAGGCCGTCGCGCCGCAGCGAGGCGACGGCGTGGCCGGCGTACGCGTCCACACCGAGGATGCGGTCGCCGGCGCGGTGGGGGAGGACCGTGCGCCAGTCGTCGGTGGACGTCGCGGTCAGCGGTGCGTCGGCCAGCGCGAAATCCGGCCCGTCGCCGTTGTGCACGATGAGCAGGCGGTCCCCGGCGGGCTCGATCTCATATTCCAGTCCCTCGCGGCGCGGCGCCACGCAGGAGAACTCTCCCTCGGGGTCGTCGGTGGCCAGGAGCCAGCACTCGGACGTCAGCTTCGACGCCGTGGACAACACCAGGAATCGCTCGTCCCGCGAGTCGGTGACATCGAGCCAGTGTCGCTCGTCGTCCTCGGTGAACACCACGGGGTCGCTGTCCCCGTCGGGGGATCCGAGCCGGTGGCGCAACACCTGGTGGGGACGCCACGACTCGTCGGCGCGGGTGTAGAAGACGTGGTCGTTGCCCGCCCACGCGAGGCCCCAGGCCGTGTTGTCGATGGAGATGGAGCGATCGACGCCCGTGTCCAGGTCGCGGAACCGCAGCGTGTAACGCTCGGCCCCGGTGTGGTCGACCGAGTACGCCAGCACTCGTCCGTCGGGAGACACCGCGAACGCACCGATCGAGAAGAACTCGTGGCCCTGCGCCTCGGCGTTGCCGTCGAGCATGACCTCCTCGCCCGCGATCGGACGCTCGGGGTCGGGCGGGGTGTCGGAGGTCGCGAGGGCCCGGCAGTGCAGGCCGTATTCGGATCCCTCGACGGTGCGGGTGTAGTACCAGTAGCGCACCGGCGCGCCGTCGCGCGTGTGGGTGGCGATCGCGGGAACGCTGAGGTCGGTCTGCTTCGTGCGCGCCTTGACCGCCTCGAAGATGTCCTCGGTGAGCTCGGCCAGGTGGGCCGTCTGTTGTTCGGTCCACGCATTCTCGGCCTCGAGGTGGGCGAGGACCTCCGGATTCTCCTTGTCCCGCAGCCATTCGAACGGATCGACGAACCGGTCCCCGTGGTGCTCGCGGACGGTGTCGACATGCTTCGGGCTCGGGGGCTGCGCGGAATCCATGCGGGCAACGATAACGGCGGTGGCCCCGTGGGGGACCACCGCCGTCATCAGCACCGTCTCGACGTCATCGTGCCCCGTCGATCAGGCCGCGAACCGCTTCCGCAGGAGCGCTGCCGCTGCGGCGAACATGCCGAGACCGGCGAGGCCCTGGCCCAGGCTGCGCGACTCGGAGCCGTCGACACCGTCGATCTCCAACGAATAGGCCGTCATGCCCTGCGCCCCGGCCGGGGCGCCGATCGGCATGGCCTCCTGCTCGGCCCGTTTGGCGCCCGCCTCGATGGCGGCGTACTTCACGCCGTAGTCGACCGAGGTGTTCTTGCCGGCGTCCATGAGCTTCGAAGACCCCTTCTCGTGCAGCTCGTTCGCGCCCTGGGGGATCTTCGCACCGCCGTCGGCGGCCTCGCGGGTGCCGTCGGCGATCTGGGAGGAGCCGTCAGCCGCCTTGTCGAGGCCGGTGGCCAGCTTGGTGGCTCCGTCCTTCAACCGCCCCGCACCGTCGTAGAGCTTGGACGCGCCCTCGTCGAGCTTGCCCGCGCCCTGGTTCAACTCACCGGCACCCCGGTTGACGTCACCGGCACCCTTGTTCAGCTCGCCTGCGCCCTGGTTCAGCTGGCCCGCGCCCTTGTTGACCTCGCCGACGCCGGCGTCGAGCTTCCCGGCACCCGTGTTGAGTTCGCCCGCGCCGCTGTTCAGCTCGCTGGCGCCCTTCTTCAGTTCGCCGGCCCCGGCACTGAGCTCGCCGGCGCCGGCCTTCAGCCTGTTCGCGCCCGCATCGGCCGCGACCACGCCGTTGGACAGCTCGACCGCGCCGAGGCTGAGGGCCCCGGTGCCCTGCTTGAGCTGCCCGGCGCCCGCCTGCAGCTGGGTCATGCCCTCGAGCAGCCGCGCGCCGCCCTCCTGGATCAGGTCCATGCCGCCGCTCAGGGCGCCGGTGCCGGCGCGCAGCGAGGAGGCCTCGACCGACTCGCCCTTCTTGGCCGCCGCGAGCGCCGCATCGTGCTGGCCCTGCGTACCGACCCCGGTCTGGACGCCCTTGACGACCTCGTTCACCAGCGTCGTGACGCCCTGGTCGACGAGGCCGAGCCCCTCGAGGATGCCCGGCGCGAACTGACCTGTCTTCGGGTCGGCACAGGGACTCGCCTTCGGATCGGTGCCGAACGACGTCGCGCTGAGTCCGCACTCGACCTTGACCAGGCCGGGCACGGCACGGTTCTTCAGGCGACCCCCGATGTAGGTCAGCGCCTGCTGCATCGTTGCCGACGACGGATCGGGCTTCGCCCCGTCGATGTACGCGGCGCTGTTCGGGTTGCCCAGCTTGTTGGGGTCGGCGAGCTGGTCGCGGCCCTTGGCGAGCTCGGCGGCCAGGTTGGCCAGGATCAACTTCTTGATGGGGTTGGACTCGCCGGCCGTGGACCCCAGGGGTGCGGCGGCGTTGAGGATGGCCGCCTGGCCGCCGTAGCAGAACGGGTCGAACGTCGTCCGCTTCGAGCCGTCCGGGTTCGTGCCATAGCCACCCTCGTTGAGCTGTTTGGCGACCTGAACCGCGCAGTCGATCTTCTGGTAGGCACCCGCCGTGTCCTTGGAGTCCGACTCCTTGTAGACCTTGTCGGCCACCGTGAGCAGCCCGGCCGCGCCCTCGCCGATCTGCGTACGCAGTTGGTCGACGCCGTGCAGCAGGGTGCCCTCGCTCTTGGTCGACCCGATCCCCTTCTGCAGCTTCTGGATGCCTTCGTGCAGCGGCTTGGCCTTCTCGGGGACGCCGCCGATCTGGTCATACATCTTGACCATGCCGGCGTCCAGGTCGTTCAGCCCGGCGGAGATCTTCTCCAGGCCGGCGATGAGCTGCGGGGCGCTCTTCGTGGCCTCGGACAGGCCTGCGTACAGCTTGTCGGCGCCCGCGTCGAGCTGCGCCGCACCGCCCTCCAGCTTCTCGGCGCCGACAGCGAGCTTGCCGGTGCCGGCCGCGAGCTCGACCGTGCCCGCGGCGAGGCGCCCGGTGCCGTCGACCAGACGTCCCGTGCCGTCGACGAGGCGTCCGGTGCCGTCCTTGAGGCGGCCGGTGCCGTCGACGAGCTTCACGGTGCCGTCCTTCAGTTGGACCGTTCCGTTCTGCAGCTTCACCGTGCCCTCGACCAGGCGGCCGGTGCCGTCGACGAGGCGGAGCGTGCCGTCGGCGAGCTTGCCGGTGCCCTCCTTGAGCTTGCCGGTGCCGTCTTTGAGCTGGCCCGCGCCGTCCTTGAGCTGGTCGCCGCCGTCCGCGAGCTGGCGGGCACCCGGTGCGGCCTCGGTCGACAACCCCCTGTTGAGCTCGGCCGAGCCCTCGCGCAGCTTGACCAGACCCGCCAGGAGCTGGTTGCCGCCGTCGCGGAGCTTGATCAGGTTCTCGTCGATCTGGGCCGCGCCCGAGCTGAGGTCGCGTCCCGATTTCGCGCCGGCCCCGTACGACGCCGCGCCCGCCTTGAACGACGGGCTCTGCAACGGGTTGACCGGCAGGCCCGACACCGACGCCGGTGGCACGGCGCCGTCCTTGATCTGCGCGGTGTAGCCGAACTCCGCCTTCGGGCTGCCGATGGGGCCGAAGAGCGTCATCGTGAACGACAGCTTCGTCCCGCCGCGGCCGTCGCCGGCCATGTTGGCCTCGCCGCTCTGCACGTCGGAGAACGTGGAGGGGAGCGTGGTCGTCAGCTGTCCCACCATCGGGACCACGACGCGCTCGGTGCGCTCGACCATCTTCCCGGTGCCGTCGTCGACCTGGAACGTCTGGTCGCGGCCCGTCACGTTCTCGACCACATAGCGGACGTCGAGCGCGCCCGACTTTCCCACCAGCTGCTTCGCCGTCACCGGCTTGCCGTCGAGCCTGTAGGACACCTTGACCTTCAGCGGGATCTTCTTCGCGTCGTAATTGGACACGGTGCGCAGCCGCGCCTGTCCGTCGACCTGCTGCGTCGTCTCGAGTCTGCTGTTCACGACCTGGAAGCCGCCGAACTCGTCGAGGTTGCGCAGGCCGTCGGTGGCCACCGGGTTGGAGATCTTCGCGGTGCCCCTGCCCTCGAGCGCCAGCTGTTCATAGATGCGGGCCTCGCGGACAGTGCCGTCGGGGGCCAGGTAGGCCTGCACGGTCTCGGTGTTCGTCACTGACACCGGGCCCTCCGCGTGGGCCGCGGGGGCGAACGAGGTGAGGGCCAGGCCGGTCGCGCCGGTCAGGCCGGCGGCGCGGAGGATGAGTCGTCGGTTGGTGGTCATGCGCGGCCTCCGAGGGCGTCGTCGACCGTGAGGCGGTCATGGGGATGGGCGTCGGGATGGGGCTGGGTCGTGTCGGCGGGGCGGTCGGGCGTACGCGCCCTCTCGCCGCGGCCGACCAGCTGCGCCAGCGTCGTGGCGAGTACGCCGACCGACGCCGCGACCAGCACCGTGGTGGCCGCCTGCGGGGAGTCGATCAGGAAGCGCGCGGGGGCGCCGGTGTAGGTCGTCTCGTACGCCGCGGCGATCGCGGCCGCCCCGAGCAGCATCGACCACAGGGGGATCCGTCCGCCGGACACCCCGGCCACGACGGCGAGCAGCAGCAGGACGCCGAGGCACGCGATCGCGCGCCCCGTCGTCGAGTCGGGCAGCGCGGCTGCGCGCACGGCGAAGCCGGCCCACGCGAGCAGGAATCCTGCGGCGAAGCCCAGGAACCTCCCCAACTGGTGCTCGGACGGGACCAGTCCCAGGACGCCGCCCAGAGCGGCGCCCACGAGGGCCACGTGCTCGAGCTCGGACCCGGATCCCAGGAATAGGACGGCTGTGGTCCCCAGGGCCAGAAGACAGCCGCCAGCAAGGTTTCTCAACACTTCTCACACCTCGTCGTGCGATAGGAAACGCTTCTGCGCGCACCCCTCGGTAAGGGGTTACGGGAGCGTAACCATACTGGCGAGTAGTTAGCCAGAGGTGACCCTCGAATGGGTCATAACCTCTCGCTATGTGAGACGGATCACGTGAGCGTCACCACTCCGGCTCACGTTGGGGTCAGCCCGGCGGGAGCGGGCGTACGGTCAGGATCTGCTCCGAACGGCCGACCGGGCCGTCGAGGTCGTGCAGCGTCGTGGACGTGAGGCCCACGCCGGTCGGGCCGAACGTGACCTCGGTGTCGAAGCCCACCCACGGCCCCCGCGGCGAGCGGAAGAGGTGGATCGTGAGGTCGGTGTTGGGGAACATCCACTCGCGCGGATGGACTCGCGTCGCGATGCCGTTGGCCGTGTCGATGAGCTTGCAGAACTCGGCGGTGGGGGAGACCTGGGCGTCGGCGACGAGTGGCTTGTCGGTGCGGATCCAGACCCGGCCGCGGCCAGGCTCCGACGCGGGGTCCATGCGGCACTCGAGTGAGGCGATGTAGCCGCCGGGCCACTTCGTGGTCGAGTCGTACGGCTCGAACGCGTCCGGACCCGGCATGGACTCCCACGGCGTGCCCGCCACCGGGGTGGAGTCGACGCGGAGCAGGCGCCAGGCCGTCGCCTTCACGACCGCGCGGCCGCGTACGGACAGTGTGGCCTCGAGCAGCTGGATCGTCTTGCCCGGGCGAACGACCTCGACCTCGACCGTGGTCGGCTCGGCCGGGATCTGGCCGAGGATCTCGAAGGTGATCTTCGCCAGCTGCAGGTCGTCGCGCGGCTCGTGCTGTTCGATCGCGTGGATCATCAGCCCGCCGACCGGCGCCATGTGCTGCTCGTGGTCGACCCACGCGCCCTGCACGTGGAGGGTCGGCTGGAAGGTGCCGTCGTCGTTGGCCGTGTAGTAGGCGGCGACATCGGCGTCGAGGTTCATCGGGTTCGTCACGGGCCAACTCTGTCACGGGCCCGCCCCGGTGGGCCGGAATCGGGGAAATGTCGACCTGTACGCAAGACTGTCGCTCATGGGTGACGACATCGGACGCTCCGACTACACCGACGAGGACTTCGCACGCTTCCGGAAGGCGGCCGCGGCCGAGCTGGAGCAGCTGCGGACCATGCTCGACGAGCACGCGTTCGACGAGGCCAATCCGCGGGCCGGCATGGAGCTCGAGATCAACCTCGTGGACGCCAACGAGGAGCCGGCGCTCAACAACGCCGCGGTCCTGCAGGCGATCAACGACCCCCAGTTCGTGCCGGAGCTCGGCCTGTTCAACATCGAGATGAACCTGCCGCCCCGCCAGCTCGGCCCCAGCGGCCTGTCGGCGTTCGAGCACACCATCCGCAGCACCTTCAACGATGCGCGCTCGCGGGCGGGCAGCCTCGGCGTACGCCTGGCCGCCATCGGCATCCTGCCCACGCTGGGGCGGGGCCACCTGACGTCGGACTCGCTGTCGGACAACCTGCGCTACCGCGTCATGGACGAGCAGATGCGGCGCATGCGGGGCGGCCGCCCGGTCGCGCTGGACATCAGCGGCGCCGAGCGCCTCGAGTGGACCGTCGACTCGATCGCCCCGGAGGCGGCCTGCACCTCCCACCAGATCCACCTGCAGGTGGCGCCCTCGGTGTTCCCGGCGTACTGGAACGCCTCGCAGGCCATCGCCGGCATCCAACTGGCCCTGGGCGCGAACTCGCCCTATTTCCTCGGCAGGCGCCTGTGGGCCGAGAGCCGCATCGCGCTGTTCGACCAGTCGACCGACCTGCGGAGCCCCGAGCAGAAGGCCGCCGAGGACAAGCCGCGGGTCTGGTTCGGCGAGCGCTGGATCACCTCGATGGTCGACCTGTTCGAGGAGAACGAGCGCCATTTCGAGCCGATCCTGCCCGAGACCGGCGAGGAGGCGACCGACGCGGTCGAGGACGCGGTGCCGGAGTTCAGCGCACTGTCGATGCTCAATGGCACCGTCTATCGGTGGAACCGCCCCGTCTATGACGTCGCCGGCGGCGCGGCCCACGTCCGCGTCGAGAACCGCGTGCTGCCGGCAGGGCCGACCGTCGTCGACATGCTCGCCAACACCGCCTTCTATGCCGGGCTGACCAGGGCCCTCGCGACGCAGGACCACCCCGTCTGGCGTGACGAGGCGTACGCGGTGGCCGAGCGCAACTTCCTCGCCGGCGCGCGCGACGGCATCGAGGCCACGATCGCCTGGCCCGGGCAGGGCGAGCGGCCCGTACGCGAGCTCGTGCTCGACACGCTGCTGCCGCTGGCGGCCGCCGGCCTCGAGATGTGGGGGGTCGAGCCGGACGACATCGCGACCTATCTCGGCGTGATCGAGGGACGCGCCACGGCCGGGGTGAACGGTGCGTCGTGGCAGGTCGCCGCGGTCGAGGCCCGCGAACGTGCGGGCGAAGGACGAGACGATGCGCTGCGTGGCATGCTGAGGGACTACCTTGCGCTGATGTCCGGCAACGAGCCGGTCCACACCTGGGAGGTCTCTGCATGACAGTGGTGGTCGGATTCTCGACGAAGCCGGAGGGCCACGCGGCGCTCGCCGCCGCGGTGACGGAGTCCCGGCGCCGTGCGACGCGCCTCGTGGTGGTGCCGAACACGGCTGCCGACGCCGAGGCGGTCCCGGAAGCGCTCGCCGGTCAGCAGGTCGCCCACGATGTCGTCGCCCCCAGTGACCTCGGGCTCGTCGGCGAGCGCATCCTCGACGTGGCTGACGAGGTGGGTGCGGAGATCATCATCATCGGCCTGCGCCGCCGGTCGCCCACCGGGAAACTCCTGCTGGGCCTCAACGCCCAGAAGGTCCTGCTCGACGCGGGCGCTCCGGTGATGGCCGTCAAGGCGGACAGCTGACGGCTGCAGGCCCGAACGTGACCGGGGGCCGATTGGTCGAGATTTGGGTCGACGTGCCAGAATGAACCGGTCGGCAGCATTGACACCAGCGTGGTTCTTTGCGCCCGAAAACCAGTCGACCATGGCGAGAGGTTCTTTGTGACGCCCCCCGAAACGCGAGATGCAGCCGTTCCAGCCACCACCGCCCGTGCGGGCGAGGTGAAGGCCCCGGCGAAGGCCCCCGCCAAGAAGGCCGCCGCATCGGCGGCCGGTGAGGCCCCCGCGAAGAAGGCTCCCGCCGCGGCCAAGACGGCGAAGAGCGCACCGGCCAAGACCGCCGCCAAGAAGGCGCCGGCGAAGAAGGCCCCGGCCAAGAAGGCTCCCGCCAAGAAGGCGGCGGCCAAGGGCGACGAGCCCACCGCCGTCGAGGTGCTCGACCAGGTCAAGTCCGGCTCGACCGAGGTCGAGGCCAAGATCGAGGGCGACGACCTCGTCCTCACGGTCGGCAAGAAGCGCACCCTCGACGACGTCGACGAGTCTCAGTTCAAGCCCGAGGTCGCGGCGGTGGAGGAGAAGCAGATCGTCGAGGAGACCCAGGGCTTCTCGCTGTCCGACGCCGACGACGCCGACGAGCCCGAGCAGCAGGTCATGGCCGCCGGCGCGACGGCCGACCCGGTCAAGGACTACCTGAAGCAGATCGGCAAGGTCGCGCTGCTGAACGCCGAGCAGGAGGTCGAGCTCGCCAAGCGCATCGAGGCGGGTCTGTTCGCCGACGAGCGGCTCAACGACTCGGGCACCAAGGTGAAGGCGAACCAGGTCGACGACTACGAGTGGATCGCCGAGGACGGCCGCCGCGCGAAGAACCACCTGTTGGAGGCCAACCTGCGCCTGGTCGTCTCGCTCGCCAAGCGTTACACCGGCCGCGGCATGTTGTTCCTCGACCTGATCCAGGAGGGCAACCTCGGCCTGATCCGTGCGGTCGAGAAGTTCGACTACACCAAGGGCTACAAGTTCTCGACCTATGCGACGTGGTGGATCAAGCAGGCCATCACGCGCGCCATGGCCGACCAGGCCCGCACCATCCGCATCCCGGTGCACATGGTCGAGGTCATCAACAAGCTCGCCCGCGTCCAGCGCCAGATGCTGCAGGACCTGGGCCGCGAGCCCACGCCGGAGGAGCTCGCCAAGGAACTCGACATGACGCCCGAGAAGGTCGTCGAGGTCCAGAAGTACGGCCGCGAACCCATCTCGCTGCACACCCCGCTGGGCGAGGACGGCGACTCCGAGTTCGGCGACCTGATCGAGGACTCCGAGGCGGTCGTGCCGGCCGACGCGGTCAGCTTCACGCTGCTGCAGGAGCAGCTCCACGACGTGCTCGACACGCTCTCGGAGCGCGAGGCGGGCGTGGTCTCGATGCGCTTCGGCCTGACCGACGGCCAGCCGAAGACGCTCGACGAGATCGGCAAGGTCTATGGCGTGACGCGCGAGCGTATCCGCCAGATCGAGTCGAAGACCATGTCGAAGCTGAGGCATCCGTCGCGGTCGCAGGTGCTGCGGGATTATCTGGACTGAGTCATCGCTGTGCACGCAGAACGCCCGGGCCATCGGCCCGGGCGTTCTGCGTTGGTTCGGATCCGTTCCCGGCTCCCCGGTTTCCGGTTTCCGGCTTCGCCGGGTCTCGGGCTTCGCCGGGTCTCGCAACTTGTGCACGCGGGTGCACGTGTTGCGTCTTTTGCCCGGCGTGTCGACCCAACTCGTGCAGCGGTGTGCACAAGTTGGGCGAGGGCGAAGCCCGAGGGCACGCCCACACCCGGGAGGGCAGGTCAGTTCGCGAAGCGCGTCGCCCAGCCCGTCGGCGGGCCCAGCCACAGCAGGAACGCCATGACCGCGCCCAGCACGACGACCGCGAGCGCGATCGCCAGCCACGGGCGGCCCAGCGCGAAACCGCGGATCCGCTCGAGAGCCCCCGCGTCCTCACCGGGAACCGGCTTCCGCCACGGGCCCTCGAGCATGCCGCGGCGCTCGAGCCAGCGGTCGTAGGGGAGGGTCGCGTACGGCACGAAGGTCGTCGCGAAGCCCAGCAGGACAGTGCGCGCACGCCACCCCTGGTTCAGCGCGACGAACACGTTCGTCAGCAGGTACGCAAGGAAGGCCGCGCCGTGGCAGAGCCCGGCGATGCGTACGCCGACCTCCGTCACCCCCGTGTATTTCAGCGCCATGCCGGCCAGTAGGAGCGTCCAGGTGACCATCTCGGCGGTCGCGGCGACGCGGTAGAGCCTTCGCGGCGTCCATCCGCTCTCGGCAGCAGGCGACTGCATCAGGTCGGTCGTGGCGTGGCTCATCAGGCTCCTCGGGGTGCTCGGGTCCCCCCATCCTGCCCGCAGGTCCAAGCCCTGCGTACGGTCCGAACGGACCGAACCTCGCTCGCTACGATGCGCGGGTGAGCGAGAACCCCGCGACCGTACGCGTGACCGAGACGACGCTGCTGGGCAAGGTCACCGGCACCGACTCGACCAACGAGACCCACCTCGGCCTCGGCATCCATGGCACCGACCTCGGCTTCCTCTGGGACGCCGGCGACGACCGGGTGTTCTCGATGTTCGGCGACACCTACGGCGAGGGATGGGGCGGCCACGGAGCGGGGCCCCGCAACGCCGACTGGCGCCGCAACGTCCTGCTGTCGTCGCGATCGCGCGACCTCGAGGGCGAGGGGCTGGTCTTCGACCAGGGCGTGGTGAGGCGTACGCGGGGTGGCGCGGCGCAGGTGATCCGGTCGAGTCGGATGAACATCCCGAGGACGAACTTTCCCGAGCACACGCTGATCCCCAACGGCGGCATCACCGTCGACGGCGTCCACTACGTCCACTGGATGTCGGTGCTGATCTGGCTGCGCGGAGGCCGGTGGCGCACGTTCCAGGCCGGCATCGCCCGCTCCGACGACGACGGCCGCACGTGGACCAAGCCGCTGCGCGGACGCTTCCCGAACCTGCTCGGGCGCAGCCGGTTCCAGGTCGCGACCTTCGCGCGCGAGACCGACCCCGCCGCGGGCGACTGGGTCTACCTCGTCGGGACCAGCAACGGGCGGCACGGGTCCGCGTACGCCGCCCGGACCCGGCCGGACGCCGTCGACCGCGTGTCCGCGTACCGGTATTGGGACGGCGCGGACTGGCAGCCGCGCATGGACCGCGCCGCGCCGATCTTCCCGGGGCCGGTGGGGGAGATGTCGGTGGCCTACCACCACGGTCTGAAGCGCTGGCTCGCGATGCACCTCGACGAGGACCGCGCCGCCATCGTGGTGCGCAGCGCGGAGTCGATCACCGGGCCGTGGTCGGCCGGCGAGATCGCGGCGAGCGGGCAGCAGTTCCCGGCGTTGTACGGCGGCTATCTGCACCCCTGGTTCCTCGACGGCGACACGATCTATTGGCTGATGTCGCAGTGGGCGCCCTACAACGTGTTCCTCATGCGCAGCCGCATCGCGCTGGACGTCCCGGAGCGCGACACCCGCTCCACGGGGTCGACCCCGCTGGGGTGAACCGACGCCCGCCCGGCTGGCGACGGCAGTTCGACCTGCCGTGACAGGGTCATCGATCGGCGGCGTCGCGGGAATAGGGCGCCACACCCGCCGGTTGTCCCTGCCATGACGATCCCTCTCTCCGTCCTGGACCTCGCGATGGTGACCGAAGGGGGGACCAGCGGCGACGCGCTCGGGCGTACGCTCCGCACCGCGCAGCACGCCGACCGGCTCGGCTTCGCGCGCTTCTGGGTGGCCGAGCACCACAACATGCCGCAGATCGCGTCGACCAACCCCGCGGTCCTGATGGCCGCCCTCGCCGCCGCGACCGACCGCATCAAGGTCGGGTCGGGCGGCGTGATGCTGCCCAACCACGCCCCGTACGTCGTGGCCGAGCAGTTCGCGCTGCTCGAGGCGCTGCACCCCGGCCGCATCGACCTCGGCATCGGCCGCGCGCCCGGCACCGACCAGGTGACCGCCCGCGCCCTGCGCCGCGACGGCGGCCAGCTCGGCGTCCAGGAGTTCCCCCAGCACGTGCTCGAGGTCATGGCCTGGCTGGGCGACAACCGGCTCGAGGCCCCGATGGCCGCCCAGCTCGCCGCGACCCCGGTCGCCACGTCGTTCCCGGAGGTCTGGCTGCTCGGCTCGTCGGGGTACGCGGCCCAGCTCGCCGGCATGTTGGGCCTGCGCTACTGCTACGCCCACCACTTCGGCCAGATGGACCCGGTCGCCGTGATGGACAGCTATCGCGCCCACTTCACCCCGTCCCCGACGCTCGCCGAACCCCACGCGATGGTGTGCACGTCGGCGCTGGTCGCCGACACCGCTGACGAAGCGGAGTTCCTGGCCGGTCCGGCACGGGTCTCGGCGCTCAGCCTCCGCACCAACGAGCCGAAGCCCGTCACGACGCCCGAGAAGGCCGCGGAGCGCGAGTGGACCGAGCTCGACCTCGCGCTGCTCGAGCAGTTGCCGGCGATCAAGTTCGTCGGCGAGACCCAGGAGGTCGTGGACCGCCTGCGTGCGTTCTGTGAGCGCATCGGCGTCCAGGAGCTGATGTTGACCGGCTCGACCTACGCCGAGGAGACCAAGCACGCGACCCTGACGGCGATCGCCGAGCGCTGGTGATCGGTGCGGCGTGCGTTCTCGGCGAACGGCCCCCAAACACAGAGGTGCCCCGCGCTCAGCGAGCGCGGGGCACCTCGTGCGTGTGATTCAGACGAGTTTCTCGGACTCGTCCTGGATCTTCAGGGCGACCTGACGGAGCTTGTCGCTGTGTTGCTTCGAGTGGTGGTTGCAGAAGAGCAGCTCGAAGCCGCTCTCCATGACGACGCGGACGTAGGCCTGCGCGCCGCAGCGGTCGCAGCGATCAGCACTGGTCAGGCTGGAGTCGATGACGGTGGTGGTCACGTGGGCCTCTCTTTCTGGGTTCACCCGGTAGGTGTCTCACCCTGAACAACAGGTGGGCCCGGGAGTTTGTTCCCGGCCTGCCGCGTCGGTTGAGTTGTGTCGAGAGTACCCGCGAAGCGGGCGAAGTCCAGCGTGTTCCGGGGGTGTCACCTTCCGGGTCCCGCCGGGTGGCTGAGGACCGCGTACGCATCGTCTGGTCCCCGGCGCGCGTCCCACCGCGCACGGGGTCCGCCGGTTACCCTTCGCGGGTGTCAGAAGCAGCGAACTCCGCCCCGACCCGAGCGACCGGCAAGAAGCAGGCCAACAAGGCCGCCGGCGGCCATGACTACGAGGCCCGCCACCTGCTCGTGCTCGAAGGCCTCGAAGCCGTACGCAAGCGCCCGGCGATGTATATCGGGTCGACCGACACCCGCGGCCTCATGCACTGCCTGTGGGAGATCATCGACAACGCCGTCGACGAGGCCCTGAGCGGGTTCGGCACCGAGATCTTCGTCGCCCTGCGGTCCGACGGGTCGATCCACGTGGCCGACCAGGCCCGCGGCATTCCCGTCGACGTCCACCCCGGCACCGGCCTGTCGGGCGTCGAGGTCGTGTTCACCAAGCTGCACGGCGGCGGCAAGTTCGGCTCGGGGTCCTACAACGCGACCGGAGGCCTGCACGGCGTCGGTGCGTCGGTCGTCAACGCGCTCTCCAGTCGCCTCGACGTGGAGGTCGACCGTGGGGGAGCGACGTACGCGATGTCGTTCCGCCGCGGCGTGCCGGGCACGTTCGACGGCCCCGGGCCGGACGCGGCGTTCACGCCGGGCGCGGGCCTCGCCAAGGTCGGACGCGCCAAGCGCGGGGTGACCGGCACGCGCGTGACCTACTGGCCCGACCGCCAGGTCTTCCTCGCCGACGCCGAACTGTCGCTGACCAAGCTGACCGAGCGCGCGCGCCAGACGTCGTTCCTCGTGCCTGGGCTGGCACTGGTCGTGCGGGACGAGCGCGGCGACGAGGTCGTCGAGGAGATCCACCGCCACGACGGCGGCATCGCGGAGTTCTGTGAGTTCCTCGCGCCCGACGCGCCGCTGACCGACGTGGTGCGCCTGCAGGGTTCCGACGAGTTCACCGAGACCGTCCCGATGCTGGACGACTCGGGTGCGCTGACGCCGACCGACGTCGACCGCACGCTCGAGGTCGACATCGCGCTGCGCTGGGGCAACGGCTATGACACGACGACCCGCTCGTTCGTCAACATCATCGCGACGCCGAAGGGCGGTACGCACGTCAACGGCTATGAGCGCGCCGTCGCGAAGTCGCTGTCGAAGGTGCTGGAGGGCACCCGCCTGCTGAAGTCGGGCGAGGAGATCACCAAGGAGGACGCCCTCGAGGGCCTCACGTCGGTCGTGACCGTACGCCTGGCCGAGCCCCAGTTCGAGGGCCAGACCAAGGAGGTGCTCGGCACGCCCGCGGCCTCGCGCATCGTCGCGAAGATCGTCGAGCGCGAGCTGGGCGAATTCCTGAGCTCGACGAAACAGGCCACCAAGGCTCAGGCCCGCACCGTGCTGGAGAAGGTCGTCTCGGCCTCGCGTACGCGGGTCCAGGCCCGTCAGCACAAGGAGGCCCAGCGGCGGAAGAACGCGCTGGAGAGCTCGACGCTGCCGGCGAAGCTGAAGGACTGCCGCTCCAACGACGTCGAGCGCTGCGAGCTGTTCATCGTGGAGGGCGACTCGGCGCTCGGCACCGCACAGCGCGCGCGGAACTCCGAGTTCCAGGCGCTGCTGCCGATCCGCGGCAAGATCCTCAACGTCCAGAAGGCGTCGGTCGGCGACATGCTGAAGAACGTCGAGTGCGGCCAGATCATCCAGGTCGTCGGCGCCGGCTCGGGGCGGACCTTCGAGCTCGACGCGTCGCGCTACGGCAAGGTCATCTTCATGGCCGACGCCGACTCCGACGGCGCCCACATCCGCTGTCTGCTGGCGACGCTGTTCTTCCGCTACATGAGGCCGCTGGTCGAGGCGGGCCGGGTCTACACCGCCGTCCCGCCGCTGCACCGCTTCGAGTTGGTGAACCCGAAGAAGGGTCTCGACAAATACATCTACACCTACTCCGACGCCGAATATCAGCGCACGGCGGCGATGCTGCAGAAGAAGGGCCAGAACTTCAAGGAACCCCAGCGCTACAAGGGATTGGGCGAGATGGACGCCGACCAGCTGAAGGAGACGACCATGTCGCCGATGCACCGCACGCTGCGGCGCATCACGGTCGACGACGCGGCCGCGGCGGAGGCGACGTTCGAGATGTTGATGGGCAACGAGGTGGCCCCGCGCAAGGAGTTCATCGTGGACGGGGCGTACCAGATCGACGCGGAGCAGATCGACGCGTAGCCAGCTAATTGCGTCGCTCCGCGACGCGTACGGCCTCGCACGCGGAGTTGGATTGCGTCGCTCCGCGACGCGTAGGGCCTCGCGCGCGGGGTTGGATTGCGTCGCTCCGCGACGCGTACGGCCTCGCGCGCACAATCCGGTGTCTTCGGACACTCTTCGCGACGCGGCCGGGCGTGGGCGCTGAGGTTCCTGTCGGTTCGCGGGGCCATGTCGCTCATCGGTCCTCCAGAGACCGGGCGCGCGAGTCCCAGGCGTGGCGGGCCGAGGGACCCTCTCCGGGCGAGCGCCCGCGAGACGAGCCCCCGACGTTCTCCGAGCGAGCGCCAGCGAGACGAGGAGCAGGGGTCCGTCACCTTGGCGAACCGTCCTGCAGTTGGCGAGCGCTGGTTGTCCTCGCGAACGGTGCAACGTTCTCCAACGCAATTTCGACTCGCCAAGTGCAGGAGCGTTCGCGAACCCGGGCCCGCGTTTCGGCGTTTGAGTCCCGAAAGGTGGTTTGAGGCTGTTCGAACCGACTCGAACGACCTTTCGGGACTCAAACGTGTGCCTTCACCTCTGGTTGACGTTGATCGCCCAGGTCAGGCCGAAGCGGTCGGTCAGTTGGCCGTACACGTCGCCCCACTCCTTCGTGTCGATCGGCAGGTGGATCTCGGCGCCCTCCGACAGGCCCGCGAACCAGCGGCGGCCCTGCTCCTCGTCGTCGGTGAAGATGCAGGCCTCGAAGCCCTGGGGCTTGATCTTCTGACCCATGCAGTCGTCGGAGCCATAGAGTGTGGCGCCGTCGCCCAGCTTCAGCTCGGCGTGCATGACCATGTTCGGGTCCATGCCTTCGGCCTGCATGTCGCTCCCGCGCAGGATCGTCGGCTGGGCGTCGAAGACGCTGCCGTAGAAGGCGAACGCGGCGGCACAGTCGTTGTTGGGGAAGTGGACGTAGGGGGCGAGCTGGAGAGCCATGATGCGTGATCCTTTCGGTGCCGGGATGTTCCGGTGACAGCAACGCTAGGGGCGGGCGTACGCCGGCGACTTCTCCGATCGTGCTCGGTCAACCGCCCACTTTAATGAAAAACATTTTCACCTAGGCTACTGTGGAGACATCACCGTCCCACTCCAGGAGCAGCCATGACCGCCACCCACACCCATGACGTCGTCATCATCGGCGGGGGAGCGGCCGGGCTCACCGCAGGCATCCTCCTGGCCCGCGCCCGGCGTGGGGTCGTCGTGGTGGATTCGGGCGAGCCGCGCAACTCGCCCGCCGCGCACGCCCGCGGCTTCCTGAGCCGCGACGGCGTTCCGCCGCAGGAGCTCCTGCGGCTGGGCCGCGAGGAGTTCCTCGGCTTCGGCGGCGAGGTCGTCGACGATCGGGTCGTCGCGCTGGACGCGGACCGGACCGTCCGCACCGAGGGCGGCGTACGCTTGTGCGGCCGCCGCGTACTCCTCGCCACCGGGCTCCGCGACCGGCTGCCCGACCTCCCGGGGGTCGCGGAGCGGTGGGGTCGCGACGTGCTGCACTGCCCCTATTGCCATGGCTATGAGGTCCGCGACCAGCGACTGGTCGTGCTCGGCACCCACCCGATGGCGGCCCACCAGGCGCTGCTCCTGCCGCAGTGGAGCCCGCGCGTCACGTTGCTCAGCCATGAACTCGACCTGACCGATGAACAGCGCGACCAGCTCCGGCGTCGAGGCGTCGAGGTCGTGCCCGGGGGGATCCGCGAACTCGCGGTCGCCGACGACCGCCTCCGGGGCGTGGTGGTCGAGGGTCGCGAGGTGCCCTGCGACGCCGCCTTCCTGTTTCCCCCGCCGGAGGCGCGGGACGGATTCCTCGCCGGGATCGAGCCCGAGCGCGACCAGTTCGGCCTCGTGGTGACCGACGACCAGCAACGCACCACCGTGCCCTGGCTGTTCGCGGCGGGGAACTCGACCAATGCGCGCGCCCAGGTGATCACGGCCGCGGGCGAGGGATCGACCGCAGGGATCGCGATCAACATGGACCTGGTGCTGGACGATCTCGCGGTCAGCTGACCGTCAGAGCACCTGCTCCAGCAGCCCCGTGTCGACGTCGTACAAGAACCCGCCGATCTCCACGCTGGTTCCCTGGAGCAGGGGGTGCGTACGCAGCCGGCGTACGTCATAGGACAGGCCGGCGCGCTGGTCCGGCGTCGTGCCGAGCACCATGCCATGGATGTCGACGCCCGTCGCGTCCTGCACCTTGTCGGCGATGGAGCCGTCGTCGCCCGACGCCATCGCGCAGCGGGTGTGGGGGACGATCATGATGCGGTCGACGTTCAGCAGGTGCACCGACAGGATGCAGCCGACCATGGCGTCCGGAGTGATGCGGCCACCCGGCGTACGCAGGATCTTGGCGTCACCGAGGTGGAGCCCGAGCATGCCGAGGGGCTCGATGCGCGAGTCCATGCAGGTCAGGACCGCGACGCCGGCCCGCGCGATGCCGTCGAAACCCCCGTCGGTGAAGGTCTCGGCGTACGTGCGATTGGCGGCCAGGAGGTCGTCGAAGGCGGACATGGGGCCCAGATTAGTGGCCGGGGCAGGTCCGCGTACGCCGAACCCGGGCAAGGAGACACGACCCGTTCATCCGCTCGTCACCCGACTGCGGCCCACGGGTCGGTCAATCGTCCTACTTTTGCGAGGTCAGACCTCCCGACCCCCCTTTGGAGAACCCATGTCCCTCCCCACCCGCCTCGGCGCGGGGCTGCTCGGCCTTGTCCTGGCCTTCAGCCTGGTGCCGGCGGCCCACGCGTACGACGACTTCACGAGCGATCCCACCGCGAAGGGGAACGCGTCGCGTTTCACGCTCGCGGTCATCCCCGACACCCAGTTCTATGCCCGGTACGCCGATCCGCTCGTCGGCGACAAATACACGCCGCGTTGGGGTTCCGAGCCCTGGGCCGCCCAGACCGAGTGGCTGGTCAAGCACCGCCAGGACTACAACATCGCCTTCACCACCCACCTCGGCGACCTCGTCGACCAGTCCGACAAGCCGGGGCGGTGGCAGGTCGCCTCGAAGGACATGGCGGTGCTCGAGGACGCGAACATGCCCTACAGCGTGCTGGCCGGCAACCACGACCTCGGCTCCGACAACAACTACCTGGAGACCTTTCCCAAGGCGCGGGCTCAACGGCCACCACCACGGCGCCGTGCAGCGCGTGAAGAACAACGCGAGCGGCAAGCCGGTCGTGCAGGCGCTGACGGACTACCAGATGGCGTACGCCGGCGGCAACGGCCAGATGGGCCTCGTCGAGTTCGACCTGACCAACAACCGCATCACCGGCACGGCCTTCTCGCCGTGGGTCCTGAAGAAGCCGACGGCGACGCTGCTGCCGCAGTTCGACCGCGCCCTGCCCGACGAGAAGGGTGACAGCTACTCGATCCCGTTCGACTTCCGCGCCCGCTTCGCCGGCCTCGCCGCCGGCGCCGCCGACCAGCCGTCGCTGACGGCCAAGCTGCGCTCCGACATCCGCAAGCAGTTCACCGATCCGGTCGTCGCCCCGCCGGCGCTCCCGAAGGGCCGGGACGACTACGCCAGGGTCACCGGCACCGCCGCCCACTGGCGCATCGACCCCGAGAAGATCGTCGCGGGCCGTCGCCTGGCCGACGGCGACACGATCCCCGAGGGCGGCCGCATCCTCGACGTCGTCGAGGGCGCCGACATGACGCGCGCGAAGGTCGGCCTGCACGGCGCCACCGGCACCGTCGGCGACGTCACCTATTCGACCGACCACCACCGGCTGTCGTCCGACGGCGGCTCGGTGTGCTTCCCCAACGCCACGCGCAACGGCAACCGGGCCAGCTGGTTCTCCACGGCCGTCGGGCCCGTGATCAACGAGCGCCGGTTCACCCAGGGCTACACCTTCGAGACTTTCATCAAGGTGGACAAGGGATTCACGCCCCATGCCAACCGCTGGATGGTGGCCGCCGGCCGCTCCGGCGACCGCGCCGCCATCACCCCGCTCGACCAGATCGAGGGCGGCGAGCCGCCCATGGCCGTCGCGATCTCGAACCTGCGCGAGGTGCAGTTCTCGTTCATGTCGGCCGTCCGCACGCGGTCCGAGGTCGGAGACGGCTCGGCGTGGTCGGGCGACCTCGACCCAGGCAAGTGGATCCACGTCGCGGTCACCAATGACCCCAAGACCAGGGAGACCACGCTGTTCCTCGACGGCGCCCCGATGTTGCGGTCGGTCAGCGGGCTCGCCGGCATCGAGACCGGCGTGAACAGCGTGTGGACGCTCGGCGCGAACTTCAACAGCGTCGACAAGGTCGACAACGGCTGGCGCGGGTGTGTCGGCGAGACGCGCATGGTCGACCACGTGCTCGACGCCACGCAGTGGCTGACGGCCCGCGCCGTGGTCGTCGCGCCGACCGCGACGCCGACCCCGACGCGTACGCCGACCCCGACGCGTACGCCGGCACCGTCCGTCACTCCGGCACCGTCGGTGACCCCGACCGGTACGCCGGGCTCCCCGGCACCCTCCGGTTCGCCCACGCGTACGCCGGTGCCCACGGCCGCACCCTCGGTGACGACGCCCTCGTCGCCCGCGCCGTCGGCCACGCGCCCGCCGAAGGACAGCGAGGGCGGCCTCGCCAAGACCGGCCGCTGAGCAAGCAGCACAAGAGAACGACGGCGGTCGCCCGTTCGGGCGGCCGCCGTCCTTTCTTGGCTTGGTGGGAAATCCGGCCGTCAGTGGCCGATCGCCGCGATCGGCTGGGTGCCGAGCACGCCGGCGCCGTCGCGGCGCTGGTCGGGCTCGGGCAGCTCGACCGCCGAGCCGTTGGCGGCCCCCGCGATGGCCGGCGCGGGACCGGCCCACGCGACCTGGAGCCGGTCCTCGCCCTTGAGGAACCGGTGGCAGCGGACGCCGCCCGTGGCGCGGCCCTTGCCGGGGAACTGGTCGAAGCCCGTCACCTTGACCGTGCCGGAATCGGTGCCGGGCAACGAATCGGAGCCGCCCGCGACGGTGACCACGACCGAGCCGGACGCGGGCGCGGCGCCGAAGAACAGCACCTCGGCCCCGGCGCCGAGCTTCACGCCCGCGATGCCGCCGCCGGCGCGACCCTGGGGGCGGACGCCCGAGGCCGGGAAGTGGAGGAGCTGGGCGTCGGTGGTGACGAAGACCAGCTCGACCGACTCGTCGGTCAGTTCGAGCGCGCCGACCACGGAATCCTTGTCAGCAAGGGTGATCACGTCCCACTCGTCGCGGCCGAGCGTCTCGGGGCGGACGCGCTTGACCACGCCCGTCGCGGTGCCGAGCGCGAGCCCGAGCGAGTCCTCCGACAGCGTCGTGAGGCAGAGGATGCGCTCGTTCTTCTCGAGGCCGACGAGCTCGGCCAGCGGCGTCCCGCCCTGGAGATTGGGCGCGTTGGCCGTGAGCGGCACGTTGGGCAGATCGATGGCCCCCAGCCGCAGCAGCCGCCCGCGCGACGTGACCACGCCGAAGTCGCCGCGCGCCGTGCAGCGGATCACCGACGTGATGACGTCGTGGCGGGCGCGGGCGGCGCGGTCGGGCAGCGGGGCCGAGGTGTCGACGCGGGCGATCAGTCCGGTCGCCGACAGCATCACCCAACAGGGGTCGTCGGCGACCTCGAGCGGCGCCGCGGAGGCCACGGCGCCCGACGACTCCAGCAGCACCGTGCGCCGCGGCGTACCGAACCGGCGCGCGATCTCCGCCAACTCCTCGTTCACCACACCGCGCAGGCGATCGTCGTTGTCGATGATCTCGTTGAGGGCGGCGATCCGCTTGGCGAGGTCGTCGCGCTCCGACTCCAGCTCGAGCCGCGAGAACTTCGTCAGGCGCCGCAGCTGCATGTCGAGGATGTAGTTGGCCTGCACCTCGCTGAGCTCGAACACCTCGATCAGCTTCGCCCGCGCCGTGGCCACGTCGTCGGACTGGCGGATGATCGCGATGACGTCGTCGATGTCGAGGATCGCGATGAGCAGGCCCTCGACCAGGTGGAGCCGGTCGACGGCCTTGTCGCGGTCGAACGTCGTGCGCCGCAGCGTGACCTCGAGCCGGTGGTCGAGATAGACCGTCAGCAGGTCGCGGAGCGACAGCGTGCGGGGCTGGCCCTCCACCAGGGCGACGTTGTTGATGCCGAACGAGTCCTCGAGCTTCGTCAGCTTGTAGAGCTGCTGCAGCACGGCCTCGGGGTTGAACCCGTTCTTGATCTCGATCTGGAGGTGGGTTCCGGTGTCGAGGTCGGACAGGTCCTTGACATCGGCGATGCCCTGGAGCTTCTTCTTGCCGACCGCGTCCTTGATCTGCTCGATGACCTTCTCGGGGCCGATCGTGTAGGGCAGCTCGGTCACCACGATGCCCTTGCGGCGCGGCGAGACCTGCTCGATGCGCGTGGTGGCGCGGATCTTGAACGAGCCGCGGCCGGTCGCGTACGCGTCCTTGATGCCGTCGAGACCGATGATCTTGCCGCCGGTCGGCAGGTCGGGACCCGGGATGAACTTCATCAGGGTGTCGAGCTGGGCGTTCGGGTGCTTCAGCAGGTGGCGCAGCGCCTGGACGACCTCGATGAGGTTGTGGGGCGGGATGTTGGTCGCCATGCCGACCGCGATGCCGGTCGCGCCGTTCACCAGCAGGTTGGGGAACGCCGCCGGGAGGACGACGGGCTCGGACTCCTTGCCGTCGTAGTTCGGCTTGAAGTCGACGGTGTCCTGGCCGAGCTCGTCGGTCATCGCCAGCGCGGCGGGGGCCAGGCGGCACTCGGTGTAGCGCATCGCGGCCGGTCCGGCGTCCGGCGAGCCGAAGTTGCCGTGGCCGTCGATCACGGGCAGGCGCAGGCTCCAGTCCTGAGCCATGCGGACCAGCGCGTCATAGATCGCGGTGTCGCCGTGGGGGTGGTAGAGGCCCATGACCTGGCCGACGACGCGCGACGACTTCACGTGGCCGCGGTCGGGGCGCAGGCTCATCTCGTCCATCGAGAACAGGATGCGGCGCTGCACCGGCTTCAGCCCGTCGCGGGCGTCGGGCAGGGCCCGGGCGTAGATGACCGAGTACGCGTACTCGAGGAACGAGGTCTGCATCTCCGACGACACGTCGATGTCGATGATCTTCTCGGTGAAGTCGTCATCCACCACGTCGGTGCGTCGAGCCATGCCTCATTCTCTCGGTCAGGTGCTGTGCAGCCGCCAGTCTCCCGCCTGCGGGCGCGCTGATGCGGGATGGCGGCCCCGCGTGTCCTAGGTTGGGGGCATGCGCACGGCCCGTCGCCGCTCGGCGATCCTCCTGCTGGTGCTCGTGATGGCACTTGCCACCGGCTGCACCCGGTTCACCGGTTCGGTGACGGTCAACGCCGACGACTCGGTGTCGATGAACTATGACTTCAGCGTCCCGGACGACCCGGCGAACGCGAAGGGCATCGAGGCCGTGAAGGCGAAGTGTGCGGACAACCGCCGGTTCGGCCAGTTCTTCCGGCCGGTGAAGACCGAGTACGCCGAGGCCGGCCGCGTCGGCTGCCGCATCCGGGGCGACGCCAACCAGCGCCGGCTCGGCCAGGCAGGCATCGCCATCTATCACCAGGACGGCAAGCAGCACTTCTCGTTCGGTGAGGGCATGCTCGAACAGCTCGACCCCGAGGGCCCGAAGTCCGGGCCCGTACGCGGCATCGAGCAGTTCGAGCTCAAGGTCACCTTCCGCGGGAAGGTCGTCAGCCACAGCGGCAGCAGCACGGTCGACGGCACGACCGTGACCTGGCGCGATGCCAACGACCTGCGTACGGGCATCAACGCCGCCGCCCAGGAGCCGGGCCTGTTCGACCGCACGGTGGGCGAGTGGGTGGCGATCGGCGTCGGGGCGGCCGGGCTGTTGGGCTTCCTCGGCTGGGCCGTCGTCGACTCCCTGCGGCGGCCCCGCGTACGCCACACCCCGCCGTGGGGCGGCCCCACGCACCGCTAGTTCAGTCGCACGGCCAGGCGCTTCGACGCGCTGCGCTCGCTCGCGAACGTGAAGGGGTGGTTCAGCCGCGCTGCGCGATGGCGTCCCGCAGCAGGGGCTGGAGCCCCTGGCCGTCAGGCGCGCGCACTTCCGGGACCTCCGGGTCACGCGCGGCCTTGTCCTCCTGGTCGAGCGAGGCGAGCGTGCCGTGGGCGAGCACCTGCTCGCCCGGGGTCAACTGGCGGATGCCGATCACGCGGACGCGGTCGGGGTGGGCCTCGGCGAACTCGCCGTACAGGGCGGGATCGTGCTGGCCGTCGTCGCCGATGAGGATCCACTTGACCTTCGGGAAGTCGATGGCGAGGTCGCGCAGGCACATGCGCTTGTGCTCCTGGCCCGAGCGGAACCAGCCGGAGTTCGTGGGGCCCCAGTCGGTCAGCAGCATGCAGCCGCGCGGGTAGTCGTGGTGGCGGAAGAAGCGCTGCAGCGTCGGGGCCGTGTTCCAGGCGCCGGTGGAGACATACACCACCGGGGCGTCGGGATGGTCGGCGAGGAGGTCGGCGTACAACTCGGCCATGCCGGGGACCGCCTGGCGCGCGTTCTCCTCGAGGACGAACGTGTTCCAGGCCGCGACGAGCGGACGGGGGAGCGAGGTCGTGATGACCGTGTCGTCGATGTCGGAGACCAGGCCCCACTCCTGCTCGGGGTCGATGATCTGCATCGGCACCTGGACCGGGTCGGACCCGCCGGCCTGCAGCGTGATCTCCTGCCAGCCGGGCTGGAGGCCCCGGGCCGGGAGGCGCAGGTCGATGTAGCCGTTGCGGTCGGTCACGACCTCGTAGTCGGTGCCGTTGACCGTGCAGGTGACGGACTGGTTGATCGCCGGGGCCGTCACGAAGTTGCGCCACCCCCGGCGCTCGAGCAGGGTCATGGGCGCCTCGGGGCGCGTGGTCGCGTCGGGTTCCGGCGGCGTCAGGATGACGCGGCCCAGCACCCGGACGAACTTGGACGAGCCATAGCCCGTGTAGCCGATGACGCGCTCCTTCCACCCCCGCCCGCGGACGGTCTGGTCGATCTGGCGGTTCAGCTTGTCCTCGACACGCGCGGCGATGAAGGGCTTCGACATGGGCATGACCCTAAACCGTTCTCGGGTCCGGTGCCGAGTCGGGGGATGGGTAGGCTGGGCCCGTGACCAGCGACGACGACGCCGTGGTCCCGGCGTACCCCGTGGAATGGGAGGCGGACGTCCTCCTGTCGGACGGCAGCGCCGCGCGGCTGCGCCCCATGCGGCCGACCGACAGCGACCTGCTCGTGGCGTTCTATGCCCGGGTGTCGCCCGAATCCAAATACCTGCGCTTCTTCGCGCCCTATCCGGTGCTGTCCGCCGCCGACGTCCACCGCTTCACCCACGTCGACCACACCGATCGGGTGGCGCTGGTGCTCACCGTCGCCGGTGACATGGTGGCGGTCGGCCGCTATGACCGCGTCAACGACTCCGTCGCCGAGGTCGCCTTCCTCGTCGAGGATTCCCAGCAGGGCAAGGGCGTCGGCCAGCTCCTGCTCGAGCACCTCGCCGAGGCCGGGCGCGAGCGCGGGGTCCAGCGGTTCGTCGCCGAGATCCTGCCCCAGAACCGCAAGATGGCCCAGGTCTTCGTCGAGGCCGGCTACACGGTGAAGCGCGAGTTCGAAGACGGCATGATCATGGTCGAGTTCCCGATCTCGCCCACCGACAAGTCGGTCGAGGTGATGTTGCGGCGCGAACACCGCGCCGAGGCCAACTCCGTACGCCGGCTCCTGCACCCGCAGCGGCTGGCCGTGGTCGCGCCCGCCGACCGGGCCGCCCAGGTCGTCACCTCCCTGCTGGAGGGTGGCTTCGAGGGGGCCGTGGTCGCCGTCGCGACCGACGGTGGCACGGTGAACGGCGTGCCCACGGCAGCCACGCTCGCCGACATTGACGGAGGCGTCGACATCGTGGTGACCTCGCTGCCGCGCGAGGGCATGGCCGAGGTGATCGGGTCCGCCCGCGAGGTCGGGGCGTTCGGCCTCTACGTGCTGCACTCCGGCGAATACGGCGGTGAGCAGAACCGTGCCATCGTCGCGCAGGTCAGGGCGGCCGGCATGAGGGCGTTCGGGCCCGACGCGCTCGGCATCATCAACACCTCGCTCGGCCTCAACGCGAGCCCCGCCCCGATGCCCCGCGCCGGCGGCATCGGCATGTTCTGCCAGTCCTCCGGCGTCGGGGTCATCCTGCTGTCGACGGCCATCGAGCAGAACCTCGGCCTCGCGAGCTTCATCTCCTCGGGCCTGTACGCCGACGTCACCGCCAACGACGTCCTGCAGTACTGGATGGACGACGAGGCCACCCGCGTGTGCCTCCTGTCGCTCGACCGCATCGGCAACCCGCGCAAGTTCACCCGCATCGCCCGCGCCCTGGCGTCGAGCAAGCCCGTCGTGCTCTTCGCGCCCGGCAGGTCCGAGCGCGAGGCCCACCTGGGGGCGGCGGCGTCGCTCGTCCGGGCCCCGGAGAAGGCCGTCGACGCGCTGTTCCGCCAGTCCGGCATCATCGTGTGCTCGCGACGCGACAGCATGTATGACGTCGCCCAGATCCTCGCCCGCCAGCCCCTGCCCACCGGCGAGCGCGTGCGCGTCATCACGAACTCGCCCGCGCTGTCGGGCCACATCGCCCGCGTCGGGCTCCGCAACGCGTTGGTCTGCGACGACCCGGTCGTCCTCCCGTCGGGAGCGCCCGCCGACGCGTACGCCCGGGCGGCCCGGGCCGCCCTCGCCGACGGGGCCGTGGACTCGGTCGTGGTCTGCGTGGTGGACATCTTCAGCGCGACGGCCCACGCGACCCACGCGGCGCTCGCCGAGGTCGCGCGCGACGCCGCCAAGCCCGTGCTCGGCGTGTTCGCCGACTTCGTGCGCGTCGACAGCGGCCACGACGACGACGCCGAGGGCGGGCTCCCGACGTTCTCGAGCTATGCCGACGCGATCGCCGCGCTCGGCCAGGTCACCGCGTACGCCCGCTGGCGTGCGGCCGACCACGGCGTGGTGCCCGACCTGGAGGTGGACCGCGCGGCGGCGGGCTCCGTGATCGACGACGCGCTGGCCGACAGCCCGGGGGGACGCACGCTGTCGTCCGACGAGACCGCGCGACTCTTGGGGGCGTACGGCATCCCCGTGGTGCCACGCGTCCACGTGGCGACGCTGGACGACGCGGTGCGCGCCGCCGAGGCCGCGGGCTGGAACGTGGTGCTCAAGGCGACCGACCCCGGCGTACGCGGGCGCCCGGACGCCCCGAGCGTGTTCCGGCACCTCGACTCCGCTGATGAGATGGCCGAGGCCTGGCGCGACCTGGGCCTGCTCGTCGACGAGTTGGGCCTGCGGCCGCCGGAGGGGACCGACCCGCAGCGGCTGGCGGCGCCGGTGGTGCAGGCGATGGTGCCGACGGGCGTGTCGCTGGAGGTACGCAGTCGCGAGGACGCGGGCTTCGGGCCCATCGTCTCGATCGGCCTGTCCGGGATCGCGTCGGACCTCCTCGACGACATCGCCCACCGCGTGCCGCCGCTGACGACCGCCGACGCGGCGACGATGGTCCTCGACCTGCGGGCCGCGCCGACGCTCTTCGAGCACGACGGGGCGCCGGGTGCCGACCTCGCGGCCGTCGAGAACCTGCTGGGGCGCGTCGCGCGCCTCGCGGACGACCACCCCCAACTGGCCGACGTCGACCTGACCCCCTGCATCGCGTCGCCGGGCGGCGTGTGGGTCGTCGGAGCCACGGTGACGGTGGCGCCGACCGCCGACGTGCGCGACGCGCAGTCGCGGAGCCTGGGTTAGGCCACGTTGGCTGAGCGAGCGCCAGCGAGTCGAAGTCACCGTGCCGCCTTCCGGTACGCACCCGGGGCGAGAGCGCGTTTCGACCCGCGTACTTGTGTTTGAATGGCGCAATGACCTCCCGTGACGGCGACCTGCGCGCGGGTCTGCGCGCCGACCTCGAGACCTGTGGCTATTTCCCGGACCTCGTCGAGGACTCGATCCTGCTGACCCTCGCCGACGAGGAGTTCGTCGACTTCGTGGTGCACCACGAGCCGACCTTCAACAACGACGAGATCCGGCGCCACCTCACCGTCCTCCTCCTGACGCCCACCCGCCTGCTGATCGGTCACACCGACGAGCAGCCGTCCGACGGGCTGCCCCATGTCGGCGCCCAGGCCGCGTCGTCGGCGGAGTCGATCGACCTCGGCTCCATCAACGCGGTTGCGCTGACCCGCGTCGTCGACCGGCCGGAGACCTATCGGCCCGGCATGGGGGTCTCGGAGGCCTGGCTCTCGGTCTCCTGGGGGGCGATGCGCCGCATCGAGCTCGAACCGGCCGGCTGCGCCGATCCCACGTGCGAGGCCGACCACGGTCTCACCGGCACCATGTCGCCGGACGACCTCACCGTGCGCATGAGCGCGGCGGCGGACGGGGCCGACAGCGTACGCCGACTGGTCTCGTTCTCCACCGCGCTGCAGCGCGCCACGGGCCGGGGATCGCTGGCGACGCAGGTGGGCGGAACGCGCTGATGGCGGTGTGGCCGCAGGACATGGTGACCCCGGCGTACGGGTCGGGGACCCTGTCCGACCTGCTGCCGAGCGTGGCCGCGCGCCTCGGGGTCAGTGGGGCCGACAACCGGCTGGAGCTCCCCGACGGCGAGCGCTTCGTCGTGATGCTGGTCGACGGGCTCGGCGACGTGCTGCTGCGCGATGCGGCCGAGACGGCGCCCTATCTGTCCGGACTGCGGGAGCGCGGGCGGGCGATCACGTCGGGCGTGCCGTCGACGACGGTGACCTCGCTGACGTGCCTCGGGACGGGGCTGGCCCCGGGCGAGCACGGCATGGCGGGCTACATGTGCCGCGTCCCCGAGACCAATGAGGTCCTCAACGCGCTGGTGTGGGACTCGGCGGTGCCGCCGCGCGAGTTCCAGCCGCTGCCGACCTGGTTCGAGCGCGCCCACGCCGAGGGCGTGACCGTCACCTCCGTGACCCCCGCGCGGTTCCAGGGCTCCGGACTCACGTTCGCGGCCCTGCGGGGACCGGACTTCTGCGGGGTGAAGGACGAGGCCGACGAGGACTTCCGCGTGTCGGCGACCGTCGCCGCGGCCGTGGCGGGGGGGCGGACGCTCGTGTACGCGTACGAGCGCGAGCTCGACCACACCGGCCACTCGCTCGGCGTCGCCGCGCCGCAGTGGACGGCCCATCTCGCGCGGGTGGACGCGCTGTGCGCCCGGCTGCGCGCCGAGTTGCCGAGCGACGTCCGGCTGGTCGTCACCGGCGACCACGGCATGATCGACGTCCCGGGCCGCAACTTCCTGGTCGTCGAGGACGAGCCCGGCCTCCTCGCCGACGTCGACCTGTTCGCCGGCGAGGGGCGGCTGCGCCAGCTCTACACCGAGCGGGCCCCGGAGGTCGCGGCGCGCTACGCGGACCGGCTCGGCACCCACGCGTGGGTGCGTACGCGGGACGAGGCGATCGACGAGGGCTGGTTCGGGCCGGTCAGCGACCGCGTACGACGGCGGTTCGGCGACGTGCTCGTGGCGATGCGGACCGACTGGGCGGTGATGTCGACGCGTCTCGGGCGGGAGATGAACCTCGTCGGCATGCACGGGTCGCTGACGCCGGTCGAGATGCAGGTCCCGCTGCTGGTGGACTGACGGCCCGTGATTTCCGCCGCGGCGCCCGAGCGGGAATGATGTGGGCGTGGCTGACCTGCTCTTCTTCACCGGACCGATGGACTGCGGCAAGTCGACGCTCGCGCTGCAGATGGACCACACGCAGCGACTCGGCGGACGGACCGGCGAGCTGTTCACCTGCCGCGACCGGGCGGGGGAGTCGACCATCTCGTCGCGCCTGGGGCTCGTGGGGCGGGCGACGGAGGTCGCGCCGACGTTCGACTTCTGGAAGCACGTCGTCCACCAGCTCACGCAGGGACGCCGGATCGACTACCTGATCTGCGACGAGACGCAGTTCTACACCTCCGAGCAGATCGACCAGCTCGCCCGGATCGTCGACGAGCTGGCGCTGGACGTGTTCGCGTTCGGCATCCTCAGCGACTTCCGCACCGAACTGTTCCCCGGGTCCAAGCGGCTGGTCGAGCTGTGTGACCGCCTCGAGACGCTGCAGGTGCAGCCGTTGTGCTGGTGCGGCGAGCGCGCCACCCACAACGCCCGTACGATCGACGGCAGGATGGTCACCGAGGGCAGCCAGGTCGTCGTCGGCGACACGACGGCGGTGGGGACCCCGGCCGAGGAGGTCCCGGTGGTGGCCTACGAGGTGCTGTGTCGCCGCCACCATCGTCGTCGCGTGAGCCGCTCGGTGGCGACCTCGACCCTCAACGCCGACCCGCTGCCGTTCGGGTCGGAAGACGACTGAACGACCGACGTCCAGGAGGACATCCCATGAACCACGTGCTGATCAGCGCCGATGAGCTGCGCGCCGAGCTGGAGGGGGTGCGGCCGCCGCTGGTGCTGGACGTGCGCTATCTCGGACCCGCCGCCACCGAGACGGGGGAGGCCGAGTTCCGCGCCGGTCACGTGCCCGGCGCGGTGTGGGTCGACCTCGACGCCGACCTCGCGGGTGAGCACGGGCCGGGGACGCCGGGGGGCCGCCACCCGCTCCCCGCCCCGGAGGACTTCGAGGACGCCATGCGCCGCCTCGGTGTCGACAACGGCTATCCGGTCGTCGTCATGGACGGGGCCGCCTCGCTGGCGGCCGGCCGGCTGTGGTGGATGCTGGTCGACGCGGGGCACGACAGCGTGCGGGTTCTCGATGGCGGGTTCGCCGCCTGGCGCGAGGCCGGCTTCGAGGTGGAGACCGGCGGCGGGGCCGCGGTGAACGACGGGAGCTTCAAGGCGCGCCCCGGCCAGCGGCGCGCGGTCGACGCGGAGGGCGTGGCCGCCGCCGCGGCCCGTGGCGGAACCATCTGGGACGTGCGTACGCCCGACCGCTTCCGCGGCGACAACGAGCCGATCGACCCGGTGGCCGGCCACATCCCGGGCGCCGCGAACCTGCCGGCCATCGAGAACCACCACCGCGAGGGCACGTTCAAGTCGGTCGACGACCTCCGCGACAACTTCCGCGACGTCCGACCCGGTGACGTGGTCTATTGCGGGTCGGGGGTGACGGCCGCGCAGACGCTGGTGGCGATGGAGGCGGCAGGCCTCGAGGACGTCGCCCTCTATGCCGGCTCCTGGAGCGACTGGATCACCGACCCCGACCGAGGGGTGGAGCGCGGCTGAGGTTCGCTCGGCCCTCGGGTTCCCCTCGGCCCAACTTGTGCACACGCGTGCGCAGGTTGGGTCGGCGGCCCGGCGTGTCGACGCAAGACGTGCACACGAGGCGAGCGGCTGAGGCGTACGCGGACACCCGGTCGCTGAGGCCCCTGACCGGATGGATGGCACGTGGTGCCGCGTACTCCCGGCACGCGACGCCCACCCGCCCGGTCAGGTGAGGGTACGCGGACGCCTCACTTGGTCTGCGGGCCGCCGAACATGATCTCGTCCCAACTCGGGACCGAGGCGCGCCCCTTCTTGCGGGCGGGCTTGCGCGGGGGCTTCGGGGCAGCGGGCGGGGGCTCGGACGAGTCGTCCGGCATCGCGTCGGCCGCCTGTGGCGCGGACGAGTCGTCCGGCTTCGCGTCGGCCGCCTGGGGCTCGGCCGCCTGGGGCTCGGACGGTGCGGGCTTGGTCGGTGCGGGCTCCGACGGTGCGGGCTTGGTCGGTGCGGGCTCCGACGGTGCGGGCTCGGACGGTGCGGGCTCCGACGGTGCGGGCTTGGTCGGTGCCGATTGCCCCGCCCCGGATTCCGCCACGGGCGGCGCCTCGGGGTCCACCACCGCGGCCTTCTCCGCGATGGCTGCCGGCGTCTCGACCGGGCTCGTCCCAGCCGGCTCGTCGCCGGTCTCGGCCTCATCGACCAGCGACGGCTGCTCGGGGTCGGAGAAGCCGGCGGCTGCGGCGGGTCGGCTGCGGCGGGTGGTGCTGGCCGGGGTTTCGCCCTGCGGAGCCGGTGCCGAGCGAGGCTGCTCGCTGCCGGGACGAGATGCCCGCCCACTCGGCGTGGACTCCGGGGCTTCGACTCGTTCCGCTCGCTCAGCCGGCGGCTCGGCCTCCTCCGACGCCACCACCGGGGTGTTCAGCCCTGCATAGATGTTGATCGAGTCCTCGGCGATGCCGCCCAACATGTCGTAGAGCACGTCCAGTTCGGACTGGCCCTCCGGGATCACGTCGAAGGCGTCCAGCTCGGCCTCGACCTCGTCGCCGATCTCCTGCGGGCTCGGCACCGACCGTGCCTCGCCGGGCTCGTCGCCCCGTTCCTCGTCGGTCGCGTCATCGGCGGCGGGCGGCACGGCCGACAGCGTCGCCCGCGGTTCTGGCAGGCGCTCGGTCGGCTCGTTGTCGGACGTGTCCCCGGCCGTCTGGCCAGGTTCGGCCGCGTCGGCAAGGTCCTCGTCCGCCACCGCGCGCACCAGCGCCAGCTCGTCGGTGTCGTCATAGCGATGGCCCTTGCGGCCCGGCTGCGGGCCCGTCGCCGGGCTCGGTTCGCTGATCAGCCAGCGCGCGTCGTCGTTGGCCGCCGAGGAGAACCTCGCCGCCTTGTCGAACAGGAACAGCGCCTCCCTGTCGGCGCTCCCCGACGAGTACGCCGCGCGTACGGTCCAGCGCCGGTCATCGTTGCGCCAGGCGTCCCAGTCGACGTCGTCGGCGTCGATCCCGCGCGACAGCAGGCGCTCGGCGACGACCTGGCGCAGCGTGCGGTGGGCGTGGGTCTCCCCGCGCCGGCGTACGCTCGACGACAGCGCGATGCCGGCCACGTGCTCGCGCTCGGCGAGGACCGGGGCCGCGAACGGCTCGATCTTCTCCGGGGGCACGCCGGCGGCCCGGGCGACCTCGTCGAGGCTCTGCCCGGAGCGGATCCGCGTCTGGATCTCGCTTGGTCTCAGTGCGCTGTCCATCTCGATCTCCAGTTGTCCCATTCGTGGTCGATCGCGGCGCAGGGCCGCGCGCAACCGTTCGTCCGCCGGTACGCCCAACTGCTCGCCGTCATCGGTCTCGACGACGAGGACCGCGCCATCGGCGCTCAGCCCCAACGGATGCGCGATGCGCATGGGCGTCCGTTCCTCCCGACGTTACAGGGCGGCCGTCAGCGGCCCCACTGACCTGACCGGCATGTCGCGGCCAGGGCAGCGACAACCTACCGGTTCGACGCCGGACCCCGCGTACGCGGGCTCAGAGCTCTTCGGTCGTCCGGCGACGCGTCGGGGCGCCCTCGACCCGGGTCTCCGAGACGTGGCGCGTGCGGTTGCGCATCGCGTTGAGCACCAGCGAGAGGATCAGGGCGAGCGCGCCGACGACCATCAGGATCCAGCCGAGCGTGTCGTCCTCGACGCCGGGGATGTTGACGTCCAGCGCGAAGGTGAGGACCGCGCCGATGAGCAGCAGCAGGATGCCGAGTCCGATTCCCATGGTCATGACCTTTCCTCGATGCCAACCGTGTGTCGACAAGGTGATACGTACCATGGCAGCACACGCGCGAGACTCGCAACACCCCGCAGTCCGCGGCGCGTCGCCGTGGTGCAAGGATGATCGCCATGTCGACGTCCCCCTACGATGCCCTCCTGCTCGTCTCGTTCGGTGGCCCCGAGGGCGAGGACGAGGTCGTGCCCTTCCTCGAGAACGTGACCCGGGGCCGGGGCATCCCGACCGAACGCCTCCGTGAGGTCGGCACCCACTACTTCGCCCGGGGCGGCGTGAGCCCGATCAACTCCGAGAACCGCGCGCTCATCGCCGCGCTCGAGGCGGAGTTGGCGCGGCGCGGGCTCGACCTGCCGATCGCCTGGGGCAACCGGCACTGGGCCCCCTACACCGCCGACGCCCTCGCCGACCTGGCCCGTGCCGGCCATCGCCGCGTCCTGGCGCTGACGACGAGCGCCTACCCCTCGTACGCGTCCTGCCGCCAGTACCGCGAGGACCTCGGCCAGGCGCTGGCGACCCTCGAACGAAGCGACACCCCGGCCGACGGCGTCGAGATCGACCGCGTGCGCCAGTACGCCCAGACCCCCGGCTTCGTCCGCGCCAACGTCGACGCGGTGGTGGACGCGTACGCCGGCGTCGCCGCAGACGCCGCACTGGTGTTCGTGACCCATTCGATCCCGATGTCGATGGCCGCCACCGCGGGACCCGAACCGCGTTCTGCGCGCGGCAGCTATGTCGAGTGGCACGAGGCGGTCGCCCAGAGTGTCGCCGACGGCGTCTCCGAGCGCCTCGGTCGCACCGTCGACTGGACCCTCGCCTACTGCTCGCGCAGCGGGCCCGCCCACCAGCCCTGGCTGGAGCCGGACATCAACGACCACCTCGCCGACCTCGCCAAGGACGGGGTGGGGGCCGTGGTCCTGAGCCCGATCGGCTTCACGTCCGACCACATGGAGGTCGTCCACGACCTCGACACCGAGGCCGCCGCCACCGCGCGCGAGCTCGGCCTCGGTTTCGCGCGTGCCGCGACGGCGCGTACGCATCCCGCGTTCGTCGCCGGGCTCGTCGACCTCATCGAGGAACGCGCGGCCGCCGCCCGCGAGGAGCGCGTGCTGCCGGCGGTCGTCGACGGGGGTTCGCCCGGGCTATACGTGTGCCCCGCGACCTGCTGCCCGGCGCCCCAGCGGCCGGGCCGGCCGGCCGTCGGCTCGCGGCCCGATCCGTCGCCCGCGGACCCCGGTCAGGGCCAACAGCGATCGGGACGCGTGATCACCTCGGAGAGCTGACCACGTCCGCGCGTGGACAGTTGGGCGTCCGGCCAGCACGCGCTTGCGCAGTGTGGTATTCATACGCCCAGACGTTTCGCGGGTGGCTGGTGGAATACATCGGTGGTCGCGCCCGTTGACCGCCCGTCGACCCCATTCCATCCCCGGGGTCACTGCTGATGAGGAAGGCACCCATGGCGACTGATTACGATGCACCACGCAAGACCGATGAGGAGATGAGCGAAGACTCCATCGAGGACCTCAAGACCCGTCGCAACGACAAGAATTCCGGCAAGGTCGACGAGGACGAGGTCGAGGCGGCCGAATCCTTCGAGCTGCCCGGCGCAGACCTGTCCCACGAAGAGCTCACGGTTCGGGTCCTGCCCCGCCAGGCCGACGAGTTCACGTGTGCCGGCTGCTTCCTCGTGCGACACCGCTCGCAGATCGCCGAGGAGAAGAAGGGCAAGGCGTACTGCCTGGACTGCGCGGGCTGACGCGACGCGATTGCCCAGAAGAGACGCGGCGGGCCCCCGGGAAACCGGGGGCCCGCCGCGCATCTGTTCCGGGTTCAGATCTTGAGCCGGACCTGCTGCACCTTCGCGTCCGCCTCGGCGAACTGTGCGCGGAAGCGGCGCATCGTGAAGCGGTTCGTCATCAGCTGCACCACGCCCACGCCGATCGCGCTGGCCAGGGCCCACGTGACCGCCATGTGGAGCGGGGTGTCGGGGTCGCCCGGCTCCGGCGGCTCCTCGCCGGTCGCCAGCTTCCAGGCCTGGGTCACGGCCTTCTGTGCGGCGATCGTGGTGACGGCGCCCAGAACGCCGGTGTAGATCTTCCACACCAGTCCCTGTGTGGGTCCCATGCGGGCCTCCTCGTGTTGTCCAAGTGGCCTCCACACTAGCGCGGGGTGGGGGTACGCTCGCACCCGTCCCCGTCCCGACCGACCCGCCCAGGAGCCGCCGCCGTGCCGACCTTCCGAGAACGCGTTTTCGTGCCGGTGTGGTGGTGGCTGGTGGCGGGCGTGTTCGTGTTCTCGGTGTTCGTGGCCGCGGCCTTCTCCCTGGGCCCGTGGCCGGCGCTGGTCCTCGCCCTGGCGGGGGCAGCGGTCGTCGCGGCGGTCCTCGTCCCGTACGGGTCCGCCCGGATCGTCGTCGACGACTCGGGGCTGACGGTGGGGGACTCCCACCTCGAGTGGCAGTGGGTCGCCGGCGTACGCCACCGCGACGCCGCTGAGACCCGGGCCCGCCTGCGCACCGAGGCCGACGCGCGGGCCCACCTGGCCGTACGCCCGTTCCTCGCCGATTCGGTCGAGGTGACGCTCGACGACCCGGCCGACCCGCACCCCTACTGGCTGGTGAGTTCGCGGCGGGCGACCGAACTGGCGGCCGCGATCCAGCAGCACCTCGCCACGCAGGAGTCGCCTCGTGCCTGAACCCACCCGCCCCGTCGTCCGCGTACGCCGCCTCGATCCCGACATGCCGGTGCCGGCGTACGCCCACCCCGGCGACGCCGGGGCCGACCTTCCGTGCGCCGAGGACGTGGTCCTGGCGCCGGGGGAGCGCCGCCTGGTGGGCACGGGACTGGCGATCGAGCTGCCGGAGGGGTTCGCGGCCTTCGTCCATCCTCGGTCGGGACTCGCGGCGCGCCACGGGCTGACCATCGTCAACGCGCCCGGCACGATCGACGCGGGCTATCGAGGCGAGATCAAGGTCTGCCTGCTCAACACCGATGCCCACCACCCGGTCGCGCTGGGCCGCGGCGATCGCCTGGCCCAGCTCGTCGTGCAGCGGGTCGAGACCGTGCGCTTCGTCGAGGCCGGTGAGCTCGAGGCCAGCGCGCGCGGCGAGGGCGGGCACGGCTCCACCGGGCTGGGCCGTCGGGACACACCCGCCGGATCGTGAAGGGCGCCCCCACCTTTTGATGGAGGCCCCGACACCTGACAGACTGAGATGTCGTAACGGGCCGCGCCTCGCGGTCCCCGGATTGCGCGCAGTCAGCCGACGTCACGCGGAGGAGAACCCGAATGATCTTTGGTCGCAGGAAGAAGAACGCAGCCGACGAGGCCGAGGCGGTCGAGGTCGTCGAGACGGACGCGGCTGACACCGGCGCGGCCGAGGAGACCGACTCCGCGGACGCGGACGTCGACGCGCGCGAGGCCGATGCCCTCGAGCCCGACGACGCCACCGACGCGGGCGAGGACGACGACTCCGACGACGACCGCTGGGCCGCGTTCGACACCAGCCGCGACTGGCGCGAGGAGGGCCCGTTCGACATCTCCGAGGTCGACATCGACGACGACGACACCGAGCGGCTCGACTTCGGCGCCCTGATCATCACCCCGATGCCGGAGTGCGAGATCCGGCTGCAGGTCACCGAGGACACCGAGCAGATCATCGCGGCCCTCCTGGTCAAGGGCGAGTCCGCCCTCGAGCTGTCCGCGTACGCCGCCCCGCGCACGCCCGGCATGTGGGCGGAGATCCGCGACGAGATCATCGAGGGTACGCAGGCGGCCGGCGGCACCGCCGACTGTGTCGAGGGCCCGTTCGGCACCGAGCTCGTGCGCAACCTTCCGGTCAAGACCCCGGAGGGCCAGCTGGCCTTCCAGCCCTCCCGCACCTGGGTCGCCGAGGGACCGCGGTGGCTGCTGCGGGGGGTCCTGTTCGGCGAGGCGGCCCTCACCGACGAACATGACGACGACCTCGTCGGGCCGTTCTTCGACGCGTTCTGCGACGTCATCGTGCGCCGCGACGACGCGGCCATGCCGGTCGGCGACGTCCTGGCGCTGACCCTGCCGGCCGAGCTGCAGGCGGCCGCGGAGGCCCAGCAGGCCGAGGCGATGCAGCAGGCCGAGTCCGAGGCCAGGGGCTGACCATGGGAAGCATCCTGGGGCGGTTGAAGCGCCTCACCTCGAGCAACGAGGAGCTGGAGTCGGAGGAGCGCCAGCGCACGGCCGTCGAGGCCGGCGCCCGCACCGTCCGCAGCTGCAGCGACCGCGAGCGCGTCACGGTGCGCGGCACGCTCGACACGGTGACGCTGAGCCCGCGCGAGTCGAACCCCGAGCTGGTCGCCGAGTTGAACGACGGGTCCGGCACGGTCACCGTCACCTGGATGGGGCGACGTCAGATCGCCGGCATCCGCGCCGGCACCACGATCGAGGTCGAGGGTCGCATCTCCTGCCAGGGCGGCGTCCGACGCATGTTCAACCCGCGCTATCGGCTCCTCGAGGTGCCGCGGGGCTGACCGTGCTCACGCCAGCGGCAGCTGGGTGTTCAGCACCACCTGGGGCGTGACACCCTTCGGCGTCAGGGCTTCGGCGAGCGGCTGCTCGTTGTCGGCGGTGGTCACGAACAACAGCTCGTCGCCGGCCTCGAACGAGCCGTCGCGATCGGGGGCGTGGGCCAGTCCGTCGCGGATGATCGCGACCAGCACCGCATCGCCGGGCAACACCGCGTCGCCCACCCTGCTGCCGACCAGGGGGCTCTCGTCGGGCAGCGTCATCTCGACCAGGTTGGTCCGGCCGTTCTTGAACGTGAACAGGCGCACGAGGTCGCCCACCGTCACGGCCTCCTCGACCAGCGCGCACATGAGGCGCGGCGTCGACACCGAGACGTCGACGCCCCACACGTCGTCGAACATCCACTCGTTGCGGGGGTGGTTCACGCGGCCGACCGTGCGCGGCACCCCGAACTCGGTCTTCGCCAGCAGCGAATGGACGAGGTTGGCCTTGTCGTCGCCCGTCGCCGCGATCGAGACGTCGCAGGAGTCGAGTCCCGCCTCATCGAGCGACGCGAGCTCGCAGGCGTCGGCCAGCAGCCACTCGGCCTTCGGCACCGAATCGGGCTTGATCGCGCGCGGGTCGCGGTCGATGAGCAGCACGTCGTGCCCGTGCTCGAGCAGCTCGCTGGCGATGGACCGGCCGACGTTGCCGGCACCGGCGATGGCGATGCGCATGGGATTCTCCAGTCTCGGGTGGTTCAGGGCCGGTCAGTGTCGGCGAGGGGGAGCGCCGAGGATCGCCTCGACGTCGGCGACGCGGTCCTGCTCGACGGCCGCGTACGCCAGGTCGCCGTCCTGGAAGAGGGTGTCGGCGCGGGGGACCATGCCGTTGCCGGTCCGCAGCAGGAAGGGGATCGGCGTACGCACGGCTTCCTGCATCGCGCCGACCGTGTGGCCGACCCAGTCGCGGTGGACGCGCACCTCCATCAGGCGCACCCGGCCCGCCTGGTCGCGCCAGACCGGCTCGGAGCCTTCGGGCAGGAGGCGGCGCAGCACCTTGTCGGACGCCCATTTCACGGTGGCGACCGTGGGGATGCCCAGCCGCTCGTAGACCTCGGCGCGGCCCGGGTCGTAGATGCGGGCCACGACGTTGTCGACGCCGAACTGCTCGCGCACCACGCGGGCGGCGAGGATGTTCGAGTTGTCGCCCGACGAGACGGCGGCGAACCCGTCGGCGCGCTCGATGCCGGCGGCCAGGAGCACGTCGCGATCGAACCCGACGCCCTTGACCGTGCTTCCCTGGAAGCTCGGGCCGAGGCGACGGAAGGCCTCGGCGTTGACGTCGATGATGGCCACGCTGTGGCCGCGCTTCTCGAGGCTGCGCGCCAGCCGGGAGCCGACGCGGCCGCAACCCATGATCACGATGTGCACGGGACCGACGCTATACCAGTCCGCAGACGTTTCCGACACGGGCGACGGCAGGCCTACAGTGGGGGACTGTGAGTCTGACCGACGGCCTGCGGCGCCTCCTCCTGGGGCGCAAGCTCTCCAGCTCCCAGCTGGGTGAGACCCTGCTGCCGAAGCGCATCGCCCTGCCCGTGTTCGCCTCCGACGCGCTGTCGTCGGTCGCGTACGCCCCCGACGAGATCCTGCTGACGCTCTCCCTGGCGGGCATGGCGGGGTTCGCGTTCTCGTGGTGGATCGGACTGGCCGTGGCCGTCGTCATGCTCGTCGTCGTCGCGTCCTACCGCCAGACGGTGCACGCGTACCCCTCGGGTGGCGGCGACTACGAGGTCGCGACGGTCAACCTCGGCCCCAATGCGGGTCTGACGGTGGCCAGCGCCCTCCTCATCGACTACATCCTCACCGTGGCCGTCTCGGTCTCGTCGGGCGTCCAGAACGCCAAGGCCGCCGTGCCGTTCATCAACGGCCATGAGGGCCTGATCGCGGGCGTCATCATCCTGGTCCTGATGACCATCAACCTGCGGGGCGTACGCGAGTCCGGCAGCGTGTTCGCCATCCCGACGTACGCGTTCATGGTCGGCGTCATCGGCATGGTCGCGTACGGCTTCTTCCGCATCTTCGTCCTGGGACACGACGTGCGGGCCCACTCGGCGCAGTACGACGTCGTGGGCGATGCCAGCTATCAGCCGTTCGTCGGGCTGATGATGGTGGCGCTCCTGGCCCGCGCGTTCTCGTCGGGCTGCGCGGCGCTGACGGGTGTGGAGGCGATCTCGAACGGTGTGCCGGCGTTCAAGGTGCCGAAGTCGAAGAACGCCGCGACCACGCTGCTGCTGCTCGGATCGATCGCCGTGACGATGCTGCTCGGCATCATCGCCCTGGCCAACCTCGCCCACGTGAAGCTCATCGACGCCCCCCACTCCTACTACGCGCTGAACGGCGTGAAGCAGGACGTCGTCGAGCAGACCGCGATGGGCCAGCTCGCCGACGCGGTGTTCTCGAACTTCCGCCCGGGCTTCTATTTCCTGGTCATCGCGACGATGATCATCCTGTTCCTCGCCGCGAACACCGCCTTCAACGGATTCCCCGTGCTGGGGTCGATCCTCGCGAAGGACGGCTACATGCCGCGCCAGCTCCACACCCGCGGTGACCGCCTCGCGTACTCCAACGGCATCGTGGCCCTCGCCGTCGTCGCCGTCGGGCTCGTGCTGGCGTTCAACGCCGACGTGACGAAGCTGATCCAGCTCTATGTGGTCGGCGTCTTCGTCTCGTTCACGGTGTCGCAGACCGGCATGCTGATCCACTGGACGCGCCACCTGAAGACCGAGAAGGACCCGCAGGTGCGCGCGACGATGCGGCGCTCGCGCATCATCAACGGCATCGGGCTCACACTGACCGGGGTCGTCCTGGTCGTCGTGCTGCTGTCGAAGTTCGTGCAGGGGGCGTGGATGGCCATCCTCGCCATGGCGATCGTGTTCGTGCTGATGAAGCTGATCCGGCGCCACTACGACTCGGTGGCGCGGGAGATCGCCTGGGTCCCGGGCGACGAGCGGTCGCTGCCGAGCCGCGTCCACGCCGTGGTGATGGTGTCGAAGGTGAACAAGCCGACCCTGCGGGCCCTGATGTTCGCGAAGGCCTCGCGCCCCTCGACCATCGAGGCGATCACCGTCGACGTCGACCCCGACGAGACCGACGCCCTGGTCCGGACGTGGGACGCCGCCGACCTCGGCCTCCCGCTGAAGGTCGTGGCCTCGCCCTACCGCGAGGTGATCAGCCCGGTGGTGCGCTACGTCAAGGACCTGCGGCAGAACTCGCCGCGCGACGTCGTGTGCGTCTACATCCCCGAATACGTCGTGGGCCACTGGTGGGAGGGCATCCTCCACAACCAGACGGCCCTGCTGCTGCGTACGCGCCTCCACTTCGCGCCCGGGGTCATGGTGACGTCGGTGCCCTACCTGCTGCGTTCGTCGTCGGCCGCGGCCAACCGCATCGCCCGCGAGGACCCGATGGCGTTCCGGCTCGCCGGCACGAGCGAGGCCCGCGCTCCCGAACACCACGGCGCGAGCGCGGCGGACGACCAGTGACCGCCGGTCCGCAGGCGTCCGAGCGGGTCGCGGACGGCCAGGTCCTCGGCCCGGTCACCGTCGGTCCCGTGGCCCACGGCGGCAACTGCGTCGCGCGTCTCGACGGGCGCGTCCTGTTCGTCCGCCACGCGCTGCCGGGCGAGGTCGTCCGCGTACGGGTCACCGACGACACCCACGAGCGGTTCTGGCGGGCCGACGCGGTCGAGGTGGTCGAGGCGTCGCCGGATCGCGTGACCGCGCCCTGCCCGGTCGCCCGCCCCGGCGGGTGCGGGGGCTGCGACCTCCAGCACGTCGCGCCGGCCGGCCAGCTGGAGTGGAAGCGCGCCGTCGTCGCCGAGCAGCTCGAGCGCCTCGCCGGGCTCACCTGGGACGGCGAGGTCGAGGCGGTGGCGCCGCTGCTGGGGTGGCGTACGCGGATGCGCTACACGGCCACCGGCGACCCGGACCACGGTGCCGGGCTGGGCCTGCGGGCCCACCGGTCCCACACGGTCGTCCCCCTGCCCGACCAGGGCTGTGCCATCGCCTCCGTCGCCGCGGCGGCGCCCCAGGGCGTGGGCGCCGGCGAGCCCGTCACCGTCGTCGACGCGGCGTCCGGGGCCCTGACGCTGGCCGGCGACGACGACGCCCCCATCACCGAGCGGGCCGCCGGCCGGGCGTACGGGGTGGACGCCCAGGGCTTCTGGCAGATCCACCCGCAGGCGGCCGACACGCTCGTCGACGCCGTCCTGGCCGGGCTCGACCCCCGGGCGGGGGAGCGCGCGTTCGACCTCTATTGCGGCGTCGGGCTGTTCGCCGGCGCGCTCGCCGACCGCGGCGTACGCGTGTGGGGCGTGGAGGCCTCGCGCGGGGCCATCGCCCACGCGCGCCGCAACGTGACCGATGCCCGGTTCACCGTCGGCCGGGTCGAGCGGGCCCTCGCGACGCTGCCGAAGCGCACCGAACTCGTCGTGCTCGACCCGCCGCGCACCGGCGCTGGGAAGGCCGTCATGCGCGCGGTCGCCGGCCGCCGACCGCGCGCGATCGCGTACGTGGCCTGCGATCCCGCGGCCCTCGCCCGCGACCTCGGCACCGCCCGGGACCTGGGCCTGGAGGTGGTGTCCCTGCGCGCCTTCGACCTCTTCCCGCAGACCCATCACGTGGAGTGCGTCGCGATCCTCACCCCGGCGTCGACGGCCTGACGGCGCGCGGCAGGATGGGGCGTACGCACCCCCGGGAGGCCGCAGATGACCCAGACCACCACCCCCGATCGCCCCGTCCGGCTGGCCGTCCTCACCTCCGGCGGCGATGCGCAGGGCATGAACGCCGCCGTACGCGGGGTCGTCCGCACCGGCCTGACGCTGGGGGCCGAGGTCTTCTGCGTCTATGAGGGCTATCAGGGCATGGTCGACGGCGGCGACGGCATCCGCCGCGCGTCGTGGGACGACGTCGGGTCGATTCTGCACCGCGGCGGCACCGTGATCGGGACGTTCCGCAGCAAGGACTTCCGCGAGCTCGCCGGTCGCCGCCGGGCGGCCCTGCACCTGCTCGAGCACGGCATCGACCGACTCGTCGTCATCGGCGGCGACGGCTCCCTGTCGGGGCTCGACGAGTTCCGGCGGGAGTGGCCGGACCACGTCGCGGCCCTGGTCGCGGCGGGCGAGCTGGACCCGGCGGTCGCCGAGCGCCATCCGGCGCTGATGATCGCCGGCATCGTCGGCTCGATCGACAACGACCTCGTCGGCACCGACACGACCATCGGGGCCGACTCGGCCCTGCATCGCATCGTCGACGCCATCGACGCGATCGCGTCCACCGCGGCCTCCCACCAGCGCTCGTTCGTGGTCGAGGTGATGGGGCGCCACTGCGGCTACCTGGCGCTGATGGCGGCGATCGCGGGGGTCGCGGACTACGTCCTGATCCCCGAGCACCCGCCGGCCGACGGCTGGGAGGAGAGGATGTGTGCCGAACTGCGCCGCGGGCGCTCGGCAGGCCGGCGCGACTCGATCGTCATCGTGGCCGAGGGCGCCCAGGACCGCGCCGGCGTACGCATCACGGCCGACCACGTGCGCGGGGTGATCGAGGAGACGCTGGGTGAGGACACCCGCGTCACCATCCTGGGCCACGTGCAGCGCGGCGGCGCCCCCTCGGCGTTCGACCGGTGGATGTCCACGTGGCTCGGCCACGCCGCGGCCCACGAGGTCATCGAGGCGACGCCCGCGTCGGTGCCGCACGTCATCGGCGACCGGTTCAACCGCATCGCCCGCGTACCGCTGGTGGACGCCGTGGGGCGCACGCGCGAGGTGCCGCGGCTGATCGCGGCGGGGGACCACGACGCGGCCGTGGCGCTGCGCGGCGGGGCGTTCACCGAGATGTTGCGCATCTTCACCGACATGTCCGAGCCGCCGGCGGTCGAGGCCGGGCCCGGGGCCAGGCGCATCGCCGTCGTCCACGCCGGCGGACTCGCGCCCGGCATGAACGCGGCGGCCTTCGCGGCCGTCCGGCTCGGCATCGAGCGCGGCCACCGCATGCTCGGCGTACGCGGGGGCTTCCCGGGGTTGCGGGACGGCGACCTCACCGAGCTGACGTGGGGCGATGTCGAGGGCTGGGCGCCGCTGGGCGGGGCCGAGCTCGGCACGCGACGGGCCGTGCCGGCCGTCGAGGAGCTGTACGCCATCGGCCGCACGCTCGAGGACCAGCGCATCGACGCCCTGCTCGTGGTGGGCGGCTGGAACGCCTACCTGGCGGCGAAGCTGCTGCACGACGAGCGGAGCCGTTATCCGGGGTTCGCAATCCCCATCGCCTGCGTGCCGGCGTCGATCGACAACAACCTGCCGGGGTCGGAGAGCTCGATCGGCGCCGACACCGCGTTGAACGAGATCGTCGAGGCGATCGACCGCATCAAGCAGTCGGCCTCGGCGTCGAAGCGCTGCTTCGTTGTCGAGACCATGGGGCGCCACTGCGGCTACCTGGCGCTGATGGGCGGGCTGGCCGGGGGAGCGGAGCGGGTCTACCTCCACGAGGAGGGCGTGACGCTCGACGACCTGGTCGAGGACTGCCGGCGGCTCAACGACGGGTTCCGGGCGGGGCGGCGGCTCCACCTCGCCGTGCGCAACGAGGAGGCGAACCCGCTCTACACCACCGACTTCATGGCGCGGCTGTTCGAGGAGGAGGGCGGCGACCTGTTCGACGTCCGCCAGGCCGTGCTGGGCCACCTCCAGCAGGGCGGCAACCCCACCCCGGCCGACCGCATCCTCGCGACCCGGCTCGTGGCCCACGCGCTCGACCGCCTGACGGTCGAACTGGACCGGCCGGGCCCGCAGTCCTTCCGCGTCGGGCTCGTCGAGGGGCGGGTGGCCACCGAGACGCTGGAGCGCCTCTTCGACGACGCCGACACCGAGTTCCGGCGCCCGCGCGACCAGTGGTGGCTCGGCCTGCGTGAGGTCCAGCGGGCGATGTCCGACGGCTGAAGGCCGGGTTAGGCAATCCTCACTGACCCCTCGCGTTTCCCGCAGAGCAGACTGGTCGCGTACACGACGTGATATCTTGACGTCAAGAGACTTGCGCGGTGGCGACGCCTCCGCGGCAACGAAGGAACGAGTCCGGGAGTTGAACGCATGAGTGTCAACAGTTTTGGAGCCAAGGCCAATCTCGACGTGGCCGGCAAGACCTACGAGATCTTCAGGCTCGACGCGGTGGAGGGTTCTGAGTCCCTGCCGTTCAGCCTGAAGGTGCTGCTGGAGAACCTCCTGCGCACCGAGGACGGCGCGAACATCACCGCCGACCACATCCGCTCGCTGGCCCAGTGGGACGAGTCGGCCGAGCCGACCGACGAGATCCAGTTCACGCCGGCGCGCGTGATCATGCAGGACTTCACCGGCGTGCCGTGTGTCGTCGACCTCGCCACGATGCGCGAGGCGATCGAGGACCTCGGCGGCGACGCCACCAAGGTGAACCCGCTGTCGCCCGCCGAGATGGTCATCGACCACTCGGTCATCGCCGACCTGTTCGGCACGCCCGACGCGTTCCGCCGGAACACCGAGATCGAGTACGGCCGCAACAAGGAGCGCTACCAGTTCCTGCGATGGGGCCAGACGGCGTTCGACGACTTCAAGGTCGTCCCGCCCGGCACCGGCATCGTCCACCAGGTCAACATCGAGAACCTCGCCCGCGTGATCTTCCCGCGCGAGGTCGACGGCGTGCTCCAGGCCTACCCCGACACGTGCGTCGGCACCGACTCCCACACAACGATGGTCAACGGCCTCGGCGTCGTCGGCTGGGGCGTGGGCGGCATCGAGGCCGAGGCCGCGATGCTGGGCCAGCCCGTGTCGATGCTCATCCCGCGCGTCGTCGGGTTCAAGCTGTCCGGCTCGCTCCGCGAGGGCGTCACCGCGACCGACCTCGTGCTCACGATCACCGACATGCTGCGCAAGCACAAGGTCGTCGGCAAGTTCGTCGAGTTCTACGGCCCGGGCGTCTCGACGGTCCCCCTGGCCAACCGCGCGACCATCGGCAACATGTCGCCCGAATACGGCTCGACCATCGCCGTCTTCCCGATCGATGACAAGACCACCGACTACCTGCGCCTCACGGGTCGCTCCGAGGAGCAGATCGCGCTGGTGGAGGCGTACGCGAAGGCCCAGGGCCTGTGGCACGACGACGACCGCGAGCCGCGCTATTCCGAGAAGCTCGAGCTCGACCTGGCCGACGTGAAGCCGTCGATCGCCGGCCCGAAGCGCCCGCAGGACCGCATCCTGCTGGAGAAGTCGAAGTCGCAGTTCCGCTCCGACGTGAAGAACTACGCGCTCGACTCCGAGGACGAGACCGGCCACGACAAGACCGTCGCCGACTCGTTCCCGGCCTCCGACGCACCCGGCTCGGAGCCCGGCACCAACGAGGACCCGAAGCCGAGCTTGGTCACCGGCCTGGTCGAGAAGGCCAAGGGGGCCGCGGCCGACGTCGTCGGCGCCGCCCGCAAGCTCGTGCCCGGCCGCCCGTCGAACCCCGTGCCGGTCACCCTGTCGAGTGGTGACTCGTTCGACCTCGACCACGGCGCCGTCGTCGTCGCGGCCATCACGTCGTGCACCAACACCTCGAACCCGTCGGTCATGATCGCGGCCGGCCTGGTCGCCAAGAAGGCCGTCGAGCGCGGCCTGACCCGCAAGCCGTGGGTCAAGACCACGCTGGCGCCGGGGTCCAAGGTCGTCACCGACTACTACGACCGCTCGGGCCTCACGCCCTACCTCGACAAGATCGGCTTCAACCTCGTCGGCTACGGCTGCACCACGTGCATCGGCAACACCGGCCCGCTGATCCCCGAGGTCTCGAAGGCGATCAACGACCACGACCTCGCGGCGACCGCCGTGCTGTCCGGCAACCGCAACTTCGAGGGCCGCATCTCGCCCGACGTGAAGATGAACTACCTGGCCTCGCCGCCGCTGGTGGTCGTGTACGCACTGGCCGGCACCATGGACATCGACCTCGCCAAGGAGCCGATCGGCACCGACGAGGCCGGCAACGACGTCTTCATGGCCGACCTGTGGCCGTCGGCCGACGAGGTGCAGGCCGTGATCGACGAGTCGATCAACGCCGACATGTTCGCCTCTCGCTACGCCGACGTGTTCGCCGGTGACGAGCAGTGGCAGAACCTGCCGACGCCCGAGGGCAAGACGTTCGCGTGGGACGAGGAGTCGACCTACGTGCGCAAGCCCCCGTACTTCGACGGCATGCCGGCCGAGCCGACGCCCGTGGAGGACATCACCGGCGCCCGCGTGCTGCTCAAGCTCGGCGACTCGGTCACCACCGACCACATCTCGCCGGCCGGCAACATCAAGGCCGGTACGCCGGCGGCGCAATACCTCAACGAGCACGGTGTCGAGGCCAAGGACTTCAACAGCTACGGCTCGCGCCGCGGCAACCACGAGGTCATGATGCGCGGCACGTTCGCCAACATCCGCCTCCGCAACCAGATCGCGGCCGGCACCGAGGGCGGCTACACCCGCGACTTCACCCAGCCCGACGGCCCGGTGACGTTCGTGTACGACGCGTCTGTGAACTACCAGGCCGCCGGCACGCCGCTGGTGGTCCTGGGCGGCAAGGAGTACGGGTCGGGCTCGTCGCGCGACTGGGCGGCCAAGGGCTCGGCGCTGCTCGGCATCAAGGCGGTCATCGTCGAGAGCTACGAGCGCATCCACCGCTCCAACCTCATCGGCATGGGCGTCCTCCCGCTGCAGTTCCCCGAGGGCGAGTCGGCCGACTCGCTGGGCCTGACCGGCGAGGAGACCTTCGACATCGCCGGCATCACCGAGCTCAACGAGGGGCGTACGCCGAAGACCATGAAGGTCACGGCCACCGCGTCCGACGGCAAGGTCACCGAGTTCGACGCGGTCGTCCGCATCGACACCCCCGGTGAGCGCGACTACTACCGCAACGGCGGCATCATGCAGTACGTCCTGCGCAACATCGCGAAGGGCTGACCAGCCCGTACGCAGGAACCGGCCCGTCCCCGACAGGGGGCGGGCCGGTTCGCGTCATCGACGTTGGCTGAGCGAGTCCTCTCAACGTTGGCTGAGCGAGCGCCAGCGAGTCGAAGCCACGCCTTTCAACGTTGGCTGAGCGAGCGCCAGCGAGTCGAAGCCACGCCTTTCAACGTTGGCTGAGCGAGCGCCAGCGAGTCGAAGCCACGCCTTTCAACGTTGGCTGAGCGAGCGCCAGCGAGTCGAAGCCACGCCTCTCAACGTTGGCTGAGCGAGCGCCAGCGAGTCGAAGCCACCACCACTGCCACCCCCGCGTACAGCGCCCACTCCAGCGCCGCGAACGCCCAGAACGGGACGCTGTCGGCGGGCTGGGCGACGACCAGCGAGCCCGCGCGGAAGGGGAGTGCGTGGCCGACGACGGCGGGCCACACGCTTCCGAACCTGAAGGCGAGCGAGCTCAGCGCCAAGGACCAGAACGCGATGCCGATTCCGGCGGCGACCGCCTCGTGCGCCGGCAGGTCGCCGCGGGCCACGAACATGGCGAGTTGCGGGACGTGCCACAGCGACCAGAGGGCGGCGACGACGAGGGCGACTGGCCAGAAGCGCGCACCCTCCCCGAGCAGGCGCGGCAGGAACCCGCGCCAGGCGACCTCCTCGCCGAGTGTGCTGAGCGAGCCGATGAGGACATAGACCGGCAGCAGAGCGAGCGCGCCGCCGACGATCGACCACGGCTTGAGCTGCACCCAGCCCAACGCCTGGCCGACGAGCACCGGCGCGAAGGCGACGGCGAGGAGTGCGGCGAGGGTGGCCACGACGCCGAGGGCCAGCGGCCGCCAGCCGCCCGGGCGCAGCCCCCACCAGTGCACGAGGCGGCGGAGCGAGCCGGGCCCCAGGAGGGCGATGGCGATGAGGCTCGCCACGGCGGGGATCCAGCGGCCGACGAGGGTGAGCCACTCGGGGTAGGCGCGGGACGAGTCGGCGAAGGGCAGCGTGACGGCGAGCATGCCGGCGTACGCGAGGGCGTAGAACAGGGCGACGTGACGCAGGGTGCGGTTCGGCGCGGTGACCGCGGCCGGGGCGAGGGTGGTGGTCATGGGCCTGAACCTAGGGTGCGGGCGAGGCGGCAGGGAGGGCTTTCGGGGGCCGTCCGGGGTCGGGCGGGGGTCGGACCCGAGGGGGGCGGCTCAGGGGGCGAGGCGCTCCCGGATCAGGGCCGCGTACGCCGCCATCTCGCCGTCGGCGTACTTCCGACGCGGCCAGAAGAACCCCTTCAGGCCGTCGCCCTTCGTGCGCGGGACCACGTGGCAGTGGAGGTGGGGGACCGACTGGGACACGCGGTTGTTCATCGCGACGAAGGTGCCGGTGCAGGCGAGCGCGTCGACGACGGCGGCGGAGACGCACTGGACGGTCTCGAAGAATTCGCCGACCGCCTCGGTCGGGAGTGTCATCAGGTCGTCGGTGTGGGGGAGCGGGCACACCAGCACGTGGCCCTTGAAGACCGGGCGGTGGTCGAGGAAGGCGATGACCGCGTCGGTGCGGAGGACGACCTCGGCGTCGAGCTCCCCGGCGGCGATGGCGCAGACGACGTCGGACATGGGCGCCAGCGTACGCGGGGTCGGTCAACGCCTGTGAGAAACGTCACCGCGGTGCTGGACGAGATCGGGGCGCGGCCGCGGGCCGCGATCTCTAGCGTGGAGGGAATGAGCACCGCTGACACCCGCGCCGGCACGTCCGCCGGCGAGAAGGACTTCCCCGACCCCGACCACGACGGCCTGCAGCGCGGCCTGACCTCGGCCCAGATCTCGATGATCGGCCTGTCCGGAGCCCTCGGCACCGGCCTTTTCCTCGGGTCCGGGTCCATGATCAAGGTGACCGGGCCCGGCATCATCGCGTCGTACGCGCTGTGTGGCCTGCTGGCCCTGGTGATCGTCTACGCCCTCGCCGAGATGACGGTCAAGCACCCGGTCGCGGGCGGCTTCGGGGCGTCGGCCCACGCGTACCTCGGTCCGCTGGGGGGCTGGCTTGCCCGCTGGAACGTGGCCGTGACGATGTGTATCGCCGTGGGGGCGGAGGTGACGGCGTCGGCGACCTACCTGACGTATTGGTGGCCGCAGATCAATCTCGGTGTGGCGACGGTGGCGTTCTCGCTGATGCTCATCGCGATCAACGTGCTGGCGGTGAAGTTCTATGGGGCCTCGGAATATTGGTTCTCGATCATCAAGGTCGCGATGGTCGTGGTGTTCATCGCACTCGGTCTGGTGCTGATCTTCTTCGGCCTGCCGGGGCGACCGGCAGCGGGTGTCGGGAACCTGACGGAGCACGGCGGGTTCGCGCCGCACGGCTGGGGCGCGATCCTCATCGGCGCGGTGATGGCGATCTTCTCGTTCGGCGGTGCGGAGAACGTGTCGCTCACCGCCGCCGAGTCTTCGGACCCGTCGCGCGACATCCCGCGCGCGGCGAAGGCGATGATCGTGCGGCTCGTGCTCTTCTATGTCGGCGCGATCGCGATCGTCGTGACACTGGAGCCGTGGACGGTGTCGGCGTCGGGCGACGGGTCGGTGCTGAGCTCTCCGTTCGTGCGGGTGCTCGGCGCGGCCGGCATTCCCGCGGCCGCCGGCATCATGAACTTCATCCTGATCACCGCGGCGATGTCGTCGGGCAACGGCTGCCTGTACGCCTCCACCCGCATGCTCCACTCGCTGGCCCGCGACGGCATGGCTCCGGCGCCGGTCGGCCGGACGACGGCCTCGGGCGCCCCGCGCAACGCGGTGTTCCTGGCGACCGTCGGCATGGTGCTGGCGTCGGTGCTGTCGATCGTGAGCCCGGAGAACGCGTTCCAGCTGCTGTTCGGCGTGCTGGTGTTCGGGCTGTGGCTGACGTGGCTGCTGATCATGGTCACGTTCGTGGCCTACAAGGTGAAGCGCGCGCGGCTGGGCCTGCCGGACTCGACGATGACGCTGCCCCTGCCCAGGGTGACGGCGACGGTCGCGCTGGTCGCCCTCGTGGCGATCGGCATCAGCCTGGTCTTCATCGACGACCTGCGCATCGCGTGGGTGGCGGGCCTGCCCTACCTGGTGGTGCTGGGGGTCGCGTACGCGGTCACGGCGAAGGTGCGCGGCGGCTTCCGGCGCGACGGGGTGCTGGCCGAGGAACTGGAGCGGCGCTGAGGCCATACGTTCTCCGAGCGAGCGGAGCGAGTCGAGGAGCTGCCCCGCGTACGTTCTCCGAGCGAGCGGAGCGAGTCGAGGAGTTGCCCCTTGTCTTTGTCGGACCCCTCCCGTAGTCTCGAACGCGTGTTCGAATGAGGAGGCGTCATGACACAGCAGGCGGTGCGCGAACGGGTCGAGAGCGCGATCTATGTCCCCCCGGGCTGGCCCGAGGCCGTACGCCCGCCGGGTGCCCCTGACTGGGAGGCCACGGCGACGGCGTGGCTGTTCGACCAGTGTCCGGCTGACTTCCGGGCGTACGCGGTGCTGCGCCACCACCCGGTGGTGTTGGCGGGTTTCGCGGCGCGCTTCGTCGAGAGCCAGCTCGAGGCGACGCGCTCGGGGCTCGCGGGCGTCAGGGCCAGTCTCGGCGACCACGTGGCGCCCCAGGTGATCGACTCGGCGGCCGAGGCGTGGCAGCGTGAGTCGGCCCATCTGGTGCGGGTGCGCCGCGGGGTGGCGCTGGTCGAGGAAGCCCTGCGCGGCAAGGTGTTCATCCGGCGGCTGTGAGGCGCGTGGGGCCCCTCGTGGGAGTCGGGTCCGACGCGACGCGTCGATTTCTCGACCCCGGGCTGACCTCCGGACAGGGGTCCACCCCCTAAACTGGCCGTTATGCCCTTGTTGGACAGGATCGGTCAGCCGAAGGACCTGCGCGCACTCGACCGCGCTCAGCTCGACGAGCTCGCGGCCGAGATCCGCGCGTTCCTGATCACCAACGTGAGCCGCACCGGCGGCCATTTGGGGCCCAACCTCGGCGTGGTCGAGTTGACCATGGCGATCCATCGCGTCTTCGACTCGCCGAACGATCCGATCATCTTCGACACGGGCCACCAGTCCTATGTCCACAAGATGTTGACCGGGCGCTGCGACCAGTTCCCGACGCTGCGCCAGAAGGGCGGCCTGTCGGGCTATCCGAGCCGCGCCGAGTCGGACCACGACTGGGTCGAGTCGTCCCACGCGTCGGCCTCGCTGTCGTGGGCCGAGGGGCTCGCCAAGGGCCTCCACCTCCAGGGCGCCGACCGCACCGTGGTCGCCGTGATCGGCGACGGCGCGATGACGGGCGGCATGGCGTGGGAGGCCGTCAACAACATCGCGGTCCAGAAGGACCTGCCGCTGGTCATCGTCGCGAACGACAACGGGCGGTCCTACACCCCGACGGTGGGCGGCCTGGCCGACCAGCTGACGACGCTGCGTACGGACCGGCGCTATGAGCAGGCGCTCGACATCCTGCGCCGCTCGGTGACCGGCACTCCGCTGGTGGGGCGCGCCGCGTACGAGTGGATGCACGGGCTCAAGATCGGGCTGAAGGACGTGCTGGCGCCGCAGGGGCTGTTCGCCGACCTCGGCATGAAATATGTCGGGCCCATCGACGGCCACGACGTCGGCGCCCTCGAGCGCGCCCTCAAGCAGGCCAAGGGGTTCGGCGGCCCGGTGATCGTGCACGTCCTCACCGACAAGGGCCGCGGCTTCAAGGCGGCGGAGAACCACGAGGAGGACCGCTTCCACTCGGTCGGCAAGATCGACGAGATCACCGGCGAGCCGCTGTCGAGCTCGGTGGCGCGTACGTCGACCGACGTGTTCTCCGAGCACATGGTCGAGGTCGGGCGCCGGCGCGACGACGTCGTGGCCATCACGGCCGCGATGTTGCACCCGACGGGGCTCCACCGCTTCGCGGCGGCGTTCCCCGACCGCACGTTCGACGTCGGCATCGCCGAGCAGCACGCCGCCACGTCGGCGGCGGGGCTGGCGGCGTCGGGCCTCCACCCCGTGGTGGCGGTCTATTCGACGTTCCTCAACCGGGCCTTCGACCAGGTGCTGATGGACTGCGCGCTTCACCGCGCGGGCGTGACGTTCGCGCTCGACCGCTCCGGCATCACCGGCGCCGACGGCGCCAGCCACAACGGCATGTGGGACCTCACGATCCTCGGCGCGGTGCCCGGCGTACACGTGGCGGCGCCGCGCGACGAGACGCGGCTGAAGGAGGCGCTCGACCGGGCCGTCGAGATCGACGACGCGGTGTCGGTCGTGCGCTACGGCAAGGACCTGAAGCCCGACATCGAGCCGGTCGACCGGCGCGACGGGCTCGACGTGATGCGGGCCGACGACGGCGCGCGGGTGCTCGTGGTGGCGTACGGGCCGATGGTCGAGGTGGCCATGGATGTCGCGGAACGCCTTGCCCAGCAGGGAATCGGCGTCACCGTGGTCGATCCGGTGTGGGCACTGCCGGTGAATCCGGCGCTGGCCGGGCTCGCCGTCGACCACGACCTGGTGCTGACGGTGGAGGACTCGGGCGTGGCCGGTGGGCTGGGCGCGCGTGTGTCGCAGGAGCTGCGGGCGCGGGGCGTGTTCACGCCGCTGCACGAGTTCGGCATCCCTCAGCGCTTCCTCGAGCAGGGGTCGCGCGGTGAGCTGCTGGAGGAGCTGGGTCTGACGCCGCAGCACATCGCGCGCTATGCGACCGAGGCGGTCGTGCGGGACACGGAGTCGTCGGAGTCCCAGAACGCGTATTAGCGACCCTTGATCACACTCAGCACACCGTGCACGGTGTGCTGAGTGCGAATAGCGGTCGCTAATACACACGGGGGGCTGGGGGGTGCGGGTCGCGTGATCCACCCCTACGGCATAGTGGTGCCTCCGATCACAGTGAAGCGGCTTGCGCCGCGGGATGGGAGTCCAACCATGACCGAGATGAACCAGCCCCCGACCATGAACACCGGTGAGCCGCAGGGGATGCCGAACCTGCCGACCGGCGGCACCGCACCCCAGCAGAACCCCACGACCGGCACTCCTGGCGCGGCCCTGACCGATGACGAGAAGCAGCGCGTACGCTCCGCCGCGATGATGGCCGGCGCGCTCGTGTCGGGCGCCGAGCCCGGCTTCTTCGACGCGTTCAAGGAGTCGATGGCGGCGGGCAAGGCGCTGCAGTCGGCCAGCCCCGAGATCCAGGACATCATGAAGGTCGGCGGCCTGCCGACGATGCCGAAGGTCGAGGACAAGTCCCAGATGGAGACGGCCGTGCTGTCGGAGCTCACGGGCGCCAAGCAGCTGCTGGCCGCGAAGTCGCCGGCCACCGCGGAGGCCTTCAAGGCGTTCGTGCTCCAGTCGTGCCGCGATGTCGCCGATGCCGCCAAGGGCGTCTCGGGCGCCGAGCAAGGCGTCATCGCGAAGGTGGAGCAGGCCCTGGCCTGATCGTCACCCGCACCAACGGCCGAGGGCCGCGTACGCAGACCTGCGTACGCGGCCCTCGGCCGTTGGTGGCGGGCTCCGCCCGGGAACCCAACCGGGCTCCGCCCGGGAACCCAACCAGGCTCCGCCCGGGAACCCAACTCGTGCACACACGTGCACGAGTTGGGTCTTTTGCCCGGCGTGTCGACCCAACTCGTGCAGCGGTGTGCACAAGTTGCGCGAGCCCGGAGGGCGAGAACGCCCCCACGGAGGCGCGCCGAGCCTCCCCGCCGCTCAGCCCGGCAGGCTCGCCGCACCCTTCGGCAGGAAGCGCTGCCCGTTGACGGCCTCGGACGTGCCGCGGCGGTCGAGGTACGGCGTGATGCCGCCGTCGTGGAACGGCCAGCCCGCGCCGAGGATCATGCACAGGTCGATGTCCATCGGCGCCGCCACGACGCCCTCGGCCAGCATCAGCCCGATCTCGTGCGCCAGTGCCTTCTCGGCCCGCTCGAGCACCTCTTCGGCCGTCGACGGGCTGTCGCCCTGCACCAGAGCCGCGCGCGCCGCGTCCGAGATGAACGGGCGCCCCGACTCGTCACGGTCATAGACGCCGGGCAGGCCCGCCTCCACGATCGCCTTCAGCGACGCCGACACCGGGAACCGCTCGTCGCCGAACGCCCCGTTCAGCGTTTCCGCCACGTGCAGCGCCACCGCCGGACCCACCAGTTGCAGCAGCGCGAACGTCGACATCGGCAGCCCCATCGGGCGCAGCGCTCCGTCGGCCAGCTCGAGCGGCGTGCCCTCGTCGACCGTACGCATGACCTCGCCCATCAGGCGCGTCAGCACGCGGTTCACCACGAATGCCGGCGCGTCCTTCACGAGCACCGCGTTCTTCTTCAGGCCCTTCGCGACCACGAACGCCGACGCGAGCGTCGCGTCATCGGTCTGCTCGCCGCGAACGATCTCCAGCAGCGGCATGGCCGCGACCGGGTTGAAGAAGTGGAAGCCCACGACGCGCTCGGGGTGGGACAGCCCGGACGCCATCTCGCTCACCGACAGCGACGACGTGTTGGTCGCGAGGATGCAGTCGGGCCGCACGTGGGCCTCGAGCGCCCCGAACACCTTCTGCTTGACCCCCATCTCCTCGAACACGGCCTCGATCACGAAGTCGCAGTCGCCGAAGTCGGCCTGGTCGGTCGTGACCGACACCATCGCACGCAGGCCGTTGGCCTTGTCGGGCGAGATGCGCTTCTTGGCCAACAGCCTGTCGATCTCGCCCCGCACGTACGCCAACCCGCGGTCCGCGCGCTCCTGGTCGAGGTCACTCATCACGACAGGCACGCCCAGGCGGCGGATGAACAGCAGCGCCAGCTGGGAGGCCATGAGACCGGCGCCGACGACGCCGACCTTGGTCACCTTGCGCGCGAGCTCCTTGTCGGGCGCCCCCGCCGGCTTCTTGGCGCGGCGGTTGACCAGGTCGAACGCATACAGCGACGCCCGGTGCTCCTCGGTCATCACGAGGTCGGCGAGGCCCTCGTCCTCGTTGCGGTACGCCTCGGCGCGGCCCAGCGTACGGGCCGCGGCGATGCAGTCCAGCGCGCGATAGGCCGCAGGAGCGGTGCCGGCGACCTTGGCGTCAGCGATCTTCCTGCCTGCCTTGATCGCCGCGTCCCAGTTGGCCTCGTCGCGCGGCACGTCGGGCCGCTCGACCGTGATCTCACCCGTCACGACGCCCGCCATCCAGTCGATCGAGCGGGCGAGGTAGTCGGCGCCGTCGAACATCGCGTCGGCGAAACCCGCCTCGTACGCCTGCGCGCCGGTCAGCATCCTGTTGTTGCCCAGCGCATTGCCGATGATGACCTCGACGGCCTTCTCCGGGCCGACGAGGTTCGGCAGCAGGTAGGTGCCGCCCCAGCCCGGCAGGATGCCGAGAAAGACCTCGGGGAAGGCGATCGCCGGGGCCGACGCGTTGATCGTGCGGTAGTGGCAGTTCAGCACGACCTCGAACCCGCCGCCGAGAGCCAGCCCGTTGACGAACGCGAACGTGGGGATCGTCGACTCGGCGAGCTTGAAGAACGTGCCGTGGCCGAGCTGGGCGATGCGTACGGCCTCGTCGCGGCTGGCGATCTTCCCGGCCTGCGACAGGTCGGCGCCCGCCGCGGTGATGAACGGCTTGCCCGTGATGGCGATGGCCGCGATGTCGTCGCGGGCCAGGGCCTGGTCCAGCGTACGGCTGAGCTCGCGCAGCGAGCCGGGACCGAACGTGTTCGGCCGGGTGTGGTCCAGCCCGTTGTCGAGCGTGATCAGCACGGCCGTCCCGGCGCCGCGGGGGAGCTGGACGTCACGGCCGATCGCGCGGGTGATGACCTCGTGGTCGGCCGACGCGGCCGCGGCCTCGTCGAGCAGCGCGTCGAGGTCGGGATACAGATCGGCGCTCATCGCGCGACCTCCTTCGCGAAGTGGGGGTTCTCCCAGATGACCGTGCCGCCCATGCCGAGCCCGATGCACATCGTCGTGATGCCGTAGCGCACCTCCGGCCGCTCGCGGAACTGGCGCGCCAGGTGGATCATCAGGCGTACGCCGGAGCTCGCCAGCGGGTGCCCGAGCGCGATGGCCCCGCCATAGGGGTTGACCCGCGGGTCGGTCTGGTCGATGCCGAAGTGGTCGAGGAACGCGAGCACCTGCACGGCGAACGCCTCGTTGATCTCGAACGCGCCGATGTCGTCGATGGTCAGCCCGGCGCGCTCGAGGGCCTTCTCGGTGGCGGGCACCGGGCCCACGCCCATCACCGCGGGGTCGACGCCGGCGAAGGCGAAGCCCACGAGCTTCATGGCGACCGGGAGCCCCAGCTCCTCGGCGGCCTCGCCCGAGGCGAGGATGCAGGCGGTGGCGCCGTCGTTGAGGCCCGCGGCGTTGCCGGGGGAGACGTTGCCGTGCGGGCGGAACGGGGTCTTCAGATCGGCGAGCGCCTCGACGGTCGTGCCGGGGCGCGGCGGCTCGTCGGCCGTCGCGAGGCCCCAGCCGAGCTCGACGGAGCGTACGCCGACCGGCACGAGGGACTCCTGGATGACGCCGTCGGCGTACGCCTGCTGGACGCGGTCCTGGCTGAGCACCGCGAACTCGTCGCAGCGGCGCTTGGTGATGGCGGGAAAGCGGTCGTGGAGGTTCTCGGCCGTCTTTCCCATCACCAGCGCCGACTCGTCGACGATCTTCTCGGCGACGAAGCGCGGGTTGGGGTCGGCGCCCTCGCCCATGGGGTGGTGGCCCATGTGCTCGACGCCGCCGGCGATGACGACGTCATAGGCGCCGACGCCGATGCCGGAGGCCGTCGTGGTGACGGCGGTCATCGCGCCGGCGCACATGCGGTCGATCGCGAAGCCGGGCACCGACTTCGGCAGGCCCGACAGCATGGCAGCGGTGCGGCCGATGGTCAGGCCCTGGTCACCGGTCTGCGTGGTCGCGGCGATGGCGACCTCGTCGATGCGGTCGGCGGGCAGCTCGGGGTGGCGTCGCATCAGCTCGCGGATGCAGTGCACCACCAGGTCGTCGGCGCGGGTCTCGGCATACAGCGAGCCGGACTTGCCGAAAGGGGTTCGTACGCCGTCGACGAAGACGACGTCGTGGATTTCACGTGGCATACGGTGATGTTACTCACAGGTAGCATCGCGGGGGAAGGAACGGCGCGGGAAATCTCAGGTACGTTGCCTGGGCGAGGCCGCCTGCGGCCGAGTCGAAGGAGGCTTCGACTCGCTGGCGCTCGCTCAGCCAACGTGGGCGGTCAGTCTTCCAACGCCGCCGTCAACGGACCCACCACGATGCCTCGCTGCCAGTCCCGCGCCTCGTGGGCGATCAGGAACGCGTCCACCGCGGCCTCGTCGGCCCGCGCCGGTGGTTTCCAGGCCAGCCGGCGCCAGGTGTCGGGCGTCAACAGGTTCTCCGCGGGCAGGTCGTGCTCGGTCGCGAGCTCGTTGATCGTCTCCCGCAGCCGCAGGAAGCGCCCGTGGGCGACCGGGTCCTTGTTCTCCCACGTGCGGGGCGGGGGCGGGCCGTCGGGCGCGAGGTGCACCGGCGGCAGCTCCTTCTTGGTCAGCGCCTGCGCGCGCTCGATTGCCGCGATCCAGTTGGCCTCGTAGCGCTTCGCCGCGCGACGCTGGAACCCCGCGTGGGCGCGTACGCTCCCGCGGCCGGGCTCCTTCGCCCCCGCGACCTCGGAGATCGCCTTGTCCTGCAGGATCTTGCCGGGGGAGCGGTCGAGGCGGCGGGCGATCTCGTCGCGGGTGTGCCAGAGCTCTCGGGCCACGGCCATGCCGGCCGGGGTGCGTACGCCGTGGATTCCCGACAGTCGGCGCCACGGGTCGACGCGCTCGACGGTTGGACGGGTCGACTTCTCCACCAGGTGGGCGAACTCCTCGCGCGCCCAGCCGTCCTTGCCGGCGCGCTCGAGGTCGGCCTCGATGAGGTTCCGCAACTCGATGAGCAGTTCCACGTCGAGGGCCGCGTACGCCAGCCACGAGTCGGGCAGGGGGCGCGTCGACCAGTCGGCCGCCGAATGTTCCTTGAGCAGCCGCAGGCCGAAGTAGTGCTCGATCAGGGCGCCCAGGCCCACGCGCGGCAGGCCCAGCAGGCGGCCGGCGAGCTCGGTGTCGAAGATGGTGGTGGGGACCATGCGCACCTGGACGAGGCACGGCGTGTCCTGGGTGGCGGCATGGATGATCCATTCGGCGTCGGCGATGGCCTCCCCAAGCGCCGACAGGTCCGCCTCGGAAGGCGCGTCACGGAACGCGACGGGGTCGACCAGATGGGTGCCGGATCCCTCGCGCCGCAGCTGCAGCAGATAGGCCCGGGTCGAATAGCGGAACCCGTGGGCGCGCTCGGCGTCGACGGCGACCGGTCCGGTGCCGCTGCGCAGGGATTCGATCGTCGCCGCGAGCGCCTCGGGCGTGTCGACCACGGGCGGGACCCCGTCGGCGGGGGCGGCGAGGACGGGAAGCTCGGCGGCTTCGGGAACCTCGACGGCGTCGGCGCCGGGGGACTCCTCCGCGTCGCTCACCGCGCGTTCCCGCGCCGCGACGGCATCATCACGACGCCGGCCGGCAGCGGGGGGAGGCCGGCGGTGGTGCAGAGCAGGTCGGCCCAGGCGGACAGGTGGGGCGCGAGGCCTGATCCGTCCTCGCCCAGCACCGGTGTCCACGACGCGCGGATCTCGACCTCGGCGCGCGGCAGCTCGTCCTCCATGCCGCCGAACGACTCGGAGTTCACCGACGTGACGGTGCCGCTCGGCAGGATGTGTTCGGCCCCGTGGGCCTCCAGGGCGTCGATCAGCCACGACCAGCCCACGCTCGCCAGCAGGGGGTCGGTGACCATCTCGGGCTCGACATCGGCCTTCGCATACGTCACGCAGCGGAACGTCCCCTGCCACGACTCGTTGCCGCGGGGGTCGTGCAACAGCACCAGACGGCCGTTGCCGACCTCGACGTCGGCGCTGAACACGTCGGCGGTCATCGCCGCCGCGTACGGGGCGATGCGCTGGGGTGCCGGCATCTCCTCGACCGAGATCTCGGGTCGCCAGGCATGGTCGGCGATGTCGGCCACGACCCGGCTGAAGGGGCGGGGGACCATCACGGAATCACTGGTTGCGGCCACCCGTCGAGAGTAGGCACAAGTGTCCGCTCGGCCGGGCAGGCGCGCCGGGCGGGTCGGGTGCGCGCACGGTGTACGCGACGTCACGTCGTCGCGGGACCGGTGGGCGCGGCGCGCGTGGCAGGATGGCGCGGTGACCTCTTCCTCGCCCACGTCCGCGCTGCTGGCCGCGGCCACCCGCCAGCAGGACGACGACCGCGTCCCCGTGTGGTTCATGCGCCAGGCCGGCCGCTCGCTGCCCGAATACCGCGAGGTGCGCGAGGGCACGACGATGCTCGACGCCTGCGCGACGCCGGACCTGGTGCGCGAGATCACGATGCAGCCCGTACGCCGGCACGGCGTCGACGCGGCGATCTTCTATTCCGACATCGTCGTCCCGCTGAAGGCTGCGGGCGTCGACCTGGAGATCGTGCCCGGCCGCGGTCCCGTGATCGCGAACCCCATCGCCTCCCGCGCGGACGTCGACGCGCTGCCGCCGCTCGCGGTCGACCAGCTCGGCTTCGTCACCGAGGCCGCGGCGATGGTCGTCGAGGAGCTCGGCGGCGCCGAGGCCGAGACGCCCCTGATCGGCTTCGCCGGCGCGCCGTTCACCCTGGCGAGCTATCTGGTCGAGGGCGGCCCCAGCAAGGACTATGCACGCACGAAGGCCCTCATGGTCGGCGACCCCGACACCTGGCACGCGCTCTGCACGCGGCTGGCCGACATGTCGGCCACCTTCCTCGAGGCCCAGGTCGCGGGCGGCGCACGCGCCGTCCAGCTGTTCGACTCCTGGGCCGGCGCGCTGTCGGCCGACGACTACCGGGCGTACGCGATGCCGCACGCCTCGAGCGTGCTCCACCGCATCGGCGAGCGCGGCGTCCCGCGCATCCACTTCGGCGTCGGCACCGGCGAGCTGCTCCACCTCATGGGCCAGGCGGGCGCCGACGTCGTGGGCGTCGACTGGCGCATCCCGCTCGACGACGCCAACCGGCGGCTCGACGGGGCGTACGCACTCCAGGGCAACCTCGACCCCGCACTCCTGGGGGCCCCCTGGGAGGTCATCGCCGACCGCGTACGCGCGGTCATCACCGCCGGCGCCGCCGCGCCGGGCCACATCTTCAACCTCGGCCACGGCGTACCGCCGACGGCCGACCCGACGGTGCTCACCCGCGTGGTCGAGCTCGTCCACGCCGAAGGACCGCAGCTGCGCCGCGCGGCGCGCGAGAACACGAAGGAGAACCAGTGAGCAGGGCTGCCGAGATCAAGGCGATCAACGAGCAACAGCGCTACACGATGTGGTCGGTCTTCCGGCGCACCGACATCGTGGACGCCGCACTGGCCGACGAGGCGCTGGCGGCGCTCGAGAAGGCCGGCGAGGGGCTCGACCTGGTGATCCGCGGCTGGTATGACGTCGCGGGCCTGCGCGCCGACGCCGACCTCATGGTGTGGTGGCACGCGCCCGACTACGAGACGCTGCAGAAGGCCTACCACGTGCTGCGCGCCAGCGGCCTCGGCGGCGCGCTCGAGCCGGTCTGGTCGCAGCTCGCGGTCCACCGCCCGGCGGAGTTCAACAAGTCGCACGTGCCGGCGTTCATGGCCGACGAGACGGTGCGCGACCACCTGTGCGTCTATCCGTTCGTGCGGTCCTACGAGTGGTATCTCCTGCCCGAGGCCGAGCGCCGCGCCCTGTTGGTCGAGCACGGCCAGATGGGCCGCGACTATCCCGACGTGCGCGCGAACACCATGCAGTCGTTCGCGCTGGGCGACTTTGAGTGGATCCTCGCGTTCGAGGCCGACGAGATGGGCCGCATCGTCGACCTGATGCGCATCCTGCGGGCCTCGGGCGCCCGTCGCCACGTGCGCGTCGAGGTCCCGTTCTACAGCGGACGGCGCCGCGAGCTACGCGAGATCGTGGAGTCCTGGCGGGGCTGATCAGCCCTTCGCCGGCTCCAGCCGCATCGCGATCGAGTTGATGCAGTAGCGCAGGTCGGTCGGCGTCTCGTAGCCCTCGCCCTCGAACACGTGGCCGAGGTGGGAGCCGCACGTGCCGCAGCGCACCTCGACGCGCGGGCGCCCCGGGAGCGAATCGTCCTGGATGTAGCGCACGCGGTCGTCGGCGAGCGGCGAGAAGAACGACGGCCAGCCGCAGTGGGACTCGAACTTGGTCTCGCTGCGGAACAGCTCGGCGTCGCACGCCTTGCAGTGATAGACGCCCTCGGTGGTCGTGTCGGTGTATTCGCCGATGCCGGGCGCCTCGGTGCCGGCCTCGCGCAGCACGTGGTATTCGAGGTCGTCGAGCTGGGCGCGCCACTCGTCCTCGGTCTTCAGCACGGTCGGGCGGAAGGTCTCCTCGCTGGTCATGGGTCGATTCTAGTGAGCGGGCCCTAGGCTGCCGTGCAGCGGACGAAGGGAGAGACGATGCCCGCCAAAGCCGTCGAGATCGAGGTGGGGGAGCGCAGCGTACACGTCTCCTCGCCCGACAAGGTCTATTTCCCCGAGCTCGGGCTGACGAAGCTCGACGTGGTGAACTACTGCCTCGCCGTCGGCGACGGCCTGCTCGCTGCGCTGTTCCAGCGGCCCACCACGATGGAGCGCTGGCCCGGCGGCGTACGCCCCGGCATGAAACTGGTGACCCGCATGGGTGACGGCGGCGACGCGTTCTACCAGAAGCGCGTGCCGAAGGGCGCACCCGAGTGGGTCGAGACGGGCACGATCGCGTTCCCCTCGGGGCGGACCGCCGAGGAGGTGTGTCCGACCGAGCCCGCGACCCTGGCGTGGATGGCCAATCTCGGCACGCTGCGGTTCCACCCGTGGCCCGTCCGCATGGCCGACACCGAGCGGGTCGACGAGCTCCGCATCGACCTCGACCCCCAGCCCGGCACCGATTTCGGCGACGCCGTGGAGGCGGCGTACGCGCTGCGCGAGGTGCTGGCGGATGCGGGCCTCGAGGGGCTGCCCAAGACCAGCGGCGGCCGCGGCGTGCACGTCTTCGTGCCGGTCGAGGGCTGCTCGTTCATCGATGCGCGCCACGCGGTCATCGCCCTCGGCCGCGAGCTGGGGCGTCGCCTTCCGGAGAAGGTCACGACCCACTGGTGGAAGGAGGAGCGGGGAGCCCGCATCTTCGTCGACTTCAACCAGATGGCGCGCGACCGGACGATCGCGTCGGCGTACTCCATCAGGCCCGTGCCCGAGGCGCGCGTCTCCGCTCCGTTGACCTGGGACGAGCTGGGCGACGTGACGCCCGACGACTTCACCGTCGTGACGATGCCCGCTCGGTTCGCCGAGCGCGGCGACGTGTGGGCACCCCTGTACGCGGCCACGCCCGGCACCATCGCCACGGCGCTGGAGTGGTACGCCCGGGACGACGCGGCGGGGGAGGGCGAGATGCCCTACCCGCCGGAATATCCGAAGATGCCCGGCGAGCCCAGTCGGGTGCAGCCGAGCAGGGCGAAGAAGGGCGCGGCCGACCCCGAGTGAGCGCGCGGGAGGGCTCCGGCACACTGTCCCAATGGCGAAGAAGAACACGGCGAAGAAGACCGACGACGACCTGGACCTGCGTACGCTGCTGCGCGTCCCGCAGGGGAGCATCGACATGGGCGCCCTCGATCCGGACGCCACGCCGGGCTATCCGGGCAAGGGCAAGGACGACGCCGAGGACCAGACCGCGGCGATGGGACCGGAGCTGTCCGACCTCCAGGAACGCCTGTACGCCAACGGCCGCATCGAGGGCGATCCCGACCCCCGGGTGCTGCTGATCCTGCAGGGGCTCGACACCTCCGGCAAGGGCGGCGTGATCCGTCACTCGGTCGGCCTGGTCGATCCTCAGGGCATCCAACTCAAGGCGTTCAAGGCACCCACGGCCGAGGAGCGCAAGCACGACTTCCTGTGGCGCATCCGCAAGGAGCTCCCGGGGCCCGGCATGATCGGCATCTTCGACCGCTCCCACTACGAGGACGTGCTCGTGGTGCGCGTCGACTCGCTGGTGGCCGAGGACGAGTGGCGCAAGCGCTATGACCTCATCAACGAGTTCGAGGCCGAGGTCGTGGCGTCCGGCACGCGGGTCATCAAGTGCTTCCTCAACGTCGGCCACGACGAGCAGAAGGCGCGTCTGATGGAGCGCCTGGAGAACCCCGAGAAGCATTGGAAGTACAACCCGGGCGACGTCGACTCGCGGTCGAAGTGGCCGGCGTATATGGAGGCGTACGCAGAGTTGCTCGAGCGGTGCAACCCCGATGCTGCGCCGTGGTTCCACGTGCCGGCGAACCGCAAGTGGTATCGCGACTGGGCCGTCACCCGCCTGCTGCTGGAGACGCTGCGCGAGGTCGACCCGCAGTGGCCGGGGGCGACGTTCGACGTGGAGGAGGAGAAGCAGCGGGTGGAGGCGAGCTGATATGTCTGCACCGTGCCGTGAGTACGCGGCACGGTGCAGGCAGGTCCGGAGGACACCCGGCACTCCATCGCCCGGCTCCTCCGTCATGGATGGAGCCGGCTCGCCCCGGAGTTGCTCTTCACCCACCCCGGCGAGCCGAGCCTCCGGGCGTGGGCGTACGCCGGCACGCTCCGCGGCGGCGACCGGTCGGCGGTGGGGTTCGAGGGAGCCGCGTACCTGTTGGGCTGGGTGACGCAACCACCGCGCATGGTGGAGGTCTGGGTCCCGCGAGGCGCCCAGCCACGGCCGTTCGGCCGTGTGCGCTACCTCAGCGACACGCTGGGGCGGCGTCCGACGCAGCGCCCGGGCTGCACCGACCCTGTGACGACGGCCCTGGACCTGTGCGCGGGGTCAGATGTCGACGGGATGGTGGGGTGGCTCGCGAAGGCGAGTCGCGGGGGCGCCCGGTCGGCTGCGCTGCGCCGAGCCCTGGAGCGCCGTGCGAGGCAGCCGCGTCGGGGCCTGCTGGCGGAGATGCTCGCCGAGGTCGAGGCCGGGACCGAGAGTCCGCTTGAGCGGCGGTTCCTCCGCGACGTCCTGAGGGCCCACGGGCTCCCGGCGACACTGCGCCAGGTGCCACTGGCGGGCGGCCGCGCCGATCTGGTCGATGACGCCCACGCCGTGGTCTATGAGCTCGACGGGAGGTTGGGTCATGCGGGTGAGGGCGCCTTCCGGGATGCGCGCCGCGACAACCGCAATGCCGAGGACGGGAAGCTCACGCTCCGCTATGGCTGGCGGGACACGGCCGGGCACGCCTGCGACACAGCGGCCCAGGCTGCGCGAGTTCTGAGGGCCCGTGGGTGGACTGGGCAGCCCAGAGCGTGCTCTGGCCGCAGATATGTGTGCACCGTGCCGTGAGTACGCGGCACGGTGCAGACATCTGATGCGTCAGGCGCCCACCACGTGCAGGTGGCGCCGGGCCGGCGTCTCCTCGGTGGCCTCGGCGAAGCCGAAGTCGAGCAGGTCCATCGACGCGACCGCATAGCGGCCCCACGCGAGGTCCATGATCTCGTCCTCGGCGCCCAGCGGGTCGGAAACCGCGACTGCGCCGGCGCGCAGGGCGGCGGCGCGCTGCAACGACCACGCCTCGCCCGGCGTGAGCAGGAACGAGCCGACCGCGATGTGGCGGCGCCCCTGCGAGCGCAACGAGGCGATCGCCTGCACCGTCGAGGGGCCCGAGCCGTTGGCGGACGCCACGACCACGGGGAGCTTGTGGTGCAACGACCACTGGCGGGCGCGGCGGGCCAGCAGCGCCTGGCTGCGCTGGTCGTGGGTGCCCTCACACGTCAGCACCAGGCCGTCGAGTTCCGTGGCATTCGCCCGGCCGAGTGCCTCGCGCAGCCGCTGGTCGACGAGGTTCAGCAGGCCCGCCTCGGGACCCAGCGGGCGGGCGACGGTGAACGACATGTCGGGGTGGCTCGCGCGCACCTTCTCCACCATGGCGTCGATCGCGGGGGAGTCGGCGAACACCGACGACAGGTTCAGGGGCACGAACACGACCTCACGCGTCTGGGTCCGGGCGATGCGGGAGATCACCTGCGGTCCGCTCGGCGGGCAGTGGTCGAGGAAGGCGACGTGGACCGAAATCTCCGGGCGCATCGTCTGCATGCCCACACGCATCGTGTGGACGACCTCGCCGACCCTGGGGTCGGTGGAGCCGTTGGCGAGCAGGATGAGCGCGGGTGCGGTCATGGTCATGCCTTTCACGTGCTGGTGCGGGCAGCGTGCAGGCGGCGAACCGCAGGCGCGCTCCCGCTCGGGCGGGGTCGGCGTCGATGCCGGCTCGGGTCGGGCCGCAGGAGGCCGTCGCCACCGTCGGCGTTGGTCCTCGGGTGGTCCGATGTGCCTACTCAATCGCCCCATAGGCAAATGCGCCAACTCTCATTCCATGGAATGAGACGCGGTATCACAATGTGGACACCATGGGCGCTGTGTGACCCTGTGAACCCTCAGCAGGCCGGGCCCCGGCCGAAGGTTACGATTCGACCACGACGGCGCCTGACCCTTCCCGCCAGCCGTACGCCTGGCCTAGGCTTATCCCTGTCAGCGGTACGACGTATCACTGAGCGGACAGGGAGAAGCGTGACCGACATGCGGAGCGGCATGGCGCCCGTGGGGGACCGGCCCCACGGAGACGACGCCACCCCGTCCGGCACGCTCCAACGCGGCCTGGCCATCCTCGATCACCTCGCCGGCGGGAGCCGACCCACGGTGGGTGAGCTCATGGAGGCGGTCGACGTGAGCCGCAGCGCCGCCTACCGCATTCTTGGAGTCCTGCGCGACCACGGCCTGGTCAGCTGGGATTCGACGGCCACGAGCAGGGTCACGCTCGGCAGCACGGCCATCCTGCTCGGCATGACGGCACTGACCCAGTCCGACCCCTGGGAGATGGGTCGCCAGTTGATGCGCGGGCTCGCCGACGAGATCGACGAATCGGTGCTGATGGCCATCGTCGACGGCCCCGAGATCATCTACGTCGCCCACGAGGACCGCAGTGACCACGTGGTCGGCGTACGCCGGCTCCTGGGCCTGCGGCGCCCGCTCGAGGTCACCTCGCTGGGCAAGGCGTACGCGGCCGCCCTCCACCCCGACGACCTGCGGGCGCTGGTGGACCGCCTCGCGTTCGTCGGTTTGACCAAGACCTCCCACACCGACGCTGCGTCGTTCCTCGCCGACATCGAGACCTGCCGGGCGCGCGGCTTCGCCATCGATGACGGCGAGCAGGACCGCGCGGTCATGTGCGTGGGCGCGGCCGTCCTCGACCATCGCGAGCTGCCGGTCAGCGCGATCTCGGTCGCCGGTCCGCGGGACCGCATCGAACCGCGGCTCGACGAGCTCGCATCCCGTGTCCGCGACACCGCGCGCGACATCAGCCTGCGCCTGGGCTGCCCGCCCACCGCGCACGCGATCCAAGACCACCCGAAGACGGCTGGAAGCTCCACCACGAAAGGAAAGTCATGAAGAAGTTCGCCACAGTGTTCGGCGCCCTCGCTGTCGCGGGCGCCATGACGATGTCCGCCTGCGCGCCGGGGGGCTCCACCGACGAGCCGAAGCAGCAGGCGCCTGAGGACAAGAACCTCACCTACCTCTATTTCACTGACGGGCCCGACGAGCAGGCGACGCGCAACCTCGTCAAGAAGTTCGAGGAGAAGAGCGGCGCGAAGGTCACGATCGAGATCGTGCCGTTCGCCAACATCGAGACCCAGCTGCAGGCCCGGCTCGCCGGCGGCAACGCGCCCGACGTCGCCCGACTGGCGGCCCTGACGCCGTTCAAGAACGACCTCCTCGACCTCAGCCAGACCCAGAAGGCCGCGCTCGACGGGCAGTTCCTGCAGGGTGCCGACCCGATCACCCACAACGGCGCCGAGCTGATCGCCGTCCCGAGCGACCTCACGATGAACGGCCCCATGGTCAACGTGGAGCAGTTCAAGAAGGCCGGCGTCGAGCCGCCCACCAAGGAGAAGCCCTGGAAGTCGTGGGACGAGATGGCCGAGGCCGCCAAGAAGGTGAAGGACGCCAACAAGACCGAGTACGCGCTGGCGATGGACGTCTCCGGCCACCGCGTCTCGACGATGTTCAGCCAGTACGGCACGACGCTGTTCAGCGCCGACGGCAAGTCGGTCGCGTTCGACCCGGCGAAGGGCGCCGAGGCCATCAAGAAGTTCAACGACCTGAACCAGTCCGGCGCCATGCCCAAGGACCTGTTCATCCAGTCCGGCTCGAAATACAAGGCGGCCAACGAGATCTTCCTGGCCCAGCAGGCGCCGGTCTACATCTCCGGCAACTGGCAGGTCGCGGCGTTCGCCAAGAGCGCCAAGTTCGAGTGGAAGGCCGTGCCGAACCCCTGCCAGGTCGAGTGTGGCGGTTTCCCCGGCGGCAAGTTCATGGCGGCGTTCAAGCAGTCCAAGCGGCAGAAGCTGGCGGCCGAGTTCATCGCCTTCATGAACAGCAAGGAATCGCAGGAGCAGATGTCGGCCGAGGCCAACTTCCTGCCGACGCGCAAGGACCTGATCACGGGCGGGGTGAAATACACCAGCCGCGCCGATGACATGAAGGTCTTCCTCGACGACGTGTCGAAGACCCCCGAGGCGGCCTTCGCCTCGTCCTACTCGCCGGCGTTCAGCGCGGGCGCGAAGTCGATCCAGAACGAGCTGTCGGCGGTTCTGGCCGGCAAGGGCACGCCCGAGGGTGCGGCGGCCAACATCAAGGCGGGCGCGGAGAAGGCTTTGAAGGATGCCACGAAGTAATCCCGATGCCGCGAAGAGCGCGGCGACGACGGCGGCCCCCGAGCAGGGCCGCCGTCGTCGGCGCCCGATCTTCACGCCCAAGAACATCGCGCCCTACCTCTTCGTGCTTCCGAACATGCTGGTGTTCGGCATCTTCACGATCTGGCCGGCGCTGAACATGTTCAACTATTCGCTGTACGACTCCACCAACGGACGCAGGTTCACCTACGTCGGCATCGCCAACTTCACCGAGCTCGTGAACAGCAAGGAGTTCGGCCAGGTGTTCTGGCACACGGTGCTGTTCACTGTCGGCTTCGTCGGTCTCACAGTGATTCTGTCGACGCTGTTCGCCGTGCTGCTCAACGACGCGTTCCCGGGCCGGTCGTTCTTCCGGAGCATCCTGTTCCTGCCGGCGCTGCTGTCGGCGGTCGTCGTGGGTCTGCTGTGGAACTGGATCCTCGACCGGGGCAACGGCCTGCTCAACATCATGTTGGGGGCGATCGGGCTGCCACAGCCGGGCTGGCTCACCGACGGGCGGCTCACGCTCATCGTGGTGGTGCTCGTCAGCCTGTGGATGCACACGGGCTTCTACACGCTGATCATGTTGTCGGGCCTGCAGGGGATCGACGGCAATGTCTACGAGGCCGCCAAGGTCGACGGCGCGACCGGCATCCAGCGGTTCCTCCAGATCACGTGGCCGCTGCTGCGACCGACGACGTTGGTCGTGCTCATCCTGTCGACGATCTCGGGCTTCCAGTCGTTCGACTTCATCTACACCCTGACCGGCGGTGGACCCGTCGGGGCGACGACGCTGATCGTGCAATACATCTATGAGCGTGCCTTCGAGAGCCCGATCCGTTATGGGCTTGGCTTCGCGGGCGGCGTGATCCTGTTCGTGTGTGTGTTCGCGTTCACGCTCATCAACTACCTCAACGGGCGACGGCAGGAGGCCGCATGAGCACGACGGCGAGCGAGCCGCGCCGCGGCATCGAGGATGACTCGACGGCTGGGGGCGACGGTCCCGTGAAGAAGGAGCCGACCTGGGTCGGTTCGGACCGCAACAAGCCCCCGGCCACCTGGGCCGTCGTGCGCTATGTGGTGTTGGTGGCGATGGCGATCATCATCCTGGCCCCGCTGGTGTGGACGCTGCTGTCCAGCTTCAAGTCGCAGGCGGAGCTCGGCATGATCCCGCCGCGCCCCCTGCCGGAGAGCTTCGCCCCGACCAACTACACCGAGGCGATCGAACAGTTCCAGTTCGCGACCTATCTGAAGAACTCGGTGATCGTCACGGTCGGCGCGACGCTGCTGACCGTGGTGATCAACACGATGTGCGCCTACGGCCTCGCGAAATACAACTTCCGCGGGCGCAATCTCCTGTTCCTGCTGGTGTTGGCGACGATCATGGTGCCACTGCAGGTCATCCTGATCCCCGTCTATCAGGTCGCGGCGAACCTGGGTCTGGTGAACAGCTATCTGGGCCTGATCATCCCGCCGGCGGCGACGCCGACGGGTGTGTTCCTCCTGCGTCAGTTCATGTTGGGCCTGCCGGACGAACTCATCGAGGCCGCCCGGGTCGACGGCGCGGGGGAGTTCCGGACGTTCCTGCGGGTGGTCCTGCCCCTGTGCGGTCCGCCCATCGCCGTCGTCACGATCTTCTCGGTGATGTGGCGCTGGAACGACTTCCTGTGGCCGCTGATCATCAGCCAGAACCAGGACATGTACACCCTTCCGGTCGCCCTGGCCCAGTTCAACAGCCAGCAGTCGGTGCCGTTCAACTACATCCTCGCGATGTCTGTGGTGTCGATGATCCCCGTGATCATCATCTTCCTGTTCCTGCAGCGCCAGATCGTCACCGGCATCGCCAACACCGGCCTGAAATGACCGTGTCGCCCGTCTCCGACCGGACGGTGCACGCGCTCGACGAGCGCGGCACCGTCCGCGACTGGCTGGTCACGCCGGCGTGGGAGGAGCCGGCCGACGACCTGGATGCCGTGCTCGCTCCCACCGGGTCGCCGTGGCAGGACACCCCCGCGGGACTGGGCCGGTGGGTGCTCACCAACGGCCCGGATGTCACGCCATGCAAGGAAGCGCTGCACCGCCGCCGGCCGCTGGGCGAGCACCCGCCCGTCGGCGGTCCGGTCGCCGGCGGGCCGGTGGCGTACGCGTGGGGGGACCGCTCCCACGAGGCGACCTGGGAGCGCTGGCACTGCAGCGACGACGGCCTCGTCGACTGGAGCCAGTTCTGCTTCACACCGGTCTACCGGGTCTCCGCCGCCGCCACGGTCTTCGAGGTCGACCAGGCCGACCGGCGCCGCCTTCGCATCGCGTCGACGGGGCCCTGGAAGGCCTTCCTGAACGGTGAACCCATCGCCTCGAGTGACGCCGTGACCTACCAGGAACCGGCCGAGACGACCGTGGAGGTCTTCCTGCCCTCGCGCACCTCCACGCTCGTGGTGGTGCTGTGGCAGGTCGCGTTCCGCGAGTGCCGGCAGGTGCTCCGCGTACGCATCGACGGCCTTCCCGTGCGGGTCGTCGTGCCGTCGCCCGGGGCCGACGAATGGGACAGCGCCGTGGCCGAGCGAGTGCTCGCCGCCGTCGGGACGGACGGCTGGGGCAGCCTGGACGGCTCCCTCCGGCTCGTCGGGCCGCCAGGCGTGACGCTCGACGTGGCGTCCGCCACCGGCACCGAACGTGTCGTGCTGCGTGACGCGCCCGTCACCGTCGACTGCGTCCAACCGTCGCCGAGCGGACTGCTCGACAGGTTCGCCACGGTGACCGTCCGCCTCGACGGAACCGACCCCGTGCGCGTGCCGATCGCCCGGACCTTCCCGGTCGGGCGCCTGCCGGAACGCTATCGAGGCGCACCGGAGGGCGAACCGGCGACGTGGCGGCGCGAGTTCCTCGAGCACGCGGCCGCTCTCGGCGGCGTGGGCGCGGCCCTCGCGGGCTTCGCCCTCGACCCGGACCGCTCGATCGTGCCGGACGACGTGGCCACCGCACTGCGCATGGTGCGGGAGCGCTGCGACTGCGCCGACTTCGAGATCGTCGGGTTGGTGAACCTGCTGCACCGCACCGACGCGGCGCAGTGGGCGCCCGGCCTGCGCGACGAGGTCCTCGACGCACTCGCCGCGATGAAGTACTGGATCGACGAGCCCGGCCTCGACGCGATGTGCTGGTTCACCGAGAACCACCAGCTGGTGTGGCACACCGCCGAGTTGCTCGTCGGCGAGCTCCTGCCCGACCGCGTCTTCTCCAACGACGGCCGAACCGGCGCCGAACACGCCGACCACGGTCGTCGGCTGGCGACGGGCTGGATCCGCGCGCGCCTCGCGGGCGGGTTCAGCGAGTTCGACTCCAATGCCTACCTCGCCATCGACACCCTCGCACTGGTGTCGCTGGCCGAGCACGCGCACGACGCGGAGCTGCGCACCCTGGCGGCCGGCCTCGCCGACCGCGTCCTCATCTCGCTGGCCGCCAATTCGTGGCGCGGCATCCACGGCTCGGCCCACGGGCGCAGCTATGTGCAGACCCTGCGGTCGTCGCGGCTCGAGGAGACCGCGCCGATCTCGTGGGCCGTTTTCGGGGTGGGCGCGTTGAACGACCAGACGCTGCCAGCCGCGGTCGTCGCGACGGCGGAGGCCTATCGGGTCCCCGAGGTCGCCGCACGCATCGCGGTGGCCCAGCCGGAGGCGTACTGGGCCGTGCAGCGCTATCGGGGACGCCACCTGTTCGAGCACGACCTGCTCGATCGGCAGTTCGGCTCCGAGACCGCGATCTTCACCACCCCCCACGTGATGCTGGCATCCGCGCAGGACTACCGCCCCGGCCTGCCGGGCCTGCAGGAGCACATCTGGGGTGCGACCCTGGGGCCCGAGTGCCAGGTGTTCGTGACGCATGCGCCCAACACCTCGACCTCGCCGTCGGCGCGGCCCAACACCTGGGCGGGCAACCGCGAGCTGCCGCGCGTACGCCAGCACCGCGAGGTGCTGCTGGGGCTGTATCGCCTGCGGGACGGGGATCCCATGGGGTTCACGCACGCGTGGTTCCCCACCTCGCGCATGGACACCTGGACGACGCGGGGCGACTGGATCGTGGGCCGTTCCGGCCACGGGTTCGTCGCCCTCGCCTGCCGCGGCGGTGCCACCCTCACGCGCAGTGGGCCGGACGCATGCCACGAGCTCGTCCCGAACGGGGACGGCCGGGCCTGGGTGTGCGTCGTGGGGGACTCCGATCGTGACGCCTCGTTCGAGAGCTTCGTGGCCGGCTTGCCCGAGCCGGTGTGGGGCCGCGACCGGGTTGCGGTGCAGCGAAGGGGCCACGCGTATGCGCTGTCGTGGGACGGTCCGTTCCTCGTCGACGGCCGCTGCCCGGACCTTGGCGAATCCGGATCACCCAAGGACTTCGCGCCGTTCGCCTCTCCCTGGTGTGCGGTGGAGGGCGACGAGCTGGTGGTGCGCTGCGACGGGCTGGAACACCGTATCGACCTGCGCCGCGGGAGGAGCCTGAAGTGAGCGACAGACCTGAGGTCGACCCCGGCCTGGACCCGACGGTCGCCGAGGCGGCCGAGCCCCCGCGTACTCCTGCGGCGGCGCTGACGGTGGCACAGCTGGTCGCCACGGGGGACCGGATCGCGCAGCGGGCCGAGGCCATGCGCCTGCACCGGTGGTTCTGGGGCGAGGGCGTCGTCCTGCACGGGCTGCTCGACTGGGCGGACGCCGCCGGACGCGACACCCCGGCGTTCGTGGGGGAGTTCCTCGACAACGCCCGGCGGGCAGGCATTCGTCCCGACCACGTGAACTCGCTGGCGCCGGGCGGGGCCGCCGTGCGGCTCGGGCGCGTCGACCTGGTGGCGGCGCTCGACCGCTGGCTGGAGTCGGCCTCGGTGACCCGGGCGCCGAACGGCGCCATCGAGCACTGGCCGGGCGGCGTCTGGGCCGACACCGTGCACATGATGGGTCTTTTCCTGCTGGAGAAGGCGATCCGGGGCGGCGACCCGGAACCGGCGCGGGAGGTCGCGCGCCAGTGGCTGGCCCACGCCGACGTGCTGCAGCACCCTGACAACGGCTTGATGGCCCACGGCAGCCACCGCGGGGAGACGATCTGGTGTCACTGGGGCCGCGCCAACGCGTGGCTGGCGCTGTCGGCGACCGACGTCGTCACGGCCGCGCGCGCACTCGGCGACGGCGAGCTCGACGACCTGGCGGGCCGGGTGGGTGACCGGGTCACGCACCAGCTCGCCGCGCTCGTCGCCCACCAGCCCGCGCACGGCATGTGGGACGTGCTCGTCGACGGCCATCCCGAGGTCGCCGGGATCGCCGAGACCTCTGCTGCTGCAGGGATCGCGGCCGCCCTGTTCCGAGCGCGCCGACTGGGGCTGGGCGAGGCGTCCTGGACGACCTCGGCGGACCTGGCGCTGCGGGCGGTGCACGCGTACGTCGACGCGGACGGCACCCTCGCCGGCACGAGCGCGGGCACGATCCTGCAACTGATCCCGTTCGGCTATGCGGTGATCCGCACCGATCGCATCCAGCCCTGGGGTCAGGGGCTCGCGTTGCGTGCGTACGCTGAGGGTCTACGCGAGGCCCGCGGGAACGCCGGCCCGCGACCCTGACCGAGCAAGACCGACCATCAGGAGTGATCATGGAAACCCGTCCCAGCACCGCCCCCGACCAGATGACGCTGTTCGACACGGCCGACCTCTACGACCGGTTCGTCGTCACCGATCTTTTCCAGCAGGGGAAGGTGACGCTGGCGTACGCGATGGAGGACCGCATGATCCTCGGCGGCGTCCTGCCGGGTGGCGCGACGGTGAAGCTTGAGGCGCCCGACGAGATCCGGTCGGAACACTTCTGCGAGCGGCGCGAGCTCGGCGTGGTCAACGTCGGCGAGGGCGAGGGAACGGTGACGTGCGACGGGCAGGCATACACGCTCCAGCCCAAAGAGGTCCTCTATGTCGGCCGCGGCACCAAGGACGTGACGTTCGCCGGCGACACCGCGCTCTATCTGGCGTCGGCGCCCGCGCACGCCGAGCACCCGACGACCCACATCACAGCCGAGCAGGCCGCGCCGCTCGAGCTGGGATCGATCGAGACGTCGAACGAGCGGACGATCCGCAAATACATCCACGCCGACGGCGCCGCGTCGTGCCAGCTCGTCCTCGGCGTCACCGACCTCGCCAAGGGCTCGATGTGGAACACGATGCCGGCGCACGTCCACGAGCGCCGCACCGAGTGCTACCTGTATTTCGGGCTGCCGGAGGACCAGCGCGTCGTGCACCTGATGGGCGAGCCGTCCGAGACGCGCCACGTGTTCCTGGCGGACAAGCAGGCGGTCATCTCGCCGCCGTGGTCGATCCACTGCGGGTTCGGCACGTCGAGCTACAGCTTCGTGTGGGCGATGGCGGGGGAGAACCTCGACTACACCGACATGGATCCCGCGCCGATCACCGAGCTGCGCTGAGGCGACCATGGAGCACGCGGATCTCTTCTCCCTCGAGGGAAAGACGGCGGCGGTGACGGGCGCGAGCCGCGGCATCGGCGAGGCGATCGCGATCGCCCTGGCGTCCGCCGGCGCCGACGTCGTCGGCGTCTCCTCGACCGGCCCGGCCGGCGGTCGGGCCGAACGCGAGATCACCGCTCTCGGTCGCTCGTTCACGCCGCTGGCGTGTGACCTGTCGGATCGGGCGGCGACCCGGGAGCTGGCGGAATCGCTGACCGGGGCGGACATCCTGGTCAACAACGCCGGCACCATCCGGCGTACGCCGGCCGCCGACCACAGCGATGCGGATTGGGACCACGTCCTCGAGACGAACCTGTCGAGTGCGTTCGTGCTGGCCCGCGAGGTGGGCCGGTCGATGCTCCAGCGGGGGAGCGGGAAGGTCATCTTCACCGCGAGCCTGCTCAGCTTCCAGGGGGGTGTGACGGTGCCCGGCTACACGGCGGCGAAGCACGGCATCGCCGGCATCACCAAGGCGCTGGCCAACGAGTGGGCCGGCCGCGGCGTGAACGTCAATGCCATTGCGCCCGGCTACATCGCGACCGACAACACCGAGGCGCTCCGCGAGGACGAGACGCGGAGCCGCCAGATCCTCGAGCGCATTCCGGCGGGTCGTTGGGGCAGCGCGGAGGACATCGCCGGTGCGGCGGTGTTCCTCGCGAGTCCGGCGGCGGCGTACGTGCACGGGCAGGTGTTGGCGGTCGACGGGGGTTGGCTCGGCCGCTAGGGCCCGAGCCGCACGTCCCGCGGGTTCTCCAGTGCCACCCTGATCCGCTCTCGGTGGACCGGACCCATCTCGGGGAGGGCGTCGAGTCGGAACCAGCCGGTGTCGGTGTTCTCGTCGTCACCGACGGCCGGCTCGCCGCTCACCCAGCGGCAGCGAAGCGTGTGGTCGAGGTAGCGGGCCCGGTCGCCGTTGGCGTGCACCGTCGGCGATCCGGCCCGCACCCAGACCAGACGCTCGACGGCGCAGTGCACACCCGTCTCTTCGAGGACCTCGCGCACGGCGGTGGTGTGGACGTCGTCGCCCGGCTCGACGATTCCGGTCACGGGCGTCCACGCACCGTTGTCGGCCCGCCGCACGAGCAGCACCTCGTCGTCGCGGAGGACGACCGCGGCCACCCCCGGCAGCCACAGCTCGTCGTGGCCGATCTTTCGGCGCAGACGGACGATGAACTCGGGGATGGGCACGTGATTCCTCTCGAAGGCGTGGTGAGGCTAGGCCGGGTCCGACGCCTCGAGGATGTGCGCCGCGTCGCGATCGGTCACGCCCGCCCAGCGCGGGGCCACCTTCGCGAGCGCCGCGTTCAGCGCGGCCCCGGTGAGCGCCGCGAACGCCGTGACATAGAGCCACGCGAGCAGCGCGATCGGCGTGGCCAGCGGCCCGAAGATCGAGGCCCCACCCGTCGCCGCCAACAGACCCTCGCGCAGTCCCCAGGAGCCGACCAACCAGAATCCGACGGTCAGCGTCGCGCCGGGCAGATGGCCGCGCCAGGCCTGCCGGACAGGGATCGCGAGATGGATCAGCGTCGTCAGGGCGGCGACCGCGGCCACGGCCACCACGGGCCAGTACACCCGACCGATCCACGCGACCGCGCTCGGCAGCACCCGGTCGAGCAGCCCGGGGCCGGTCACGATCAGCGGCAGCACGAGCGCCGCGGTCACCAGCGCGCCCAGATAGATCGCGAAGGAGAGCGCCCGCGCGCGGACGATCCCGCGGCTGCCGGCGGCGCCGTACATGATCGTGACGGCCTCGATGAACACCGCCATGGCCCGCGATCCCGACCACAGGGCGATGAGGAAGCCGATCGAGACGATGTCGACGCGGCCGCCGCCGAGCACCTCGTCGAGCGTCGGCGCGATGAGTTCCTCGACGCTCGCCGGCGTGAGGAAGCGGCTGGCGTGGTGGAGCACCTGCAGCCGGAACGTGGTGATCGTGGTGACGGGGAGCTGGGAGGTCACGAACCCGATGCCGCCGGCGAGCCCGAACAGCAGCGGAGGCAGTGACAGGATCGCGAAGAAGGCGATCTCGGCGGCCAACCCGGTCACGCGGAAACGTACGCAGGCAAGGATCGTCGACCACGCCACCCGACCGAGGCCGCGCAGGAACCCCGCCGGACCCCGCGTACCGCGGTTCTTCGCGATGAGGCGCGGCGCGGGCGGGTCGGGCGTGGGCAGCGCGAGACCGGTCAGCATGAGCGAATCTTTCGGGCAGGGGAAGGCCGTTGGGCTCATCGTGACAGGCCGGGCGTACGCGGACCCGAGGACGCGCCGTGATCGCGCCGACCTCTTTGTGGAGGGGATTCCGGGGCGCCGGCGCGGCGGCGATTTGGCAAACCTCATCGGTGTGGGCTATGTTTTTCCACGCGCTGAACGAGGCAAAACAAGCCGAGTGAAGAGCATGCGGACGTGGCTCAGCTGGTAGAGCATCACCTTGCCAAGGTGAGGGTCGCGGGTTCGAATCCCGTCGTCCGCTCGGAGTGGGGCCTCCCCCAGGGGTTTGCAAGCCCCACCCTGGTGGGTTGGCCGAGAGGCGAGGCAACGGACTGCAAATCCGTTTACACCGGTTCAAATCCGGTACCCACCTCGGGCGGTTGGCGCAGTTGGTAGCGCGCTTCCCTGACACGGAAGAGGTCATCAGTTCAAATCTGGTACCGCCCACCATCGAAGAACCCCCGGCCATGGCCGGGGGTTCTCCTGTTTTCTGGCACGCGGACGTGTGGACCGCGCAGGGACCTGTTCAGACACGATTCCTCTGGACCGTGCAGTAGGCGACCCTGGGGCCTGCGGGGCAGGAGGGACGCGTGGAGCGCGCGGGGCGGCGCAACATGTCCAATACGCGAATTTGCCGATGCACGGCAGGGGTCGCCCGGCGTGGCTTGCCCGACCGGATCGTACTTTGAATGCACCCCCCAGCCATTTACCCACCGTCCTTGGAGACTGCAATGAAGCGTTCTGTCCTCACCCTGTCCCTCACCGTCCCGCTGGCCTTCGCGGCCACCTTCATGGGCGCTCCGGTCGCCCAGGCCGCCGTGCCTGTCGCTCCCGTCGCCACCATCGCCCCGCTCCTGATCGATCCGATCGCGTCGCAGACGGTCATGGTCGGTTCGCCGATCGCGCGTCGCACGGTCGGTTCGAACGATTCGGCCGCGAAGGTGACCGTCACCGGTCTCCCCGCGGGCGTGTCGTTCGATCCCGTGTCGTGGAACATCACGGGCACGCCCACGGTTCCGGGCACCTATCTGGTGAAGGCGACGGTGACCGATCGCTTCGGTCGCTCGGTCTCCACCACGTTCACCATCACGGTGAAGGGCGCTCCGGTTCCCGGACCGCTCCTGATCGATCCGATCGCGTCGCAGACCGTGACGGCCGGTCAGCCGATCGCGCGTCGTACGGTCGGCTCGAACGATCCGGCCGCGAAGGTGACCGTCACCGGTCTCCCCGCGGGCGTCTCGTTCGATCCGGTCTCCTGGAACATCACGGGCACGCCCACGGTTCCGGGCACCTATGCGGTCAAGGCCACCGTGCTGGATCGCTTCGGTCGTTCGGTCTCGACCTGGTTCACCATCACGGTCAAGCCTGCCGTCTGAGCCTGATCGTCCGCCGTTGACCGGCGCGCCAGCCCGAGCTGGCGCGCCGGTCGCTGCGTTTCTGGTGCCGCGAGAACAAGGGCGTGCACTACCTCTGGCGCACCGTCCCGGTCCGGCGTACCGTCGGGGCATGAAGGTCTCCGAAGTCCTCAGCCCCAAGGGATCCCGTGTCGTCACCATCGCCGGTGACCAGTCTGTCGCGAAGCTGCTCGAACTCCTGGCCGAGCACGGCATCGGCGCGGTCGTCGTCACCGGCGACGGAGCCAGCGTCGACGGGATCGTCAGTGAACGCGACGTCGTACGCCGCCTCGCGCGTGACGGTGCCGCCACGCTCGACGGCCCGGTCGCGGACATCATGACGGCCACGGTCCACACGTGCGGTCCGTCCGACGAGATCGAGTCGCTGGCCGAGCTGATGACCAGACAGCGCATCCGCCACGTCCCGGTCGTCGGCGACGACGGCCTGGAGGCGATCGTCAGCATCGGCGACGTCGTGAAGCACCGCATCGACCGTCTGCAGGACGAACGCGACCAGCTGGAGCGCTACGTCTCGCAATGAGCCCCCTGCCTGTCGTCGGGACCGCGAAGGCATGATGGACCAATGACGCAGACGAGCTCCGGAGTCCCTCTGGCCACCACCGCCGACGACGTGCGGGTGTGGGTCGACGGCACCCTGTACGCCGACGCCCGCGACGCGCGGGTGTCCGCCATCGACCATGGCATCGTGGTCGGCGACGGCGTCTTCGAGGCGTTCAAGGCCATCGAGGGGAAGCCGTTCACGCCCACCCGCCACCTGGCGCGATTGCAGCGATCCGCTGCTGCGCAGGGACTTCCGGCGCCCGACCTCGACCAGGTGCGTGCCGGCATGGACGCGGTCCTCGACGGCTTCGGCCACCCGCTCGGCCTGTTCCGCATCACCTACACCGGCGGGAGGGGGCCGCTGGGGTCCGGCATGGCGCACGGTCCGACGACGCTCGTGGTCGCCCTGCAACCGAGCGAGGGCAAGCCCGCGTCGACGGCCATCGCGACCACACCGTGGGAGCGCAACGTGCGGGGCGCGATGTCGGGGGTGAAGTCCACGTCGTATGCCGAGAACGTGAAGGGGCTGGCGTACGCGATGGAGCGGGGCGCGACCGAGGGCATCTTCGTCAACACCGACGGGAACCTCTGTGAGGGCACGGGTTCCAACATCTTCTGCGTGTTCGGCGACGAGGTCGTGACGCCACCGCTGAGTGCGGCGCCGCTCGCGGGCATCACACGTGGGCTCGTGCTGGAGTGGGGGAGCGGGGCCGGCGTACGCATGGTCGAGCGCGACCTCACCGTCGACGAGGCGAAGGGGGCCGACGAGGTGTTCCTGACGTCGTCGTCGCGCGACGTGCAGGGCGTGCACACGTGGGACGACCGCCACTGGGAGGCGCCGGGCCCCGTGACGGCGCGCCTGCGTGCGGTGTGGGACGAGCGGGCGGTGGAACTCGACCCTCGGTGACGGTGTCGTCCGGGCCGATCGAGTCGACCCCAGGTCTGACACGCCGGTAGGGGTGGCGCCGAGAGATGTATGCGTGCCACGCTGGTGCCGCACCCGTGGCCCCGCGGCGGGTTCCCCGCAGGGAGAGTCATGTCCGCATCCCCCCGTTCGCTGTTCTCGATCGCCCTCGCCGCGTCCGTGGTGACCAGCGCCTTCGCCCAGGCGGCCCCCGCGCATGCCGTCACCGACACCCTGCCGGTCACCATGACCAACGGCATGTCGCGCCGCCACCGTGTATGTCTACGTTCTCGGCACGGACCTGCAGACCGGCCGTCTCGGGTATGTGAATCGCGCGGGAACGTTCACGCCCTGGACGCTTCCCGCGCCCGGCACGCCGTCGGTCCCCGCCCCCGATGTCTCCTTCGTGGGCCCGAGCAACGGGACCCGGCCTCGGGTTCGCCATCCCGCGGCACTTCTCGGGACGCGTCTATTTCTCCGTCGGCGCGAAGCTGCAGTTCGGCCTCGTGAGCGGCGGGCTCATCCAGCCGGCCCCGTGGGATGTCAACGACCCCAACAGCAAGATCCTCTTCGACTGGTCCGAGCTCACCTTCGACAACGGCGGGCTGTTCCTCAACTCGACGCAGGTGGACCAACTCGCCATCCCCCATCAGGTCGGGGTCACGGGCACCGACGTCGGCACCCGGGTCACGGGTCGACTCAAGCCCGGCGGGCGACGCGTCGTCGTCGACGCGCTGCGGGCGACGCCCGGCTATGCGGGTTCGGTCATGACCGACGCCCAGGGCAGGGTGCTCCGCGTCCTCGCCCCCGGCAAGGCCACCGCCGTGGGGCGCATGAACGCGAACCTGTTGGACTCGGGCATCGCGAGCGCGTGGCAGGCGTACGCGACCCGCACCCTCACGATCGTCCCGGACGCGGGAAATCCTGGGCTGCGCTTCGTCGGGCGCACGGTGGGCAGCCAACTGGTTTTCACCGACGTGGCGGGGCAGCGGGTCGCCGTGGTCGATCGCCCGTCGACCCACGAGGTCTGGGAGTGCTCCGGTCGCCTGGCGGCCCCCAACGCGACCGTGGGCCTGATCACGCGCACCCTCTGCGCCGCCCTCAACCGCGGCACCCTCGGCGACGTGGCGCAGGAGCCCGTGCTCAACGCGGCGGCCTTCTACACCGACGCCCAGAGCAACCAGTACGCCCGCGTCCTGCACGCCGCCGCGGTCGACACCCGCGCGTACGCCTTCCCCTTCGACGACGTGGCGGGCCAGGAATCCCTGGTGCACAGCGCACAGCGCACAGCCGCAGTCGGCGACCATCGAGCTCGATCCGGTCGACGACGCGCCCGCGGTGACGCCGACGCCGACGCCGACCGCGAAGGTCACGCCGACCCCGCCCCCCACTCCGACGCCGAAGCCGACCGTGGTGGCCGCCTCGACCATCGCGCTGGGCACGGTCACCACGTCCTCTGACTACGTGGCCCAGATCACGGGCACCCTCCGTGCGCCGGACGGCACCCCGATCGTGGGTGGACGCGTCAGGGCAGACGACCTGGTGATCGGCGGGTGCATGGGCGACGCGGTGACCGATGGGCGGGGTGCCTTCACCCTGCGCGCGGCACTGCCCGCGTTCTGGGCGAGTCGCACGCCGTACAGCATCCGGGTGATCGCCGCGGTGACATCGACGGGCACGGTCATGCAGGACCTCGTGCTCTGAACCCGACCCGCCGGGCGCGTGTCGAGTCGGGGGGGAGCGACACGCGCAAGTGGCGCCCCATCCGCGTGGGGGCTATAGTTCTACGACGCACGGGCGGTTGGCGCAGTTGGTAGCGCGTTTCGTTCACACCGAAGAGGTCGCTGGTTCGAGTCCAGTACCGCCCACCGAGCAGAATCGGCCCCCGACATCGTCGGGGGCCGATTCGCATCCGGTGCCCGACGCTGCCGCGCACCCGTCATGCGACGTTCACCGCGGGTTGGTCGCGACGCTGTTCGGGCGCGTTACGTTCGCTGCGTGCGAGCCATCTGGGAGCCGTTGCGCTTCTTCCTCGTCGGCACTGTGGGCACCGCGGCGTACGCGGGGCTCTATCTCGTGCTCGGTCTGCGCCTGCCGGACACGGTGGCGCTCACCGCCGCCTGGCTCCTGTCGACGCTGGCCACGAACCTGGCGCACCGCCACATCACCTTCGGCATTCATGATCCGCGCGGACGCGGCCGCGACGCGGCCGTCTTCTTCGCCACGAGCCTGCTGGGGCTGGGCGCCACGCAGGTGACGTTCGCCGTGACCCGCGGGCTGTCGCCTGCTGCCGAGGTGGCGGCGATCGTCGCCGGGACCGGGGCTGCAGGTGTCGTGCGCTATCTGGTGATGCGGGGGTGGGTGGGGCTTCGACTCGCTGGCGCTCGCTCAGCCAACGTGGGGGAGGGTGGCGCTCGCTCGGGCGACGTCCAGTCCCGCCAGGCAACCTGCGCGCGCTCCGCGGTCTGATCCGGCAGAATGGGGCGGGCCTGCATCACCGCAGCCCAACCCGAAAGGATTGATCGTGTCCCTCAGCATCAGCCTCGTCCGCCCCGGATCGACCGAGGAGCGACAGGTGGACACGACGACCACGGGCCTCGACCTGTTCGGCGACGACCGCACCATCGTCGCCATGCGGGTCAACGGTGAGACCAGGGACCTCGCCCATGCGCTCTCCGACGGCGACGCCGTCGAGCCCGTCGAGGTGACCTCCGACGAGGGCCTGTCGATCCTGCGCCACTCGTGCGCCCACGTGGCCGCCCAGGCGGTGCAGTCGCTGCACGCCGACGCGAAGCTCGGCATCGGCCCGCCCATCGTCGACGGGTTCTACTACGACTTCCAGCTCGCGAACGCGCTGCAGCCCGAGGACCTCAAGGCCATCGAGAAGAAGATGGTCGGCATCATCAAGGAGAAGCAGCGGTTCGTCCGCCGCGTCGTCTCCGACGCCGAGGCCATCGAGGAGCTCAAGGACGAGCCCTTCAAGCTGGAACTCGTTCAGCTGAAGGGAAACAGCTCCGACGACGACGGCTCCGCGGTCGAGGTCGGCGCCGGCGAGCTCACGATCTATGACAACGTGCGCCGTGGCGACGAGCGCGCCTGGGGCGACCTGTGCCGCGGACCCCACGTGCCCCACACGGGCTACATCAACCAGGCGGCGTTCGCGCTGATGCGGACGAGCGCGGCGTACTGGCGCGGCGACCAGGCCAACCCCCAGCTCCAGCGCCTCTACGGCACGGCGTGGGCCTCGAAGGACGACCTGCAGGCCTACAAGACCCGGCTGGAGGAGGCCGCCAAGCGGGACCACCGCAAACTGGGCGCCGAGCTCGACCTCTACAGCTTCCCCGAGGAGCTCGGTGCCGGCCTGCCGGTGTTCCATCCCAAGGGGGGCGTCATCAAGCGTGAGATGGAGGACTACGTCCGTCGGCGCCACATCGAGGAGGGCTTCGACTATGTCGGCACGCCCCACATCTCGAAGGAGGAACTGTTCCACACGTCGGGCCACCTGCCCTACTACGCCGACGGCATGTTCCCGGCCATGGACGACGACGGCCAGCCCTATCGCCTGAAGGCGATGAACTGCCCGATGCACAACCTGATCTTCAAGTCCCGCGGGCGTTCCTATCGTGAGCTGCCTCTGCGGTTCTTCGAGTTCGGCACCGTCTACCGCAACGAGAAGTCCGGCGTGCTGCAGGGCCTGACCCGCGTACGCAGCATCACGCAGGACGACTCCCACTCCTACGTCACGCCCGAGCAGGCGCCCGACGAGATCAAGCACCTGCTGCACTTCGTGCTCGGGCTGCTGCGCGACTTCGGCATGGACGACTTCTATCTCGAACTGTCCACGCGCGACGAGGACGGCAAGAAGAAGGACAAGTTCATCGGCTCCGACGAACAGTGGGCCGAGGCGACCCGCGTGCTCGAACAGTGCGCGACCGAGACCGGGCTCGAGTGCGTCCCCGATCCGGGCGGCGCGGCCTACTACGGGCCGAAGATCTCCATCCAGGCTAGGGATGCGATCGGCCGGACGTGGCAGATGTCGACGATCCAGTACGACTTCAACCAGCCCCACCGCTTCGGCCTCCACTACACGGCGGCCGACGGCTCCCACGCCGAGCCCGTGATGATCCACTCGGCGAAGTTCGGGTCGATCGAGCGGTTCCTGGGCGTGCTCGTCGAGCACTACGCCGGGGCCTTCCCGGTGTGGCTGTCCCCGGTGCAGGTGACCTGCATCCCGGTTGCCGCCGACTTCATCCCTTATCTGGAAGAGATCGCGGCGAAGCTGCGGGCCGCGGGTGTCCGGGTCGAGATCGACGACTCCGATGACCGCTTCCCGAAGAAGATCCGCAACGCCCAGAAGACGAAGGTGCCCTACATGCTGATCGCGGGCGGGGACGACGTCGACGCGCAGGGCGTGAGCTTCCGCTATCGCAACGGTGAGCAGAAGAACCAGGTGCCGGTCGACGAGGCCGTCGCCGAGATCACGCGCGCGATCGCCGACCGCGCGCAGGTCTGAACCCGGGATCGCTGTGCAGCAAGAAGATCTGGGGCGCGAGACGACCCCCCGCGTCGAGGACGCCGGCGAGCTGGCCGGCGTCCCCGACGCGTTCCAGCGCCTGTGGACGCCCCATCGCATGGTCTACATCGGCGGCGAGAACAAGCCCGTCGACGCGAGCGAGCCCCAGTGCCCGTTCTGTCGGGCACCCGGGCGTGACGACGAGGACGCGCTCATCGTCCACCGGGGGAAGCACGCGTACGTCGTGTTGAACCTCTATCCCTATTCGCCGGGCCACCTGCTGGTGTGCCCCTATCGCCACGTGCCGGACTATCCGGAGCTCACGCCCGAGGAGACCATCGAGGTCGCGATCCTCACCCGGCGGGCCATGCGGGTGCTGCGCGCGGTGTCGAACCCCGGCGGGTTCAACCTCGGCATGAACCAGGGTGCGGTCGGTGGGGCCGGCATCGCCGCGCATCTCCACCAGCACATCGTTCCGCGCTGGCAGGGGGACATGAACTTCCTCCCGATCGTGGCCGAGACGAAGGCCGTGCCGCAGCTGCTGGGCGACACTCGACGGCTGCTCGCCGAGGCGTGGGCCGCGCACGCGGGGGACTGAGGGTGGCTTCGACTCGCTGGCGCTCGCTCAGCCAACGTGTGCGGGGGGAGCGCTCGCTCAGCCAACGTGTGCGGGGGGAGCGCTCGCTCAGCCAACGTGTGCGGGGGGAGCGCTCGCTCAGCCAACGTGTGCGGGGGGAGCGCTCGCTCAGCCAACGTGTGCGGGGGGAGCGCTCACTCAGCCAACGTGTGCGGGGGGAGCGCTCGCTCAGCCAACGGTCCGTCGATGCCGTCAACTGGCGTCTCTTCGCCGCCGTCGGGCGCGTCGCCCCGAAGCTGTCCACGCGCGCGACGATCCGCCTCGGCCACGGCATCGCCCGCGGCGCCCTGCCCATCGACTGGTCGCACCTGCGCAACCTCCGGCGCAACCTCGCCCTGACCACCGGGACCGAACCGACGCGGGCCCTCATGCGGGCCGCGATCGCTTCCTGGGTGAGGATCTACGTCGAGGCACAGGCCGTCCCGGGCTGGGGTCCGGAGCGGGCGATCGCCTCCATCACCATCGCGCCGGAGGACGACCGACGGCTCCGGGAGGCGTACGCCACCACCGGTGCCGTCGTCGCGTTGCCCCACATGGGCAACTGGGACCTCGCCGGGGCGTGGGCCTGTGCGACCGGAATGCCGGTCACCACCGTCGCCGAACGGCTGGGGGAGCAGGAGTTCGCGGCGTTCACCGCGATCCGCGCGCGGCTCGGCATGGACGTGTTCGCCCATGACGATCCCCGCGCACCGCGCGCGCTCGTGCGAGCGATCGAGAACGGCCGCCTCGTCTGCCTGATGGGCGACCGTGACCTGCCCGGCACCGGACTGCCCGTCACGTGGTCCGGCCACGAGGTCACGCTGCCGCCCGGCCCCGCAATGATCGCCCGCACGACCGGGGCCGCGCTGCTCGTCGCGGCCTGCCATTACACCCCCGACGGCATGGTCATCGAGATCTCCGAGCCGATCGAGCACCGACCGGGACGCGACGGCCTGATCGCGATGACCCAGGACCTCGCCGACGTGTTCGCGGCGCAGGTGCGGGCCCATCCGGAGGACTGGCACATGTTCCAGCCGTTCTTCGCGGAGGATCGGTGAGCTCCTCGTCTCGGCCGCAGGCGGCCTCGCTCGGAGAACGTGGGGCCGCGGCCTCGCTCGGAGAACGTGGGGGTGTCAAGCTGCGGGTCGGTCTCGTCTGCCCCTATTCGCTCGCGCGTCCCGGCGGCGTCCAGAACCACGTGCTCGGGCTGGCCGGCCACCTCCTCGCGGAGGGCCACGAGCCCCACGTCCTGGCCCCGGGACGGCCCGCCCAGGGCCAACTGGCCGCCCACGGGCTGACCGACGCCCACGTCACCTCCACCGGCCGCGCGATCCCCGTGCCGGCCAACGGGTCGACCGCGCGCATCGCCGGCGGCCCCCTCACCGCCCGTCGCGTACGCCGGTGGCTGGCCTCCCGCGACCTCGACGTGCTGCACGTCCACGAGCCCGTCACCCCCTCGGCCTCGCTGCACGCGCTCCTCTCCGCGCCGGACCGGACGGCTGTCGTCGCGACCTTCCACTCCGTCGCGGACCCCTCGCTCGCCCGGGCCGCGGCGGGGCGCCTGTTGCGGCACGCGATCGGTCGCATCGACGTCGCGATCGCGGTCAGCGAGACCGCCGCCGCCACCGTACGCGGCCCCTATCGCGTGGATCCCGACATCGTCCCCAACGGCTTCTCGGTCGACGAGTTCGCCGGGGGACACCTGGCTCATCGACCGCCGCGCGTCACCTTCCTGGGCCGCCTCGACGAGCCGCGCAAAGGGCTCGACACCCTCCTCGCGGCCGCACCCGCCCTGCTTCGCGCCGTCCCCGACATCGAGCTCGTTGCCGCCGGGCCGGGCCGGCGCACGCTGCCCGAGCCGTTCGTCCGCCTCCCCGCGCTGACCGACGCCGACCGCGCCCGGCTCCTGCGCCGCTCGTCGGTCGTCGTCGCGCCCAACACCGGGCAGGAGAGTTTCGGGCTCGTCCTCGTGGAGGCACTCGCGGCCGGGACGCCGGTGGTCGCCAGTGACCTCGAGTCCTTCCGCCACGTCTGCACCGGCGACGACGGCCGGGTCCACGCCCGCCTCGTCCCCGTCGGCGACGCCTCGGCACTGGCCGCCGCCATCGCCGAGGCGCTCAGCGGACCGACCGATGTCGCCGCGGCCGCCGCCCATGTCCGCCGCTTCGACTGGGCGCAGGTGGGCCCCAGGATCACCCACGCGTACGCCGACGCCTGCGCACGGCGGACGAACTCCCGTTTCGGGGTTAGTGTGGGCGGACCATGAGCACCGAACCGTCGACCCCTGCGCCGGCGCCGCGCCGCGTCGACTCGTCGATGGACCTGCTCAACCAGGTGCTCCGCAACCCCATCGACCCGGACTACGCCCGCGCTGCGGCGGGGGAGCGACCGCCCCGCCAACGCTGGTTGCTGGCCCTGGCCACGGTGGCGCTGGGCGGCCTCTTCGCCCTGTCCGGCGTCCAGACCACCAAGCAGGCGCCCGCGGCGGCGCGCGAGCGGGAGTCGCTCATCGAACAGATCCACGGCGCCGAGGCACGCCATGACGAACTCCGGGCCCAGGTCGACACCGAGCGGGCGCGGGGCCAGGAGTTGCGCCAGCGCGTGCTCGGCACCGAGGACGACCGCCGCCTGTCCGACCAGGTCGAGACCGTCGGCGCGCGCGTGGGGGCCCTGCCGGTGACCGGTCCCGGCGTCGTGGTGGTCGTGGACGACGCGCCGGGCGAGGACCGGGCCAACCGGGTCATCGACCGCGACCTGCAGCAGCTCGCGAACGCCCTGTGGGAGTCGGGCGCGGAGGCCGTCGCCATCAACGGCCACCGTCTGTCGGCCGTCACGGCGATCCGGGGAGCCGGCGACGGCATCACGGTCGACTACCGCTCCCTGGTGCGTCCCTATCGCGTCGAGGCCATCGGAGAACCGCGTACGCTGGCCGCCAGGCTCGCCGCCTCACCGGGCGGCCGGTCGTGGGGCGCGCTGAAGAACCGCTACGGCATGCGCTACGACGTGAGCGAGACCAAGGACCTGCGCCTGTCCGCCGACCCGGGCATCGCGCTCAGGCACGCGAGGAGGATGCCGTGATCCCGATTCTCGGACTCGTGCTCGGCATCGTGCTGGGCATCGTCCTCGAGCCGAGCCTGCCCGCGTTCCTGCAGCCCTACCTCCCCATCGCCATCGTGGCCGCCCTCGACGCCGTGTTCGGCGGCCTGCGGGCGTGGCTCGACGGCATCTTCACCGACAAGGTCTTCGTCGTCTCGTTCGTGTCCAACGTCCTGATCGCCGCGGCCATCGTCTGGGTGGGTGACCAGATCGGCGTGGGTTCGCAGTTGTCGACCGGAGTCGTCGTGGTCCTCGGCATCCGTATCTTCACCAACGCCGCCGCGATCCGACGGGCCCTGTTCCATGCCTGATCAGCCGGCCGAGGGCACCGAACCCTCCGCCCTCCGCCGCCTGGGCCTGGCCCTCGTGCGCCCCGGTCGCGGCCAGGTCGTCATCGCGGTCGTCCTCGGCCTCCTCGCCATGGGGTTCGTCATGCAGGTGCGGGCCCGCGGCGCCGACGCGTCCTATTCCACGGCCCGGCGCGAAGACCTGGTGCAGCTCGTCGACGGTCTCGGCGCCGAGTCGCGCCGCCTCGAGGCCGAGCTCCGCGAGCTCGAGAACACCCGGCGTGACCTCGAGACCGGCAGCGATTCCGCCCAGGTGGCCCGCACGGCCGCCCGCACCCGCCTCGACGAACTGGCGATCCTGGCGGGGACGGCCGCCGCGCAGGGACCAGGCGTACGCATCACCATCACCGACCCGCGCCACAAGGTCGACGCCGCCACGCTGTTGGACGCGCTGGAGGAGATGCGCGACGCGGGGGCCGAGGTGATCGAGGCCAACGACACCGTCCGCATCGTCGCGGAATCGTGGATCGGCGGGCCCACCGGCGCCACGACGATCGACGGTCGCCCGGTGGCCGGCACGATCGTGCTCGACGTCATCGGCGACCCCCACGCACTCGAGGAGGCGGCCCGGTTCCGCGGCGGCCTCGCCAGCGACGTGACGAAGCCCGCCGTCGGCGGCCAGATCACGATCGAGCGGCTCGAGCGTGTCGAGGTGCGTTCCTTGCACGCGCCGGTCCCGCATCAGTACGCTCGGCCCGCGCGCTGATTCACCTGCGTGTCGGACACGTCGAAACCCCTCGGCGCCGCCGGAATCGTCGAAGGAGTCGATGGTGAACTTTCCCGAGGACCTCAAATACAGCGCCGAGCACGAGTGGGTGCGTCGTGGCAACGGCCAGACGGTGCGCATCGGCGTGTCGGAGTACGCCACCGAGCAGCTCGGCGACATCGTCTTCGCCCAGCTCCCCGACGTGGGCATCGAGGTCGCCGCGGGTGACTCGTGCGGCGAGCTCGAGTCGACCAAGAGCGTGTCCGACATCTTCTCGCCCGTCGCGGGCGTCGTGACCGGGGTCAACGACCGCGTGACCGACGCCCCCGAGACGATCAACGCCGACCCCTACGGCGACGGGTGGCTGTTCGAGGTCGAGGTCAGCTCCGACGAGGAGCTCGAGGAGCTCATGGACGCCGACGCGTACGCCGAGTCGGTGGGCGCCTGAAACCTCGGCCCCACCGGCTGAGAAAGTCCTGTGCACGCGCCGGTCCCGGTGATTCCGCCCGGGCCGGCGTACGCCTAGACTGTCCGAACGCGGCCCCCCGGCCGCCGGTCACCGAAGAGAAAGTCGAGTGATGCCTTACTGCACGCGCTGCGGCCACCAGAACCCCGAGGGAAGCAATTTCTGCGGCCAGTGCGGCCAGCCGCTCGCGAAGCCGGAGCAGCAGGCTGCGACCGAGGCGACCCAGAGCGACACGAAGCAGATCCCCGTCGTCGTCGACGAGGTGACCACCGGAGTCACCGAGCTGTCGGCCGACGAGGAGGCGGCGGTCGCGTCGTTGCCCGCGGGCCACGCGCTACTCATCGTGCTGCGCGGCCCCTCGGCCGGTGCGCGGTTCCTGCTCGACGGTGAGGAGACCGTCGCGGGACGGCACCCCGACTCCGACATCTTCCTCGACGACATCACGGTCTCGCGCCACCACGTGCGGTTCGCCCGCACCGAGACCGGCATGACGGTCAGCGACGTGGGCAGCCTCAACGGCACCTACGTCAACCGCACGCTGATCGACGGCGAGGTGCCGTTGAAGCAGGGCGACGAGGTGCAGATCGGCAAATTCCGCATGGTCTATTTCGCGAGTTCGCACGGCTTGGGTTGATGGCCGGGCCCCAGCGCAGCATCGGGCAGGTCCTGAACATCCTCAAGGCCGAGTTCCCCGACATCTCCATCTCCAAGATCCGGTTCCTCGAGAGCGAGGGCCTGGTCTCGCCGGAGCGCGCCCCGTCCTCGGGATATCGGAAGTACGCCGACCGTGACGTCGAGCGGCTGCGCTACATCCTCTCGGTCCAGAAGAACCACTACCTGCCGCTGAAGGTCATCCGCGAACACCTCGACATGATGGATCGCGGCATGGCGCCGCCCCGCATCGACGCCCCGACCCCGGCCGCCGAGTCCCCGGCGGCGGAGTCGACGACCGCGACCCCCGCCCAGGCGCAACCCGGCGTACGCGCCACCCCGCCCGCGCAGGGCCAGCGCCGCCCGGCGCTCCGCATGTCGCGCCGCGAACTCCTGGAGGCCAGCGGGTTGACCGAGCCGCAGCTGATCGAACTGGAGAAGGAGACGCTGGTCGTGCCGCGGCGCGGCACCAGCTACTACGGCCGCGACGCCGTGACCATCGCCATCGCGGCGCGCCGCCTCGCCGAGTTCGGCATCGACGCGCGCCACCTGCGGCAGGTGAAGAGCTTCGCCCACCGGGAGTACGGGCTGGTGGAGCAGGCCGTGACGCCCTACCAGCGGCGCGCCGGCGGCAATCGCCAGATCACCCACGACGCCACCCAGCTGATGATCCACGTGCACGCCGCCATGATGCGGATCGCCGCGGACCGCTGAACCGGTCGCAGCGCCGAACTGGTGTTGTCGCGTAGGCTGGTCGTCATGCGGGAACTCGATGTCATGGGAGTCAGGGTGGAGATGCCCTCCAACATCCCGATGGTGCTCCTGCGGGAGATCGGCGGGCAGCGCTATCTGCCCATCTGGATCGGCGCGAACGAGGCGTCGGCCATCGCCAGCGCCCAAGAGGGTCTGGTGCCACCGCGACCCCTGACCCACGACCTGATGGTGAACCTCCTCGGCGACCTGGGCCACCGCCTCACCGAGGTCCACATCACGAGCCTCGACGAGGGCACCTTCTTCGCGAGCCTCATCGTCGACGGCGTCGAGGTGTCCGCGCGGCCGTCGGACGCCATCGCGCTCGCCCTGCGCTCGGGCGCCGAGATCCTGTGCGCCGACGAGGTGCTCGACGAGGCCGGCATCGACGTCCCCGACGAGGAGTCCGATGACGTCGTGGAGGAGTTCCGGGAGTTCCTCGACCACGTCAACCCCGACGACTTCGTGACCGACGAGGACCCGGGCCGCGGCGGAACCCCCGGCTGAGCCTCAAGTGGGGGTCGAGACGAGCGGCGTGTCGCCGACCGTTTCGCGCGGATTCGCGTACGCCCTTGTCAGCGGGCGTTTGTCGGGAGAGACCGGGGTGAGAACTCCACCATTTCGTGACCAACACGGCCGCGAGCGTCGTTGACCGGCGCCCGGGCGGGGCATAGGTTCCAACTAATCCCACGCGTGGAATTCCACGCATCGCCTTCCCCCTGAGCGAGGACACGTGAACACCAGGCACGACGACATCGAGTCGCCGGAAGTCCCGGAGCTGGGCCAGGACCTGCTCTTCGACGGAGACTTCTCGCCCGTGCCCGAGGACATGGGCTTCCGCGGCCCCGTGGCCTGCTCGGCGGCCGGCGTCACCTACCGCCAGCTCGACTACTGGGCCCGCACGGGCCTCGTGACGCCCGAGGTGCGCGGCGCGTCCGGCTCCGGGTCGCAGCGGCTGTATTCGTTCCGCGACATCCTCATCCTCAAGGTCATCAAGCGCCTCATCGACGCCGGCATCTCGCTGCAGCAGATCCGTCGCGCCATCGAACACCTGCGTGCCCGCGGCGTCGACGACCTGACCCAGGTCACGCTGATGTCCGACGGCGTGTCGGTCTTCGAGTGCACCACCGACAACGAGGTCATCGACCTGCTGCGCGGCGGTCAGGGCATGTTCGGCATCGCGCTGGGCTCGGTCTGGCGCGACCTGGAGGGCAGCCTGCTGGAGCTTCCGGGCGAGCGCGCCCACGAGCAGCCGGTGCTGGACGACGAGCTCTCGCGCCGCCGCCGTGCGCGCGACGTGAGCTGACTTCGACTCCTTCGTCGCTCAGCCAGCGCTGTGGACTCCTTCGTCGCTCAGCCAGCTCTCCTCGACTCGCTGGCTCGCTCGGAGAAGTGACACAGAATCGCTGCGACCCCTGCCCACATCGTGGGCAGGGGTCGACTAGTGTGAGGCGGCGGCGCCCCGGCAATCCGGCCGGACGGGTTCCCGATCCCCGGCGCCCACCGAGCGAAGGAGCACGGGACCATGGTCGACCAGGCAGCCCCCACCCAGCCCAACGAGCCGGACTTCTGGCGTCGTCACATCGGGTCCGAGGCGGGTGACCAGCGCACGATGTTGGACGCGCTCGGGCTCGACAGCCTCGACGCCCTGGTGGACGCGGTGATGCCGGCCGCGATCCGCGGCGACCTCGCCCAGCTCCCCGCCCCGATCACCGAGGCCGAGGTGCAGGACGCGCTGCAGGGCCTGGCCGCCATGAACAACCCCTTCCGGGCCATGATCGGCCTGGGCTACCACGGCACGCTCACGCCGCCGGTGATCCGGCGCAACGTGCTGGAGGACCCGGCGTGGTACACGGCGTACACGCCCTATCAGCCCGAGATCTCCCAGGGCCGCCTCGAGGCGCTGCTGAACTTCCAGACCGTCGTGTCCGACCTCACCGGCCTGCCCACCGCGGGCGCGTCGCTGCTGGACGAGGGCACCGCGGTGGCCGAGGCCGTCATGCTGGCCCGGCGTACGACGAAGAAGGGGTCGGTCGTCGTCCTCGACGCCGACCTGCTGCCCCAGTCGATCGCGGTGGTGCGTACGCGCGCCCAGGCCATGGGCTTCGAGGTCGTCGTCGCGCAGGGTTCGCTGGTCGAGGCGCTGCAGTCCCACGAGGCGTTCGCCGTGGTCGTGCAGACGCCGGGAGCGTCGGGCCGCCTGGCGCCGCTGGCCGAGCTGACCGCCATCGCGGAGAAGGCCCACGACAACGGTGCCATCGTGATCGCCGCGGTCGACCTGCTCGCCCTCACGCTGACCGAGGCCCCGGCCGAGTGGGGTGCCGACGTCGCCGTCGGCTCGTCGCAGCGGTTCGGCGTCCCCCTGTTCTACGGCGGCCCGCACGCCGGGTTCATCTCCGTGCGCGAGGGGCTGGAGCGTTCGATGCCGGGCCGCCTGGTCGGCGTGTCGAAGGACGCCGACGGGACGGCGGCGTACCGCCTGGCGCTGCAGACGCGCGAGCAGCACATCCGCCGCGAGAAGGCGACGTCCAACATCTGCACCGCGCAGGTGCTGCTGGCCGTCACCGCCGGCATGTACGCGGTCTACCACGGCCCCGACGGCCTGACCCGCATCGCGCGCGCGATCCACGAGAAGGCCCGCGCGCTGGCCGGCTCGCTGCAGGCCGAGGGCGTCGAGGTCGTCCACGACAGTTTCTTCGACACGCTGCTGCTGAAGGTGCCGGGGCGCGCCGAGCAGCTCGTCGCCGACGCGCGCGACGGCGGCGTCCACCTGCGCCTGGTCGACGCCGACCACGTCGGGGTCTCCGTCGGAGAGGACACCCAGGACGTCGACCTCGAGGTCGTCTGCGGGACGATCCAGACGGCGTTCGAGCGCGAGGCGGCGTACGGCGGGCTGGGGGAGCGTACGCGCACCACGCCGTTCCTCGAGCACCCGGTGTTCCACGCGTACCACTCGGAGACCGAGATGCTGCGCTACCTGCGTACGCTGTCCGACCGCGACTTCGCGCTCGACCGGGGGATGATCCCGCTCGGCTCGTGCACGATGAAGCTGAACGCGACCACCGAGATGGAGCCCATCAGCTATGACGGCTTCGCGAACCTCCACCCGTTCGCGCCGGCCGAGGACGCCGAGGGCTACGAGGCGCTGATCTCGAGCCTCGAGGAATGGCTGGCGGAGATCACGGGGTACGCGCGGGTCTCGATCCAGCCGAACGCCGGCTCGCAGGGCGAGTTCGCGGGCCTGCTGGCGATCCGGGCCTACCACCGGGCCAACGGCGACGACCAGCGCGAGGTCTGCCTGATCCCGAGCTCGGCCCACGGCACGAACGCGGCGTCGGCGGCGATGGCCGGCATGCGTGTGGTCGTGGTGAAGAGCGCCGGTGACGGCTCGGTGGACATGGACGACCTGCGCGCCAAGCTCGAGAAGCACGGCGATGAGTTGGCCGCGATCATGATCACCTACCCGTCGACGCACGGCGTCTATGAGGAGACGGTCACCGAGCTGTGCCGCCTGGTCCACGAGGCGGGCGGCCAGGTCTACATCGACGGTGCCAACCTCAACGCCGTGTGCGGCATCGCACGGCCCGGCGAGTTCGGCGGTGACGTGTCCCACCTGAACCTCCACAAGACGTTCTGCATCCCCCACGGCGGCGGCGGTCCGGGCGTCGGGCCGGTCGCTGTGGCCGAGCACCTGGCGCCGTTCCTGCCGAACCACCCGCTGTCGGTCGAGGCCGGCCCCGCGACGGGCGTCGGCCCGGTCTCGGCGGCGCCGTTCGGCTCGGCCGGCATCCTGCCGATCAGCTGGGCGTACATCGCGATGATGGGTGCGGAGGGGCTGAAGCGCGCGACGCAGAACGCGATCCTCAACGCCAACTACATCGCGAAGCGGCTCGGCGACCACTTCCCGGTGCTGTACGCGGGTCAGGGCGGCCTGGTCGCCCACGAGTGCATCCTGGACCTCCGTCCGATCACGAAGGAGACCAAGGTCACGGTCGACGACGTGGCGAAGCGCCTGATCGACTATGGCTTCCACGCGCCGACGATGTCGTTCCCGGTGTCGGGCACGCTGATGGTCGAGCCGACCGAGTCGGAGTCGCTGTATGAGCTCGACCGGTTCTGCGACGCCATGATCGCGATCAGGGGCGAGATCGACCGCGTGGGTGCGGGGGAGTGGCCGGCCGACGACAACCCGCTCCACAACGCCCCCCACACGCTGGCGCGGGTGACCGACGACGAGTGGAGCCACCCCTATTCGCGACGCGAGGCCGCGTACCCGGCCGGTCAGCACCGCGGGCCGATCGCGGGCGTGGGCCAGGACAAGTACTGGCCTGCCGTGGCGCGCATCGACGGCGTGTTCGGCGACCGGAACCTCGTGTGCTCGTGCCCGCCCGTGGAGGCGTACGGGGAGTGACGCGGCGCCCGGGGTCCTGGGCGGTGATGGGTCGATAGGGTCGGCGTACGCGAACGAAGGGATGTCTCGATGGAGCAGGTCGATGCGGTGACGGCGAAGCCGGGGGTGGCCCACCTGCTGCGGGCCAACGCGCGCTTCGGCAACCGGTTGGGCAACCAGTTCGGGGCGGCGATCACCTACTTCTCGGTGCTCGCGATGGTGCCGATCCTGATGTTCGCGTTCGCCATCACCGGCATGACGCTCACGACGCTCCGGCCCGACCTGCTCGACCAGGTCAAGGACGTCGTCCAGGGGCAGCTCGCCGGGGCGCCCGGCGACACCAAGGACAAGGTCATCGGCGTCATCGAGAACGCGCTGGAGAACTGGAAGGCGATCGGGGCCGTCGGCATCCTGTCGGCGCTGTACGCGGGGGCCGGCTGGATCGCGAACCTGAAGTCGGCCGTACGCGCGCAGTGGCGGCCCGACTTCGAGGAGGAGGAGCGCAAGTCCAACATCGTCGTCGAGACGCTGAAGAACATGGGCATCCTGATCGCGTTGCTGCTGTTCGTCGCGGTGACGTTCGGGCTCGCGTCGGCGGCGACGTCGCTGAGCGACACCGTGGTGTCGGCGCTCGGGCTCGACCAGGTGCCCGGCATCGCGGTGATCATGAGGCTGGTGCCGCTGGTGATCTCGATCGGGACGGGCTGGCTGCTGTTCCTGTACATCTACCGGGTGCTGCCGGAGGAGAAGACGCCGGTGCGCGACCTGGCCAAGGGGGCGCTGGCGGGCTCGATCGGGCTGGTGGTGCTGCAATACCTCACCGGCATCCTCATGGGGTCGTTCTCGAAGAACCCGGCTGCGGCGCTGTTCGGCCCGGTCATCGTGATCATGCTCTTCTTCAACCTGTTCGCCCGGTTGATCCTGTTCATCGCTGCGTGGATCGCGACCGGCGACCAGCCTGCGATCGCCCGCAAGTGGACCGACGCGGACGAGCCGGTCCGGGCCATGGGGCCTGACGCCGAGACGGTGGAGGGCCACTGGGAGGAGGCCGACGCCGACCGCGCGCGGCAGAAGCACCAGGAGTCGGTCAAGGAATGGGAGAAGGAGAAGAAGGAGGCGGCGAAGGAGGGACGCCCGGCGCCGACCTATCCGATCCCGGGTCCCGACGTCATCCCGCCGGCGAAGCGCTCGCGTCGCATGGCCGGCGCGACCGCCGTGAAGTCGGTCGAGGAGGCCCAGGCCGTGCTGGCCGGCCAGGACCGGGAACGTGCCCAGGCGCGCGAGCAGGCGTACGCGGGTGGGGTGGAGGCGCGCCGTGCCTTCGACGGGACCGCACCGGTGTCCCGCGAGGCGGCGGAGCGCAACGCGCAGATGACGATGGGCCTCGGCTGGGTCACGGGCACGACGACGGGCCTGGGCGTGGGCGCGCTGCTGTCGTGGCTGCTGCGGAGGCGTAGGCGGTAGACGGGTCGGGGTTGCGTACGGACGTGGGCCAGCGTAGGGACGTGGGCCAGCGTAGGGACGTGGGCCTGCGTAGGGACGTGGGCCTGCGTAGGGACGTGGGCCTGCGTACGGACGTGGTCGGGGTTCCCCCTCCCGCAACTTGTGCACACGGGTGCGAGGATTGCGTTATTGACCCGGCGTGTCGCCCCAACTCGTGCACGCGTGTGCACAAGTTGCGTGACAGGGCGGAGCCCGGCGTGAGTCACAGGGCGGAGTCCGGCGTACGCGGCCTCGCGCGGTCCAGGCGACCAGACGCACAAGCGCCCCGGGGAATGATCCCCGGGGCGCCGTTGCGTGTACGCGTCAGTGGGCCTCGGTCGCCTGCGGCTTGGCCTGCCCGATGTCGGACAACATGGCCTCGAACCAGTCGGTCGTGATGTCGAACGGCTTGCCGCCCTTGATGCGCGGGAAGTCGATGGCCGACAGTACGTCGCCGTTCTCCTCGTCCTGGCCGATGACGCCCGACTCGCCCTTCAACGCGCAGTCGACGGCGAGGTCGGTGCACTGCTTGATCAGTTCGAGGTCGGCCTGGTTCGCGGCCGCCGACCGCGAGTAGTAGCCCGACTTCTGGACCATGACCTTTTCGGCCCCCAGCAGCTTGGCGAACTGGTCGCCGAACCACGCCCCGGGATTGACCTTGTCGAGCTTCACGTGGCCGAACGGGTCGCGCGGGACCTCGGCGCCCGACTTCTCGAGCTCGGCGACGATCGAGTCGAGACCCGCGCCCTCGGACAGGAAGATCGTCACGTTGCCGACGCGGTCCATGACCTCGTTGAGGCGCTTCGCCTCGGCCTCGATGTCGATGTGGCCCTCCGGCACGAACACCGCGTGGACGTCCCAGGCCTCCTTCGACAACCCGATCTCCGGCAGCCACTCGCGCGTGTCGAGCCACTCGCGATAGCGCTGCGCCGTCGCGGCCGTGAGCCAGCCGCAGTGGCGGCCCATGACCTCGTGGATGATCAGCATGCGCGAGCCCGAGTTGTGTTCCGCCACGACGTTCTGGGCGAACCGCGAACCCATCTCGGCCGCGGTCCACGCGCCCAGCGACTGCTTGATCGGGATGACGTCGTTGTCGATCGTCTTCGGGAGGCCGACCACGGTCAGCCCATAGTCATGCTTCGCCAGGAACGCCGCGAGGTCGGCCGCGGTGGTGTTGGTGTCGTCGCCGCCGATCGTGTGGAGCACGTCGACGCCGTCGGCCTCGAGGCGGTCGGCCGCGACCTTCAGGGGGTCGTCGCCCTCGTTGACGAGGCCGCGCTTGACGAGGTCCTTGGCATTGGTGAGCTTCACGCGCGAATTGCCGATGGGCGAGCCGCCATATTCGTGCAGCAGGTGGGCCTTCTCGCGGATCTCCGGGGTCACCGTGATCGAGTCGCCCTTGAGCAGGCCCTCGTAGCCGTGCCTGTAGGCGATGATCTCGGTCTCGGGCGACACCTCGGTGTAACGCTGGATCAGGCCACCGATCGCCGAGGACAGGCACGGGGCGAAGCCGCCGGCGGTGAGGATCGCAACCTTCTGGACCATGGAAAGACAACCTCCTGTAGATTTCGAACTCGGGTGCTCGAAGTCGGGTGATTCATGCGTCGCATCCACCCTATTGGGTGGTCTCGTCGAGCAGCACGGGACCCGAGGCGGAGTCGCCCAGCCGGTCCGACGGGTTCGACAGCGCACACTTCTCCAGACTCAGGCACCCGCACCCGATGCACTGGTCGAGGCTGTCCCGCAGCGCCTGCAGCCGCCGGATCTCGGCGTCCACGCGCGGCTTCCACGTCTCGGCCAGGCGCGACCAGTCGGCGGTGGTCGGCGTACGCCCGGCCGGCAGCGTCTCGAGCGACTCGCGGATCTCCTCGAGCCTCAGGCCGACGCGTTGGGCCGAGCGGATGAAGGCAATGCGGCGCAGCGTGGAGCGGGGATAGCGGCGCTGGTTGCCGGCCGTCCGCGTGGCCTCGAGCAGCCCGTGGGCCTCATAGAACCGCAGCGCGGACGGCGCGATGCCGGCGCGTCGTGCGGTCTCGCCGATCGTGAGCTGGTCATGGGCCACACGGCGAGCCTAGCGATGGTCCCCGCGGGTGGCAGAGTGACGGCCATGCGGGAGGTCGCTGGGCGAACGATGGGGGAGCGCGACGAGCGCGGCGCCTCGATGTCGGTGTGGGTCGTGCTCATGGTCACCGCGCTGATCATGGTCGCTGGGCTCGTCGTCGACGGGGGACAGCGCGTCACGGCCGCCCGCCGCGCCGAGGCCGCCGCTGCAGGCGCAGCACGCGCCGCGAGCGACGCCGGCGCGAAGGCCCGGCTGGGCGGTCGCGCCGATCCCGGTGCCGCGGTGCTGGCGGCGAAGAGCCACCTGGCGGGCAGCGGCGTACCGGGCACGGTCCAGGTCGATGCCGGTGCCGTGTCGGTGCGTACGCGGGTCACCGCACCGACGATCTTCCTGTCGATGATCGGTGTGCGCGAGGTCGCCGCGGAGGCGTACGCCGAGGCGGAACTGGTGCGCCCCTGACGTTGGCTGAGCGAGCGCCAGCGAGTCGAAGCCCCCTCAGTCCAGCGCCGCCCTCATCCGTCGCACGACCTCCGTCAGGATCTCCGGTGACGTCGCGAGGTTCACGCGCACGCACTGCTGACCGCCCGGGCCGAACTCGGCCCCGGAGTTGAGCGCGACCTTCCCGCGCGTCAGGAACGCTTTCTGCGGGTCGTCGAGCCCCAAGGCCGAACAGTCGACCCACGCCAGATAGGTGCCGGCCTGCGGCCGATAGCGCGCGCCCGGGAGGTGCGCGGCGAGCAGGTCGACCAGCAACGCGCGGTTGGCCTCGATCTCCGCCAGCGCCTCGGTGAGCCACGGCTGGCCCTCGCGCAGGGCGGTGGTGTGGGCGATGATGCCGAGGTGGCTGGCGCTGTGGGTGACCTGGTCGGGCAGCTCCAGCAGGCGTCCCGCGAGGTCGGGCGACGCCACCGCGACGCCCGCCTTCAGCCCCGCGAGGTTCCACGACTTCGACGCCGACGTCACGATCACGGCGTTGCGTACGCCGTCGACCGCGAGGAACGGCGTGTGACGGGCCGGGGCCGACACCAGCGGCGCGTGGATCTCGTCGGAGATCACCAGCACGTCGTGTTCCGCCGCCAGCTCCGCGACCCGGGCCAGCTCGTCGCGGGTGTGGACGGTGCCGTGGGGGTTGTGGGGCGAGCACAACAGGTACGCCTCGGGCTTCGGCCCCAACTCCCCGGCGAACGCCCGCTCGAGCGCCTCGAGGTCGAGGCGGCCGTCGGCGGTCAGCGGCACGTCGAGGACGGGCCGGCCGGCGTACGCCAGGTATTTGTAGAACTGCGGATACACCGGCGGGTTGATCACCACGGCCGCGTCGTCGGCGGTGAAGTGGTGGAGGACGGCGACGATGCCGAGCATGACGTCGGGCACGATCACCGACGCCGCATCGACGTCGAACGACCAGTCCCAGTGGGCCTCGGCGTACGCGCGAAGCGCTTGTTGGTAGGCGTTTCCGACCGGATAGCCCGTGTCGCCGGTCTCGATCGCGGCGTGCAGGCGGCGGCGTACGGGCTCGGCGGGGACGCAGTCCATCTCGGCGACCCAGGCCGGCAGGACGTCGTCGGGGTACGCGCGCCACTTCAGGCTCTCGCGCGCGCGTAGCTGGTCGATGGTCAGGTCGAAGACGGTCACGGGGCGACTCTAGTTGGCAGAAAACCGGGTTGCGCGGCGCCGTCTCGATCGAGAGGGGCGGGTTGCCCTGACAGCGGTCCTTGCCATCCGTCACCTGCGGTCTAGACTCCCGTCATGGCACGGTATTTCGACGTTCACCCCGACAACCCCCAACCGCGCTCGCTGCAGCAGATCGTGGACATCGTCAACGGTGGCGGCCTCGTGGCCTATCCGACTGACTCCGGCTATGCGCTCGGCTGCAGTCTCGGCAACAAGGACGGCCTCGACCGCATCAGGACGATCCGGCAACTCGACGACAAGCACCACTTCACCCTGGTCTGCAAGGACTTCGCCCAGCTCGGGCAGTTCGTCCAGATGGACAACGCCGTCTTCCGCGCGGTGAAGGCCCACACGCCGGGCCACTACACATTCATCCTGCCCGGCACCAAGGAGGTGCCGCGCCAGATGCTGCACCCCAAGAAGAAGACCGTCGGCGTACGCATCCCTCCCCACACGACCGCCCTGGCGCTGTTGGACGCGCTCGGCGCGCCGCTGATGAGCTCGACGCTGATCCTGCCGGGGCAGTCCGAGCCGATGTCGGAGGGCTGGCAGATCAACGAGGAGCTCGCGAACCAGGTGGACGCGGTGCTCGACTCGGGCGACGTGATCCCGTCGTCGACCACGGTCATCGACTGGACGGGCGACGAGCCGGTGGTAGCTCGTGCGGGCGCGGGAGACACCGAGCCGTTCGAGGTCTGAGGGGGCGTACGCGGGTCTTCGCGGCGCGTCTCCGTGAGCGCGAACCCTGTCAGAACACGCTCAGCAGTGGTACGTGTCCGTCGGCGCCGGGAAGTGCACGTCGTACCCCTCCGGTGCCTTCAGCCCGAATGCCCCCGCCAGGTCCAGGACCTTCCGCGCCCGCGCCAGGCGCGGCAGGTCCGACCCGTTGCGGATCTCCCCACCATCGGCGTCGAACTCCGTCAGGAAGTCCAGCGCCCACGACATGTCCTCGATCGAGGGCGACAGGATCTCGTTGACCGGCGCGCACTGCTCCGGCATCAGGCAGATCTTGCCGGTCATGCCGAACTGCTCGGTCACCGCGGCCGCGTCGGCCAGCTTCACGCCGAGCGCGCCGACGGCCGGCCCGTCGATCGGCCCCGGCAGGTTCGCCGCGCGGGCGGCGATGGTGAACTGCGACCGCGCGTACGCCAGGGTCAGCGGGTCGTCGGCGAAGCCGGTGTCGCGGCGGAAGTCGCCGATGCCGAACGCGAGACGGAACGTCGAGCGCGACGCGGCGATCTGGTCGAGGTGTTGCACCCCGCGCGCCGTCTCGACGAGCGCCACGATCTTCTGGTTCGGCGACAGCAGGTCGGCGGTCTTCATGACGTGCTCGGGCGACTCGACCATGGCCAGCATGACGCCGGTCATGCCCTCGAACCCGGCCAGTGCCTTGCAGTCGGCCTCCCACCACTCGGTGCCGAAGCCGTTGATGCGCACCCACGCCTGACCGCCGCGCTCGAAGAAGTCGACGACGTTCTGGCGCGCCCTCTCCTTGTCCTTGGGGGCGACGGCGTCCTCGATGTCGAGGATGACGACGTCGGCGGCGCTGGCGACCGCGGCGTCGAAGCGGTCGGCCTGCGAGCCGTTGACGAGCAGCCACGAGCGCGCGAGCTCGGGGCCGATGCGGGTCGTGGTGGAGGACTGGGCCTCTGCGGTCGTCATCGTTGACTCCTTCGTCTGGGGACGCCACCCAAATTACTGGAAAGTAGCGCCGGTGGTGCCGACGATCCCGATACATGGAACGCGCCCGGCCCGGCCGGATCGGCCGGACCGGGCGCCTCCCAGTCTGTCAGCAGCAGCGCGTCTTCGGGTTGCGTTCCGCGTCCGCGTGCTTGTCGTCCCAGAACTCACGCTCGGTGGGCACCGGCGCGTCCGGGTGATGGGCCCGCTGGTGGGCGACGAACTTCGCGTACGCGTTGTCGCCCATGATCTCGTGGACATACCAGCGCACGCGCTTGAGCACGCCGACCACGGAAGCCGTCGCGGTGCTCATTCGTGACTCGCCCCCACGTACGGGTTCGGCTCGAGCCCCGCCTCCTTCCACTCCGCCGCGACCTTCTTCTCGGTCGGGGTCGGGAAGAAGCCGGTGGGCGCGAAGATCTTCGACTCCACGTCGGGGGTCTCGGTCGTCGGCAGGCCGCCGTTGCGCAGCGCCTTCGCCGCGACCACCAGGGCCGCGATGAACACGATCAGAACGAGCACCGCATAGAAGATCGACAGCGAGCCCTGCACGAACGTGTTGCGGACCACGGCCTCGATCTCGGCCGGGTTCTTCGCCGTGGAGAACGTCGTCTTGCCCGAGGCGAGGGCCTGCTTGGCCGCCGCGTGCAGCGACCAATAGCCGATCTTGGGGTCGGGGGAGAAGATCTTCTGCCACGACGCCGCCATCGTCACGATGAGGTCCCACGCCAGGGGCAGGCCGGGGATCCAGGCCCACTTGAACAGGCCCTGCTTCATCACGACGGCGAAGACCACGGTCAGCGCGATCGCCGCGAGCAGCTGGTTGGCGATGCCGAACAGCGGGAACAGCATGTTGATGCCGCCCAGCGGGTCGGTGACGCCCATGACCAGGATCGAGCCCCAGCCCAGCACGACCACCGCGGAGCAGAGCCACGCGCCCACGCGCCACGACGGGTCCTTGAACTTGCCGAGGCCCTTGATATTGCCGAGGGTGTCGGACAGCATGAACCGCGCCACGCGCGTACCGGCGTCGATCGTCGTGAGGATGAACAGCGCCTCGAACATGACGGCGAAGTGATACCAGAACGACTTCAGGCCGCCGATCAGCGGGATCTGGTTCATGATCTGCGCCATGCCGAAGGCCAGCGTCGGGGCGCCGCCGGTGCGGGAGACGATCGTCTTCTCGCCGACCTCCGAGGCGGCGTTCGAGATCACGCTCGGGTCGATCGGCGGCAGCGGCTGGCCGCCCGGCGACAACAGCCCCATGCCGTTGACCCACTTGGCCGCGGTCTCCGGCGTACCACCCGTGACGCCGCCGGGCGCGTTCATCACGAAATAGAGGTGCTGGTCGATCACGCACGCAGCCACGAGCGCCATGATCGCGACGAACGACTCGGTGAGCATGCCGCCGTAGCCGATGATGCGGGCCTGCGACTCCTTCTCGATCAGCTTCGGCGTCGTGCCCGACGAGATCAACGCGTGGAAGCCTGACAACGCGCCGCACGCGATCGTGATGAACAGGAACGGGAACAGCGACCCGGCGAACGCCGGGCCGGTTCCGGTGATGGCGAACTTGCTCACCGCCGGCTGGGTGATGGTCGGCGCGGCGACGATGATCGCGAACGCCAGCAGCACGATGGTGCCGACCTTCATGAACGTCGAGAGGTAGTCGCGTGGGGCGAGCAGCAGCCAGACCGGCAGGACGGAGGCGGCGAAGCCGTACGCAGCCAGCCAGTAGGCGAGCTGGGTCTTCGACAGCGTGAAGATCGGGGCCAGGGTGGCCGACTCGGCGACCCAGTGGCCGGCGACGATCGCGAAGACCAGCAGGGCGACGCCGATCAGCGACACCTCGGTGACCTTGCCGGGCCGCAGATAGCGGAGGTAGACGCCCATGAACAGCGCGATCGGGATCGTCATCGCGATGGAGAACACGCCCCACGGCGAGTCCGCGAGAGCACCGATCACGACGATGCCGAGCACGGCGATGAGGATCAACATGATGCTGAACACGCCGATCAGCGCGGCCCAGCCGCCGACCGGGCCGAGCTCGTCGCGGGCCATCTGGCCGAGCGAACGGCCGCCGCGACGGATCGACAGGTGCATGACCATGTAGTCCTGCACCGCGCCGGCGAGGATCACGCCCACGATGATCCAGATCGTGCCGGGCAGATAGCCCATCTGCGAGGCGAGCACGGGGCCGACCAGGGGGCCCGCGCCGGCGATGGCGGCGAAGTGGTGACCGAACAGCACCTTGCGGTCGGTCGGCATGAAGTCCTTGCCGTTCGCGAACTGCTCGGCCGGCGTGGCCCGCGTGTCGCGCGGCTTCAGGAGCTTGGCCTCGATCAGGCGCGAATAGAACCGCAGCGCCAGCAGGTAGGAGCCGACGGCGGCGAGCACGAACCAGACCGCGTTCACGCGCTCACCGCGGACGATCGCGATCATGGTCCAGCCGAGCGCGCAGAGCACGCCGATGCCGATGAACATGGCCTTGCTGATGTTGGAGGATCGCGGCTTCTCCACGACGGCCACCGGCGGCCGGTCGGGATCGGTGCGGATGGTGCGGGGCTCGTCGCCGGGGCGCAGTGCCTCGTCGTCCTTGACGCTCGTGCTCATGGGGTTCTCCTAGGTCCAGATGCTTGGAGGCTATTACCACTGGTCGCTTCTGGCGAGACTTCTGGACGCCCTGTCGCGTAACGATTCGGGCCGGGCATGCTGGGGGAGTGCGGCCCGCAGCGGGCGGCGCGGGGACAGGAGGATCGATGAGGATCACAGGAGCCGTCTGTGAGGAGATGGGACGCGCGAGGCCGTACGCGGACTCGCGCCCGCTGACCGTGTGCGAGCTGGAGCTGTCAGATCCCGGACCGACGGAGCTCCGCGTACGCATGGAGGCCGCCGGCGTGTGCCATTCGGACCTGTCGACCGTGGACGGCGTACGCCCCCGGCCGATGCCGATGCTGCTCGGCCACGAGGCCGCCGGGATCGTCGAGGCCGTCGGGTCCGAGGTGACCGACGTCGAGCCCGGCACGCGGGTGGTGATGACCTTCATCCCCCGGTGCGAGGACTGCGCGGCGTGCGCCCAGGACGGCCGCGTGCCGTGCGAGAACGGGTCGCGGTCGAACGGTGCCGGCGAGCTGCTGACGGGCTCGCGCCACCTGACGCGCGACGGCGAGGAGGTCAAGCACCACCTCGGCGTCTCGGGCTTCGCCACCCACGCCGTCGTGGATCGCGCCTCGGTGGTGCCCGTCGACGCCGACGTGCCGCCCGAGGTCGCGGCGGTGCTCGGCTGCGCCGTGCTGACCGGCGGAGGAGCGGTGCTCAACGCGGCGCGGCCCGAGAGGGGCGACTCGCTGATGGTGATCGGCCTCGGTGGGGTCGGGATGGCGGCCGTCCTCGTGGCCGTCGGGCTCGGCCTCGAGCGGATCGTGGCCGTCGACACCATGCCGGAGAAGCTCGCGCAGGCCCGCGAGCTGGGCGCGACCGAGACGTACACGCCGACCGAGCTCGCCGAGCAGGGCGTGAAGACCACCCACGTCGTCGAGTGCGCCGGCCACGCCAAAGCGTTCGAGGCGGCGTTCTGGGCGACCGCCGCGGGCGGGCGTACGGTCACCGTCGGCCTGCCCGCCGGCGATGCCCGCACCGAGATCTCGCCGCTGGTCATGACCGCGGAGGCGCGCACGCTGATCGGCTCCTACCTCGGCAGCGCGGTGCCGTCGCGCGACATCCCGACGTACGCCCAGCTCTGGCGCGACGGCAGGCTGCCGGTGGAGAAGCTGATCAGCTCACGCATCACCCTGGACCGCATCAACGAGGCCATGGACGAGCTGGCCGAGGGACGCGCGGTGCGCCAGGTGATCATGTTCGACCAGCCCGACCAGACCCAGGAGGACCACGCATGAACATCGCCGAGCTGCTCGCGCGCATCCCGCGCACCCACTTCATCGACGGAGCGTTCACCGACGACGAGACGCCCCTGGAGGTGATCAACCCCGCGACCGGGAAGGCCCTGGCGACGATCGCCGACGGCGACGCCACCGTGGGGACGCGCGCGCTCGACGCCGCCTGCGCGGCCCAGGCCTCGTGGGCCGCCACCGAGCCTAGGGAGCGGGCGGAGGTCCTGCGCCGGGCGTACGACCTGATCCAGGAACGCGCCGAGGACTTCGCGTGGGCCATGACGCTCGAGATGGGCAAGCCGCTGGCCGAGGCGCGCGGCGAGGTCGGCTATGGCTCGGAGTTCTTCCGCTGGTTCTCCGAGGAGGCCGTGCGGATCGAGGGGCGCTATTCGGTCGCCCCGTCCGGCGGCAACCGCATCATCACCGTGAAGCAGCCCGTGGGACCGGTCTATGCGATCACGCCGTGGAACTTCCCGCTGGCCATGGGTACGCGGAAGATCGGCCCGGCGCTGGCCGCGGGCTGCACCGTGGTGATCAAGCCGGCCCACGAGACGCCGCTGACGACGCTGCTGCTGATGCAGGTGCTGAAGGACGCCGGGGTCCCCAAGGGTGTCGTGAACTGTGTGCTCACGTCGCGCTCGGGCGAGGTGTCCGAGCCGATCATCACCGACCCACGCCTGCGGAAACTGACGTTCACCGGCTCGACCCCGGTCGGGCGGAAGCTCATCGAGCAATCGGCCCGGCGGGTCCTGCGTACGTCGATGGAGCTGGGCGGCAACGCCGCCTTCCTGGTGCTCGAATCGGCCGACCTCGACAAGGCCGTCGAGGGGGCGGTGGCGGCGAAGATGCGCAACATCGGCGAGGCCTGCACCGCGGCGAACCGATTCCTCGTGCACGAGTCGGTCGCTGACGAGTTCGCCCGCCGGCTGGCGGAGAAGCTCGACGCGATGACCGTCGGCGACGGGACGCACGACGGCGTGCAGGTCGGCCCACTGATCACCCAGAAGGCGCTCGACAACGTGCTGGGCCTGGTCGAGGACGCGACGTCCAAAGGTGCCCGGGTGCTGACCGGCGGTGCACGCGCCGAGGGTGAGGGGTTCTTCATGCAGCCGACCGTACTCACCGGCGTGGACCCGTCGTCGCGCGTCATGGTCGAGGAGATCTTCGGCCCGGTGGCCCCGATCTCGACGTTCGCGACGCTCGAGGAGGGGCTGCGCCTCGCCAACGACACCGAGTTCGGCTTGATCGGCTATGTGTTCGCGGCCGACCTGTCCGAGGCGCTGAAGGCGGCCGAGGGCCTCGAGACCGGCATGGTCGGCCTCAACTCCGGCGTGGTGTCCAACCCGGCCGCGCCGTTCGGCGGCGTGAAGGCGTCGGGCCTGGGGCGCGAGGGAAGCCACGAGGGACTGGAGGAATACCTCGAGACCAAATACATCGGGCTGGCGCTCTGATGGAGCTCAAGGTCCACTCGGCACCGTGGCGTGAGCTCGATCCCGAGGTCGCGTACGCGATCCTGCGCCTGCGCCAGGACGTGTTCGTCGTCGAGCAGGAGTGCGCGTACGCCGACCTCGACGGCCGCGACCTCGAGCCGGACTGCCGGCACGTGTGGGTCGAGGAGGACGGCGTCGTGCTCGCGACCCTCCGGGTGCTCGCCGAGCCCGACGGCGTCCGGCGCATCGGGCGCGTCGCCACGGCGGTGTCGGCACGTGGCCGGGGTGTCGCCGCCGCGATGATCAGCCACGCCCACGACCTCATCGGCGCCGCCGACTCGGTGCTCGCCGCGCAGTCGCAGCTCGAGCACTGGTACGCCCGCTTCGGCTATGTGCCCGACGGCCCGCGGTTCCTGGAGGACGGGTTCGAGCACACGCCGATGCGGCGTACGGGCGTCAGCTGATCTTCACCTGCCACGGCAGGGACAGCACGCCGGCCGGCACGCTGATGCCGGCCAGGTGGGCCGCCACGGCGAGCAGGGCCTCGGGCCCGCCGCCGAACCCGGCCGGGGTCGCGATGCCGGGGCCGCCGCCGGTGTCCTCCGACGAGTTGGCCGAGCGCAGGCCCTCCATCCACGGCATCGCCGGGATCGGGCGCAGGGCCATCTTGTCCAGCGGCTTGCAGGCCAGGGCCGCGGCCCGGTCGAGCGCGGTGCCCATGCCGCCGAGGTGGTCGACGAGTCCCCGGGCGTGGGCGTCGGCGCCGGTCCAGACGCGGCCACGGGCCAGCGGCTCGAGGCGGTCGAGGTCCATCCCGCGGTCGTGGGCGGCCTTGGTGGTGAAGTCGGCGTAGACCTCGTCGAGCCAGGCGTCGAGCTTCTCCCACTGTTCGGGGGTGAAGCCCTCGACCGAGCCCATCATGCCGGCGTTGCGCCCGACGTCGATGGCCTCGCGCACCAGGCCGAGGCGCTCGACCAGGCGCTGGGTGACGAACTTGCCGGCGAGCACGCCGATCGACCCCGTCAGCGTCGTCGGGTTGGCGACGATCTCGTCGCAGCCCATGGCGGCGAAATAGCCGCCCGACGCCGCGTACTGGCCCATGGCCGCGACCACCGGCTTGCCGGTTTCACGCAGCTTGAGCACCTCGCGACGCATCGCGTCCGACGCGATGTAGGAGCCGCCGGGGGAGTCGACGCGCAGGACGACGGCCTTGACGGCGTCGTCGCGCGCGGCCTCGCGCAGGTGGGCGCCCACGGTGTCGGCGCCCGCCTGCGGGCCGCCCATCGGCGAACCCGGCCGGCCCGGGCCGGCCACGATCGCGCCCGACACGCTGACGACGCCGATCGCCGGCTTGTTCTTGTTCAGCAGGGGTTCGAGGCCCTCGAGGCGGCTGGGGCGGTGGTAGCGATGGGCATAGCGCAGCGCCACCTTGTCGTCCTTGCCGTAGCGGCGGCGGAGCTCGGCGTACACCTCGTCGCGATAGCCCAGCTTGTCGACCAGCCCGCGCTCGAGCGCCTCGGCGGCCGTGAGCGGGGAGGCGTCGATGGCCTCGCGCACGACGGCCTCGTCGAGGCGGCGCGTGGCGGCGATTCGGGCGACGGTGTCGTCGACCATCGACTCGCCGATGCGACGGAGCATCTCGCGGTGGGGCTCGGTCACCTCGCGGGCGGCGAACTGGTCGGCCGCCGTCTTGTATTCCTTGCGCTGCGAGAACTCCGGCTCGATGTCGAGCTTCTCGAGGCCACCGCGCAGCAGCATCGTCTCCAGGTGGACGCCGGCGAGCCCGAGGGCGCCGGACGGCTGCAGCCAGATCTCGCTGGCGGCGGTCGCGATGCGATAGGGGAGCAGGCCGCTGGTCAGCTCGCCGAACGACTCGGTCCACGCGATGACCGGCTTGCGGGTCGCCAGGTCGCGGACGGCTTCGGCGACCTCGTCGCCCTGCGTCGGTGTCAGCGGGCACTCGCCGAGGTGGAGCACCAGCCCGGCGACGTCGTCGTCATCCTTCGCGCGCCTCAGCGCATCGCGCACCTCGCGCATCGACGGCGACTGCCGCTGCCGGAACGCCTCGAGGGGCGAGCTCGGCGGAGCGGTGACCACGCCGCGGGCGAGGTCGAGCTCGAGGACGACGGGGCCGTCCGGGTCGGCCTTGGGGGAGCAGAGGGCGGTCCTGACCAGCGAGATGGGATCCATGCGGTCGAGCGTACGCGGGCGCGGGGCACCACCGAAGGGTGTCGCAGCCGGATGGGGGACCGCTCAGGGGTGGGTGTCCTCCGGCGGGCGGACCCGGCGTACGCCGGTGGTCGGCGGGCGTCGATGGCGCAGGGCCGCCAACGTGTCGCGGTTGATGAGCTGACCCGACGCGATGCGGCGGCCGGCCTGGCGCGCCTGCCACTCGCGCCGTGAGTCGGCCCGGGTGTCGAGGTCGAGGTGGCGCAGCACCTGCTCGATGCTGTCGAGGATCGTGCCGCGCAGCAGCCACAGCCCGGGCTGGTCGCGGGCGTCGACGAACATCAGCTCGGTGAGGCGTACGCGCGTCTCGCGGAGGACCTCGAGGGTCTCGGCGACCTGGTGACGCACCTCGTCGTCGGTGCCCTGGGCCTCCGCCTGGATCAGCTGGCCGAACGCCTCCACCGCGTCACCGAGGTCCTCGAGGACCACCGCGAAGGCCTCGCGCATCTCGTCGCCGAACGGATCGGGTCCGCCGTCGTCGCGGGGGGCCTCGCGCTCGATGGTGCTGAAGAGCACGCGGACCGCGAACAGGGTGTGCTCGAGGACGGTCAGCCCCGAGCGGAGGATGGGCTCGAGGTCGGCGGTGCCGATCGCGCGCGGATTGAAGCGGCGGGCCTCACCCACGTCGTGGACGCGGCGCGACGCCCTGACCAGCGCGTCGTGGATGTCGATCGTGCGCGACAGCCAGAGCCCCACCTGGTCGCGGGTGATCGGCTCCTTCGCCACCTGGGCGGCCGCCTCGTGGAGACAGCCGGCTGTGCGGTCCGCGACCCGTCGCACGGCATGGGCCGCGTGGCGCGTGGGCACGATCGGAGGCAGCAGGACGGCCATGACCATGCCGACCGCGGCGCCGACCAGGGTGGTGAGGACCCGGGTCTCGACGGCGATCTCCTGCCCGGCCGTGGCCAGGATCAACATGGCGGAGATGGGCGTCTCCAGGGCCTGGTCGCCGAGCCGGAACAGCTTGGCCAGCACCAGGGCGACCGCGACCGAGATGCCGAGCGACCACCACGTCAGTCCGACCTGGCTCGTGACGATCAGCGCGACCCCCACGCCGGTGAGGACCGCGCCGACCCGGACCAGACCCATCTTGAACGTGGCCGAGGTGGAGGCCTGCAACACCAGGAGTGCCGTCAGCGCCCCGGTCAGGTCGACCGCACCGCCCTTCATGAGGGGCATGGTGAGGGCGTACGCGATGACACTGCCGAGCGCGAGGCGGAACGCATTGATGAGCACGGGGGCAGCGCGGAAGGGGACCTCGGCCCACGTGCGTGGGTGCCCGGGCCAGATGATGTCTGCGAGCCTCCGGCGATTCACTCCGACAACTCTGGCACGGCGATCAACCCGTCTGCGACAGTGGGAGGACCCGATCGGAGGATTCCATGTGCCGCAACATCCGCGTCCTGCACAACTTCGAACCGCCCGCCACGCCCGACGAGGTCGAGGCCGCGGCGCTGCAATACGTCCGCAAGGTCAGCGGCGCCGCCAGGCCCTCGCAGGCCAACCAGGCGGCGTTCGACGACGCCGTCGCCGCGGTGACGGCCGCGACCCGCGAGCTGCTGGAGAAGCTCGTCACCACCGCGCCGCCCAAGGACCGGGAGGTCGAGGCGGAGAAGGCACGCCAGCGCAACGCCGTCAGGTTCGGCTGACGGCGCGGGGCTTGGGCCCCACGGCTTCGAGATGATGCCGTGAGGCGATTGCGGCAGACTGGGGCCCATGAGCAGTGACCGACCCGACCCCGATCCCCGTCCGACCTCGACCCGCGTGCAGCTCGCCGCGAGCCAGGCGGGACCGGCGGGCGAGGACGATGTCGCCACGCGTGTCCAGCCGATGGTCGACGGGGACCTCACGCGTGTCCAGCCGTCGGTCGACCAGCCCGAGCCGGCCCCTCCGTCGTCCGGCGTCGCCTGGGACGACCCCGCGACCCGCGCCGCGGCGCAGCGGCGCCTGCTGCCGACAGTCGTGGCGGCGGGGGTCGGCGTACTCGCCCTGGTGGCGACGGTGGTGCTGGCCGTCCTGGGGGTGATCCAGCAGCCGTGGGGCCTGTGGGTGCTGGTCGTCCTCGCCGGGCTCGCGGGCGGCTGCATCGCAGGTGCGCTGGCCGGGTGGGCCATCGAGGCACCGCTGCGCAGGCTGCTGAAGGCCCACCCGTGGGAGCGCCTGGAGGGACGTGTCGGCCTGCGCAACCAGCTCGTCGTCGTGGCCGACAACCGGCGCCGGGCCTATGACCTCGACCTGACCCGCGGCGAGACGGCGGGTGAGCTCGGCGACGCGCTGGCGGTCCGTGCGTGCGGGCCCCGCGACGAGAAGGTCGTCGAGCTCGGGCCGAAGAAGCGGTGGCGCCTGAGTGAGCGCGTCGCGGTGATGATGCCGGACGAGCGCGACCTCGACGAGTTGGACGACGACGATGACTGGCAGCCGACGGTGCCGAAGGGCGAGCAGCCCGACGCCGACGGCCTGTACGCCGGCTGAGCCACCGGCTGAGTCCGACCGGCTGGGCCCTGTCCGCCCGGCCACCGGGACCGCACGGCCGTGTGCTAGACACGGCCCCATGGCAACCACTGCGTTCAAGGGCACCCCCGTCCACACCGTCGGCGACCTCCCCGCCCAGGGAACCACCGCCCCCGACACCACGCTGACCGGGACCGACCTGGCCGACGTGCGCCCGGCCGACTTCTCCGGCAAGCGCCTCGTCCTCAACATCTTCCCCTCGGTCGACACCGGCACCTGCGCGACCTCGGTGCGCCGCTTCAACGAGATCGCCGCGGGGCTCGACAACACCGCCGTGCTCTGCGTCTCGGCCGACCTGCCGTTCGCCCTCAAGCGCTTCTGCGGCGCGGAGGGCATCGAGAACGTCACATCGGCCTCCACGTTCCGCAGCGACTTCGGCGACACCTTCGGCGTGCGCATGACCGACGGCCCGCTCGCCGGTCTGATGGCCCGCTCGGTGGTGGTGCTCGACACCGACGGCAGCGTCATCCACAGCCAGCTCGTGGACGAGATCGCCTCAGAGCCTGACTACGACGCGGCGGTGGCGGCGCTGGGCTGACGCCAGCCCGCAGCGGTCAGGCTCCCAACGCCCGCGCCAGGGTGTGGCCGGTGTCGAGGTCGGTGATGCGCGCCTCGACCAGGCCTGCCGCGTCGATCTCGTAGCGTTCCTCGACCACGGGCCCGTCGCCGATCCGTTCGACGGCGAGGTTGCGGGGCAGGGTGCCGCCGCCCTGCAGCGCGCGGTCGAAGGGGAACACGATCTCGCCGAACGGCACGATGTCGCCGCTCGGCTGGCCGTGGACGTCGAGGTCGGCGAACTCCACGAACCGGAACCAGGCGACGTTGTGGTCCGCCCGATAGCGCCGCGTCACGACCGTCGACCGGCCCGCCGGGATGGAGTCGTCGCGGGTGAAGACGGGGTCGAACTGCACCTGCGTACCGTCGCTGGCCTCGCGGAACACGCCGAACCCGCGCGACAGTCGGTCGTCGAGCGACTATCCCGCCGTCGGATCGGCGGCGATCGCCAGCCCGATCGCGGTCGAGGCGCCCGGGTAGGGCGAGCGGTGCACGCGGCGTCCGAAGCGCTCGCGGAGGCAGCGGGGGATCAGCGGGAGGCTGGACGCACCCCCGACCAGATAGATGCCGGCGATGTCGGTGAGGTCGGGGGAGTCGTCGTCGAGGCCGCCGACCAGGGGCGCCATGGCGGCCAGGGTCTGGTCGACCAGCGGGGTCGCCCGGCTATAGAAGTCGTCGACCCGGACGGTGACGGCCTCCCCGCCCAGGTCGAGCGTGACCCGTTTGGACTGGGGCGACAGGTGTTCCTTGGCGTCGCGGCAGTCGTCGAGGAGCGAGGCGTACGCCCGGTCGTCGAGGTCGCGCCGGGCCAGCCAGGCCTCGTCGAGCACCAGACCCGCGAGCACCGCGTCGAAGTCGTCGCCACCGGGCCGGTTGTGACCGAGGCTCGCGACGATCTCGTGGGCCGTGCCGTCGACCTTGACCAGGGAGGCGTCGAACGTGCCGCCGCCCAGGTCGTAGACGATGATGCGGGTGCGCTTCGAGTTGAGCGTGCGGCCCTGGCTGTGGGTGTATTCCAACCCCGCCGCTGACGGTTCGTTCACCACGGCGGAGACGTCGAACCCCGCCCGGTTGAAGGCCTCGAGGGTGAGGAAGCTCTGGGTGCCGGGCGCGTGGGCGGGCACGGCGATCACGCAGCGGCCCTCCATCGCGGTGGCGAGCTGGGGGTCCGCGTTGGACCGCGTACGGAGGGTCGAGCGCAGCGATCGCAGGAAGTCGAACATCAGCTCGAGGATGGAGACCTCGAGGTCGCCCACGCGGACAGGGGTGTGGGGCGCAACGTTCGGATCGGCCAGTGCCCGCTTGAACGAGCGCAGCGCGGCGGCGCCCGACTCGGCGGCCTCAAGGGCGTCGAAGCCGTGGACGAGCGAGCCCTCCACGGCGGCCACCACCGAGGGCACGTGGTCCACGGCATCGCCGAACTGGTCGCTGAAGCTCACGACCGGATAGTTGCCCCGGTCGGCGAAGGCGACGACGGTGCGGGTGGTGCCCAGATCAATCCCCAACTGCATGCGCCGACGCTAGGACACCCCCGGGGCGATCGGGTGACGGGGAGGTGGCGGGGAGGTTTCCCCCACGGCGCGGGGGGTCAGTCGCCCTGCCCCTCCTCGACCTCCGAGCCGAGTTCGAGGAGCAGCGCGGCGTGGTCGGTGAGGGCCGGGCGTACGCCGTGGTCGAGCCTGCACGTGGTCACGCGTGGCGCGAGGTCGGGCGTGACCAGGGCGTGGTCATAGCGGCAGCCAACCCCGGTGTGGTCGACCCACGACCGCTCGGCGGCGTCGGGGTTCTGCGCCCGCCACGCGTCGACCAGGCCGAGGTCGCCGACCAGGCGCACGTACGCGGCCGTCTCCTCCGGCAGGACGTACGGCAGGCGATCGGTGTGGACCGGGTCGCAGAGGTTCAGGTCGCCCATGACCACGCTGCCCGGCTCCAGCCAGCCCTCGACGGCGTCGACCCATGCGGCCAGGAAGGCCCGCTTGCGCTCGCGCTGGGCGGCGCTCGCGTACCGGACGGGGTCGCTCGCGGCACCGTAGGTCGCGAGAAGGCGTACGCCGGCGACCGACACCGGCAGGACGCGCCCCGGGAGGACGGCGAGGTCGAGCGCGGGCAGCGGCTCGAGGGCGAGGGCCCGGGCCACCACGGCGACGCCCAGTTCGGCGGAATCGCTCGCGAGGACGGTGAACCCGGCCGTCCGGAGCGTGCGGAGCAGCAGCGACGAGCCCGCGCCCCGGCCCAGCTCGCTGAGCACGAGCACGTCGGCGTCGGCCGAGGCGAGGTGGGCGAGGAGCCGCTCGGCCGCCGCCGTCGAGGGAGACGCGACGTTCAGCGCCTCGATCCGGATCGACATGTCGGCGACCCTAGCGCCGCGCCAGCCGCCTCGACACCGCCGCAGCCGGTAGGGTTCCCGCACCGGGGACGGTCCCCGCGCGAGGAGGACGACCATGGCGACCCACGAGACGGAGCGTACGCAGGGCCGCGACCCCGTGGAACGCGGCACGAGCGAGCGCGCGCCCGAGGTTCCCGACGCGCGGCAGGATCCGCCCCTGTGGCGCCCGAAGCTGATGATCCCGGGCGCGCTGATCCTCGCCCTCGCGTTCGCGTTCGGTCCGTACGTCATGGCGGTCGACCCGAAGTCGAACGGTGACCACCAGCTGCTCCACTGGCTCGGCACCCACCGCGTGGACGCGGTGACCGCCTTCGCGAAGGTGCTCGACGTGGTCGGCGGACCGTCGGTGACCCCGTGGCTCACGCTGGCCATCGCCGTCGCTCTGGCCATCTTCCGCCGCGCGGTCCTTGGGGTCCTCGTCGCGCTGATCACCCTCCTGAGCTGGCTTCCCGGCCATTTCGCCAAGAAGATGTTCACGCGCCCCCGTCCGCCGGCCGACGTCAACCCTGCGTTCCAGTATTCGGGGCCGGGCGCCAACAGCTTCCCCAGCGGCCACACGTCGTTCGTCGTCGCGCTCGTCATCGCACTGGCGTTCGCGCTCGGCGTCACCGGACGCCGCCGTCGCTGGGCCCTCGTGGTCGGCGCGATCCTCGTCGGCCTCGTGGCGTTCGCCCGCACCTATCTGGGCGTGCACTGGCCCACCGACGTGATCGCCGGCATCTGCTTCGGTCTGGGCACGGCCCTGATCCTGTGGCCGATCGCGACCTGGTTGTATGCGAAGGCCCGCGCGAAGTGGCCCCGCTGGGCCTGACCGCGCTCAGGCGACGCGGTCCCGCAGCCGATTCAGCGTGGCCTCGTCGAGCCCCAGCCCATCGCGCAGGTAGCCGTCGAGGTCACCGAACCGCGCGGTGACCTCGGCGAGCGCCGACTCGAGGTACGCCGCGCGCACCACGTTGACCGGGTGGCGCGACCTCGCGTACGCCGGACCGCGCCGCAGCAGGTCGCCCACGTAACGCGCGGCCACCATGCCGCGTACGGCACGACCGGACGCCAGATAGGCCTCCTGCACGGCGCGCGCGTCGTCGCCGCCGATGTGCTGGAGGAGTGCGGCGATCCAGCCCGTGCGGTCCTTGCCGTCGGTGCAGTGGACCAGGACGCCGCCGTCGTGGTCGGCGACGGCGGTGAGCACGGCGGTGACCCGCTCGCGCTGGCCCTCGTGGGCGACCATCTGGCGGTAGCGCGCCGCCATGAGGTCGGCGCCGACCAGATCGCGGACGTCGTCGGCGCCGATGACGTCGATGTTCACGTGGGCCGCTCCGGGCACCGGGCGGTCAGGGAACGCCGCAGCGGCAGCGGGAGAGCGCAGGTCGATCACCAGCGTGACACCCGCGGCGGCCATGCGGCTCCGGGCGTACGCGGTGGTCAGCATCAATAGGCCGGAACGGAACACGACCGGGGGACGCGTACGCCCCCGCGTGACGACCGGACGGAAGTTGTAGGCGCCGAGCACGGGCCAAGCCTAGGCGAGAACGCCGCCGGCGCGGGCCCCGTGGGACCCGCGCCGGCGGTTGTCGATCGTGCTCAGACCGTCACTGGAGGATGCGCAGCTGGGCAGGGTAGCGGTAGGCCTCGCCGCGCGACGCCTTCATCGCGCCGCGGATGTGGCACCACAGCGTCATGATGCCGGCGATCGCCCACAGGACGATGGCGACCGGGATGCCGACGACGGTGTAGAGAAGGATCCAGGCGATGACGTTCATGAGCCACGCCCAGAGGTTGAAGTTGAACGAGCCGGCAGCTGCCTGACGGACGAACGGGCTGCGGTCCTTGTACATGAACCACAGCACGAGCGGCCCGATGAAGCTGAGCCAGCCGGCGGTGACGACCATGGCGATGATGGCCGAGAGGTGGGCGACGACCGCGGCGGTGCGCTCGTCCCCGTTGGTGGGATGGGTGGGCTGGTTCGCATACATGGGTCCATTATCGCGGGTCGGCGGCGCACGTCGATCGATTCTCGGGGTGGGCTCCGGGGCGGTTCGGGGTCCGGGCCCCGGACGAGGCGCCCCGGGGTCGGGGAAGACCCGTACGCTGCTGCGGTGGCCCTGCTGAACGCGCTCTGGAACGTGATCCTCCCGGTGGTGATCGTGGCCGGCGTCGGCGCTCTCATGGGGCGGCGGTTCGCCATCGACCCCGCCACGATCGGCAAGCTCGCCCTCCACGCGCTGACGCCCGCGATCGCCCTCCACGTGCTTCTGACGACCAAGGTGTCGGGTCAGGTGGGCATCCAGATCGTGGTCGCGTACACGCTGGTGACCCTGGTCGCCGTCGTCGTCGCCCGCCTCGTCTCACCCGGGCTCGACGCGCGCGCCCGCCGGGCCGTGATGGTGTCGGCCAGCACCGTGAACAGCGGCAACATGGGCCTGCCGATCGCGCTGTTCGCCCTCGGCACCGCCGGGCTCGAGCAGACGGTCCTCATGTTCCTCACCTCGACGGTGTTGATGTTCGTCCTCGTGCCACTCATCCTCGGGGCCGGTGACGGGGCGATCTCCGCACTCCGCGGGATGGCGCGGCTGCCGGTGCTCTGGGCGGTCCTGGTCGCGGCGATGCTGCGGGTGGCGGGGATCGAGCTGCCGCTCGGCGTGATGCGCGGCGTGGAGCTGCTGTCGGACACGTGCCTGCCCATGGCGCTGATCGCCCTGGGTCTCCAGCTGGCGGGGAGCGGGCGGTTGCGGCTCACCCGGCCGGTCATCACCGGCGCGCTGATGCGGATCGTCGCGATGCCGGCGGCCGCGCTGGGCATCGGCCTCGCGCTCGGCATGCACGGCACACCCCTGCAGGCGCTGGTGCTCGCGCAGGCCATGCCGGTCGCGGTGAACGGCTATCTGCTGACCATGGAATATGGCGGCGACGTCGAGTCGGTCGCCCACACCGTCACGCTGTCGACGATCGCGGGATTCGCCACCATCGCAGGGATCACGGCCGTCCTGCCGCTGCTGGGCACGCTCTGAGTCAGGCCCGCCACGACGCGGCGTCGCCGTCGGCGGGCGCGTACGCGATGCCGGGGAAGCCGAGATCGGGATTGCCGTGACGGAAGGCGATCCAGCCCTCCACGCACTCACCGACGGCCAGCCGTTGGTCGGTGTAGAGGGGACTCCGGGTGCGATCGAGGGTCTCGGGAGTGATGCGCAGCGTCCCATGGAACTCACCGCCCTCGAGGTCGACCGGGGGCGGCGGTGGTGGTCGCGACTCCTGGCGTCGAGGTCGTCGGGACCGGCGTCGACGGCGACGCGGGCGGCGGGCCCGGGTTCGCACAGCCGACCACGGCGAGGATCGCCACACTCACGCCGAGGCACCGCACGATCAGTCTCCTTCGGTCCTTTCGGCCCGTCCTCGTCGAGGAAGGGGTGGGACAATCACATCATGTCGTCACGCACCTCGATCATCACCGGAGCCCTCCTCGCCGCCCTCGGCATCGCCTTCGGGGCGTTCGGCGCCCACGGGCTCAAGGACCTCGTCACGCCCGAGCGCCTCGCGACGTTCGAGACCGGCGTCCGCTATCAGATGTACGCCGCGCTGGGCCTGCTCGCCCTCGGAGCGATGGGTGGGCAGCGGCGCGCGCCGTGGTTCCTCGTCGCCGGCGCGGCGGTGTTCTCCGGTTCGCTCTATCTGCTGGTCGCCACGGGCATCGGCTGGCTGGGCGCCATCACCCCGATCGGCGGGGTGCTGCTCATCGTGGGCTTCGCGCTGGCGGCGCTCGACGCGGCCCGGCGTGCGCCCGAGCGGGTCGACGCGGGGGAGCGGTCCGCATGACCGACCCGGCGTACGACGAGTGGATGGCCGACGTCGACGTCGCGCTGGTCGCGGTCACCGCGACCGACGGGGTCGAGCGCGCGGGGTGCCTGGTGGGGTTCCACACCCAGTGCTCGATCGATCCGCCGCGCCACATCGTGTGGCTGTCGCGGGCCAACCACACCTATCGCGTGGCCCTGTTCGCCGAGGTCCTCGGCGTCCACCTGCTCGGCGTCGACCACCGCGACCTGGCGTTGGCGCTCGGACACCACACCGGCGACGAGGAACCGACGTTCGACGGCATCGAGGTGGTCGAGGGGCCGCACGGGGTGCCGATGCTGGCGGCTGTCGCACACCGTTTCGTCGGGCGCAGGGTGGCCGTCCTCGACACCGGCGGCGATCACGTGGGTTTCGTGCTGGACGTCAGCGCCACCCACATCGGCGACGAGCCGTGTACGCCCCTGCGGGCGAGCGATGTCGAGGGCGTGGCCCCGGGTCACGAGGCGACCGATCGGCCGACGCCGCGGGGGCTGGGGGGCTGACTCCTCGTCTCGCTTCGCTCGCTCGGAGAACGTTCGAGGAGAGCGCTCGCTCGGAGAACGTTTGAGGGAAGCGCTCGCTCGGAGAACGTCAGGTGGTGCGCGCGATCCCGTCGGCCACGACGAGGTCCTGCCACGCCATGCCGACGCTCTTGAAGACCCGGGGGCGACCGGCCGGGAGGTCGACCTCGCCCCGCACCACCTCGCCGAGCGTCACGAGATCGTCGGTCGTCACGTGGCCCTCCGCGATCGCCATCACGACGTCGCCGGCCTCACGCAGCGCGGTCGCCCCGTCCTCGATCACCACCAGGCTCCGGCCCAGGAGGGCGCCGCCGAGCTCGCGGCGGTCGGGGTCGTGGGAGCCCACGGCGACGACGCACGCGCCATCGGCCACCCACGCCGAATCGATGACCGGCTCGCCCGCGCCGGTCGCGCACACGACCAGCTGGGCCTTCTCGACCGCGGCCCTGAGCTCGTCGCGGTCGGTCGTCGACGAGACCTCCACCCCGTCGCGCGCGATCTCGGAGGCGCAGGCCCGGGCCCGCTCGGCGTCCCGGCCCGACACCACGATGTGGCGGGGTCGGCGCGCGGCCAGCACCGCGTCGGCGTGGCCCACGGCCTGTGGCCCGCTGCCGACGATCACCACGGTGTCGACCTCGGCGGCGCACAGGGCGTCGATGGCCACCGCAGAGACGGCCGGCGTACGCAGGGTCGTGAGTGCCGCCCCGTCGAGGATGGTGTGGGGCGTGAGCGTCTCGGCATCCATCAGGACATAGAGCGCCTGGATGCGGGGGAGCCCGCGCTCGGGGTTGTCGGGCGACACCGACGCGACCTTCACGCCGGCCGACGGTCCCCAGACCGACGGCATGACCAGCAGCTGGCCCGTGCCGGCGGGAGCGCCGAGGCGCGCCGGGTCGAGGGTGGGGTCGAGCCCCTCGGCGAGCGCCGTCCTCAGGAGTTCGCGGGCGCGGGCGGGCCCGAGGTCCATCACCTGGTCGGCGTCGATCCAGCGGGGTGCGGTCATGCGCGGGCTCCGTTCTCGGGGGTGGGGGTGTGGTGGGGTGCGTCATCGTCCTCGTCGACGGCGATGCGGCGCGAGAACAGCGCCGCCACGAGTGACACGGCGCAGATCACCGCCAGATAGGTGGCCACCGGCCACCAGGCCCCGTTCCACTCCTTGACCAGCCACTCGGCGATCATCGGAGCCGTGCCGGAGAACAGTGCGGCGCCGATCTGGTATCCCAGCGTGATGCCCGTGTAGCGCACGTTGGCGGAGAACGTCTCCGACATCATCGTCCCCAGTGTGGCTGTCACCGGCGCCCAGGCGACGCCGAGCGCCAGGACGGACGCGGCGTACAGGAGTGTGGTGTTGCGCGTGGCCACCAGCGGGAAGTAGGCCACCGAGGCAAGGCCGAGGGCGACGATGCCGACGATGTAGACCTGCCGTCGCCCGAAGCGGTCGGACAGCCAGCCCGAGATCGGGATGAAGATGGTCGACACGAGCGCGCCCAACAGGACCGCGTTGAGGACCTGAGGGCGGGTGAAGCCGAGTTGGCGCGTGCCGTAGGAGACGATGAAGGTCGCGAAGATGTAGAATGGCGCGGTCTCCGCAGCCTTGGTGAGCACGGCGACCAGCACGGCGCGCCAGTGGTGGGTGAGGGTGGTGGCGAGCGGGAGCTTCTCGACCTTCTCCGAGCTCTGCAGCTTGCGGAAGGCGGGGGTCTCGTCGAGGCCCTTGCGGATCCAGAGCCCGACGGCCACCAGCACGATGCTGAAGATGAACGGCAGGCGCCAGCCCCAGCTCTCGAACTGGGAGTTCGGCAGCAGGCCGGCCAGCAGGATCGCTGCGTTGCCGAGGAGCAGGCCGATGGTCACGCCCGTCTGGGGGACCGAGCCGAAGAACCCTCGGCGCTCGCGGGGCGCGTACTCGTAGGCCAGCAGCAGCGCGCCGCCCCACTCGCCGCCGATGGCGAGGCCCTGGATGATGCGGCAGAGGTAGAGCAGCGCCGGGGCCGCCATGCCGATCTGGCCGTAGGTCGGGAGGAGCCCGATCGCGACCGTGCCGAGACCCATCATCGAGAGGGTCAGGACAAGGGTCTTCTTGCGGCCGATGCGATCGCCGATGTGGGCGAAGAAGACGCCGCCGAACGGACGGATCACGAAGGTCAGCAGGTTGCCGATCCAGGCGAGCATGGTCGCCACGAAGGGGTCGCCGGCCGGGAAATACTGCTTGTTGAAGATCAGCGTGGCGGCGGTGCCGTAGAGCAAAAAGTCGTACCACTCGATGGCCGAACCGGACAGGCTGCCGAGCAGCACGCGTCGGTTCGTGATCGGGTTGCCGACGGGGGTGTCGGCGGCGGGCGTCTCGTCCGCGGCGGTGTGGGTCATGGGGGCTCCTTCGACCCCCGGACTCTAGGCGAGCCCCCGACGACAATCATCGACCGCCGAGGAGCGAGACCGTCACGGCGTCAGGTCGGGCTTGTCCAGGACGTCGACCCGCGGTGGCCGCAGGATGCTGCGCGCGACGTTGCGGAAGTCGAACTGGTCGAGGAGGCGTGCGGCGTCCTCATCCGTCAGGTCGTACGCGTGGGCGAGCATGCGGACGTTCTCGGTGTAGAAGGCGTGAAGCTTGTCCACGCCCCTGATGAACTCGAGTTCATTGCTCATGGGGTGCTCCTCGCGCTGGCGTCGGGCGCTGGATGGGTCGTGCGGGCGACGCTACGGCATCGCCCGCACGTGTCGACATGAGGGTCAGGCGCTGACGCGGGCCCCGCGCGAGCCGCCACCGCGACCCCCGCGGGAACCGCGGGCCGAGCCGCCACCGTTGGACGATCGACCCTGGCCGGAGCCGGCCTGGCCACGCCCGGAACCACCGCGTCCGGAGCCAGTGCGACCCGTTCGGCCACGACCGCCCCCGCCACCGTTGCCGCCCGGGTTCTCGGTCGGCACGGCGATCTTGAGACCGCCCGGAACCAGCGTGCGCTCGCCGGGGGCGAGCTCGGTGAGCAGGGGGTGGGCGGCGTGAACCTTCGTCGTCGTCGGCTTGATGCCGGCGGCGCGCGTCAGGGTGCGGACATCGGCGACCTGGGCGTCGGTCATCAGGGTGACGACGGTGCCCTCGTTGCCGGCGCGCGCGGTGCGGCCCGAGCGGTGGAGGTAGGCCTTGTGCTCGGCCGGCGGGTCGGCGTGGATCACGAGGGACACGTCGTCGACGTGGATGCCGCGCGCGGCGATGTCGGTCGCCACGAGGGTGGTCGCCTCGCCCGCGTGGAACGCGGCCATGTTGCGCGTACGCGCGTTCTGGCTGAGGTTGCCGTGCATCTCCACGGTGGGAACGCCACGGCCGTTCAGCTGGCGGGCGAGGTTGCGCGCGCCGTGCTTGGTGCGGCTGAACACGACGGTGCGGCCCGGGGCGCTCGTCAGGTCGGCGAGGATCGCGAGGCGATCGTCCTTGGCGACGTGGAGCACGTGGTGGCTCATCGTCGACACCGGCGACTGGGCCGAGTCGGCGTGGTGGGTCACCGGATCGGTGAGGTAGCGCTGGACGAGCACGTTGATGCCGCCGTCGAGCGTCGCCGAGAACAGCAGGCGCTGCCCGTTCCTGGGCGTCTTGTCCATGATGCGCTTGACCCCGGGCAGGAAGCCGAGGTCGGCCATGTGGTCGGCCTCGTCGAGGATCGTGATCTCGACGGCGTCGAGGGAGCAGAGGCGCTGGTTCATCAGGTCCTCCAGGCGTCCGGGGCACGCGATGAGGACGTCGAGGCCGGCGCCGATCGCCTTGACCTGCGGGTTCTGGCCGACACCGCCGAAGATGGCGTGCGTACGCAGGCCGGCGGCTTCGGCCAGCGGCTTCAGCGCGTCGTGGATCTGGTTGGCGAGCTCGCGCGTGGGCGCCAGGATCAGGGAGCGCGGCGCCTTGGCGCGACGGCTCTTCCCGGAGGCGACCAGGTTGGCGACGAGGGGGAGGAGGAAGGCGTACGTCTTGCCGGAGCCGGTGCGGCCGCGGCCGAGCACGTCGCGACCCGCGAGGGAGTCGGGCAGGGTCGCCGCCTGAATGGGGGTGGGCGTGGTGATGGACTGTCGCTCGAGGACGGCTGCGAGGTTCGCGGGCACGCCGAGGGCGACGAAGGACTGCGTGGTCAAAGAATTCTCCATTGGGGAACGTGGGTGGTCTCGCCCGTGCAACACACCTGCTGGGGCAGGTGGGGGGCGGCGAAGAAGCGCTACGACGTCACCGCGCATCCGCGGCAAGACTGGGCGGATACGTGACTTCAGAGTACGACACGAGGGGCGAGGACCGAAATCGGAGCCCGCCGTGGGCGCGCCACCGGCGCCTTGCCACAGTTGGGGGATGACCGACACCTTCGACCTCGAACGCTTCGTGGACGCCCAGGCGGGCGGCACCTTCGACACGGCCCTCGGCGAGCTGCGACGTGGGCGCAAGGACAGCCACTGGATGTGGTTCGTGTTCCCCCAGATCGCCGGCCTCGGCCGCAGCGCGATGGCCCAGCGGTATGCGATCACCTCGCTCGACGAGGCTCGCGCCTATCTCGCGCATCCCGTGCTGGGGCAGCGATTGCGGGAGGCCGCACTGGTTGTCGCCGACGGTCCGACCGATTCGCCCGAGGACCTGATGGGCGGCATCGACGCCGTCAAGCTGCGGTCCTCGATGACGCTGTTCCGCGAGGCTGATCCCGACGAGCCTGCGTTCGTCGCCGTGCTGGATCGCTTCTGGGGAGGCGATCCGGACACGGCGACGATGGAGAGGCTCGCAGGCTAGAACCCCGTCAGCGGGCGACCGTGTCGAGCGCCTCGGCGATGGGGGTCGAACCGGCGTTGAACGGGATGTCCGTGCCCGCAAGGGAATCGCGGCGCTGGACCACCTCGGCGAGCACCGCGGCCACATCGGCCCGGGAGACTTCCTGTGCCTCGGACGCGGTCACGTCGATCGATCCGGTGGGATCGTCGAGCGTGAGCGTGCTGGGCATCAGGATCGTCCAGGCCAGCGAGCTCGCGCGCAGGTGGGCGTCGGCATCGGTCTTCGCCTGGGCATAGGCGTGGAAGGGATTCTCGGGGTCGACGCCGTGATCGGGTCCGGCCCCGAAATAGCTCACCATCACGTAGTGCCCGACACCCGCGGCCGCGGCCGCGTCCATCGAACGCACGGCTGCGTCGCGGTCGACGGCGCGGGTGCGCTCGGGGGAGCCGCCGCCTGCGCCGGCCGACCAGACCACTGTGTCACTGCCCCGGAGGAGTTCGGTGAGCTCGCCGGTGTCGAGGTGTTCGACGTCGGCCACGACCGGCGTCGCCCCGGCCGAGGTGACGTCATCGGCATGGTCCGGATTGCGGATCACCGAGCGCACGTCGTGGCCTTTGCGGGCGAGCAGCGGGGCCGCCAGGAGGGCCACCTTGCCGTGGCCGCCGATCAGGGTGATGCGAGACATGTGGGTCCTTTCGTCGTCCTGCTCATGGGTGCTCCTACGCCTGGGACAACGGGGTCGACCCGGCGCCTATTCCGGTGGGCGGAGCGGGACTAAAGGGGGAGTGCCCTACGTTGAAGATGGTTGAACATTCCAACGAAAGGACCTCCATGAAGATCGGCATCATTCTGGGCAGCACCCGTCAGGGCCGCGCGGGCGAGGGCGTCGCGCGCTGGGTCAACGAGGTGGCGAGCAAGCGCGACGACGCCGAGTTCGAGCTCGTCGACCTCGCCGACTACGACCTCGAGCTGCTCACCGAGCCGACCGTCCCGGGCGCCGCGAACCGCCAGTACGAGAGCGAGGCGACGCGCCGCTGGAGCCAGAAGATCGACTCGCTCGACGGCTTCGTCTTCGTCACCCCCGAGTACAACCACGGCGTGCCCGCGGCCCTCAAGAACGCCGTCGACGTGATCTACCCCGAGTGGAACAACAAGGCGGTGACCTTCGTGAGCTACGGGGCCGACGGCGGCGTACGCGCGGTCGAGCAGTGGCGCGGCATCGTGGCGAACGTGTTCCTCCAGGCCACGCGCGCCCAGGTATCGCTGTCGTTGTTCACCGACTTCGGCGACAACGGGTTCCAGGCGAGCGAGCGTCGCGAGGGCGAGCTCACCACCGCGCTCGACCAACTCGTGCCGCTGGCCGGAGCGGTGAAGACGCTGCGCGCCTGACATCGCGCCGACGCCACGACGGCCGGACCCCGATGGGGGTCCGGCCGTCGTCGCTTGCGTGCGGAATGTCGCTCACTCGTTCGGCAGCAGCGCCCAGAGCGCGAGGTACACGATGACCTGCGGCCCGGGGAGCAGGCAGCTGAGGACGAAGATCAGACGCATGGTGTTCGGGCTGGTGCCGAAGCGGCGCGCCAGGCCGGCGCACACGCCGCCGATCATGCGGTTGCGGGGTCGGACGAGGGTGCTCACGATGGTGACCTTCCGTTCGGTGGTGCGGACACCGTCCACACTGCCGGGTCGCGGCGGCGTTGATCAGAGTTCACTGCAACAACCGGGGTACGCCCGGGGCGATTCCCCAAGGGTGACCCCTGAGCGCGGCGTGGTGCGACCCCTCCGGTGGAATGCTGGGCCCATGACCGCCGACCCGACCCCTGGTGCGGGATCGCACCGTGCGCAGCCGGACCTGTCACGCGTACCCCGCCTCGCCTCCGACTATCATCGCAACTCGTGGTGCATCGGTGTGGCGATGGTCGTGCCCATCGCCATGACCTTCGTCCTGGGCGACGTGGACCCACGCCAGCGGACGATCGTGTTGGTCCTGCTGTTCTGGGGCTCCTTCGCGGTGCTCACCGCCGCGGTGACGTACGTCGTCTTCGCCCGGATGGACGGTGAGCAGCTGCGGAACGCACTGCTGTGGGGAGAGCGGCACGAGCGCGGCCTCACCGCACGCATGCTGCGGAACAAGCACTAGCGCGCGCTCGTCACCGGAGGCGAGGCGCCGTCGTGGTCGGTGCAGATGTCGTTCGTGGCCCTGGTCGCCGCCGTGTGGCTCGCGGTGGCTAACCAGGGCAGGCCAGGTGCGGTCCTGCTGGTGAGCGGGGTGGTGGCCGTGATCGGCTCGTGGGTGAACGTCCTCATGACGTACGCGGTCCACTACGCCCGGCTCGACGCGCGCCACCGCTGCCTCGGCTTCCACGACGACGGCGAGCGGGAGTTCTCCGACTACGTATATCTCGCCGGGGCGGCGCAGATGACGTTCGGCACGACCGATGTCGAGACGCGGTCGGCCACGATCCGTCGGGTGTTGACCATCCACGGAGTCATCGCCTTCGCGTTCAACACGGTGATCGTCGCGATCCTCGTGAGCCTGCTGGTCCGGTGATGGTCCTGTTCAGTTCAGGATCCGCGACCGGATCAGGAAGCGCTTGCCCTCCGGAGCCTCCACGCTGAACCCGGCACCGCGCCCCGGCACCACGTCCAGGGTCAGGTGGGTGTGACGCCAGAGCGCGAACTGTTCGGCCGACATCCAGAACTCGACGGGGCTCTCGCTGCCGTCGTCGAGGGGGAGGTCGAACGTGCCGAGCAGGACGTCGGCGTCGGAGGTCAGGAAATCGCCCACGGGGAAGCACATCGGTGACGACCCGTCGCAGCAGCCGCCGGACTGGTGGAACATCAGCGGGCCGTGGCGATCAACGAGCAGCCGCAGCAGCTCGGCCGCGGCCGGCGTCAGGGCGACGCGGGAATCCGCCTCGCCCTGGATCGCCGGCCGGGCGTCGAGACTCCTCGACTCGCTGCGCTCGCTCGGAGAACGTGAAGTCTCGCTGAGCTCGCTCGGAGAACGTGGAGTCTCGCTGGGCTCGCTCGAGGGCATCAGAAGAATCCCAGCTTGGTCTCCGCATAGCTGACGAGCAGGTTCTTGGTCTGCTGGTAGTGGTCGAGCATCATCAGGTGGTTCTCGCGTCCGATGCCCGAGGACTTGTAGCCGCCGAACGCCGCGTGGGCAGGGTAGGAGTGGTAGTTGTTCACCCACACGCGACCCGCCTGGATCGCGCGGCCGGCGCGATAGGCGGTGTTGATGTTGCGGCTCCACACGCCGGCGCCGAGGCCATAGAGCGTGTCGTTGGCGACGGAGATGGCCTCGTCGTAGTCGGAGAAGGGCGCCAGGGCGAGCACCGGGCCGAAGATCTCTTCCTGGAAGATGCGCATGGAGTTGGTGCCTTCGAAGACGGTGGGCGTGATGTAGAAGCCGTTCTCGAGGTCGCCGCCGAAGCCGGCGCGCTCACCGCCGGTGAGGATCTTCGCGCCCTCGTCCTTGCCGATCTGCAGATAGCTGAGGATCTTCTCGAGCTGGTCGTTGGACGCCTGCGCGCCGATCATGGTGTCGGTGTCCAGCGGGTTGCCCTGCTTGGTGGCCTCGACCCGCTTGAGGGCGTCTCCGACGAAGGAGTCGTACATCCCCTTCTGCACAAGGGCTCGCGAGGGACAGGTGCAGACCTCGCCCTGGTTCAGCGAGAACATCGCAAAACCTTCGAGCGCCTTGTCGTAGTAGTCGTCCTTGTCCTGCGCGACGTCGTCGAAGAAGATGTTCGGCGACTTGCCGCCGAGCTCGAGCGTGACGGGAATGAGGTTCTGGGACGCGTACTGCATGATGAGGCGGCCCGTGGTGGTCTCGCCGGTGAAGGCGATCTTCGCGATGCGTTTGTTGGAGGCAAGGGGTTTGCCGGCCTCGGCGCCGAAGCCGTTCACGATGTTGAGGACGCCCTCGGGGAGGAGGTCGCCGATGATCTCCATCAGCAGCATGATGGATGCGGGCGTCTGCTCGGCCGGCTTGAGGACGATGCAGTTGCCGGCGGCGAGCGCGGGGGCGAGTTTCCATGTGGCCATAAGGATCGGGAAGTTCCACGGGATGATCTGGCCGACGACGCCGAGCGGCTCGTGGAAGTGGTAGGCCACGGTGTCGTCATCGATCTGGCTCAGAGTGCCTTGCTGGGCACGGATCGCGCCGGCGAAGTAGCGGAAGTGGTCGATGGCCAGGGGGATGTCGGCGGCCAGGCACTCGCGGACGGGCTTGCCGTTGTCCCACGTCTCGGCGACGGCGATCTTCTCGAGGTTCTCCTCGATCCGGTCGGCGATCTTGTTCAGGATCACCGCGCGCTCCGCGGGGGAGGTGCGGCCCCAGGCGGGGGCGGCCCTGTGTGCCGCGTCCAGGGCGAGCTCGATGTCCTCGGCCGTCGAGCGCGCGACCTCACAGAACGTCTGGCCCGTGACCGGCGAGGGGTTCTCGAAATAGTCGCCCTTGACGGGGGCCACCCACTGTCCGCCGATGTAGTTCTCGTAGCGGGACCTGAAGGCGACGACGGCACCCTCGGTGCCGGGGTTGGCGTAGACGGTCATGCGGACTCCTCGTTGAGCGCGGTACGCAGCGGCGTACGGGATTGGCAGGGTGACGTGGGTCACCCGGTCCCAGTCACCGTAGGCGCTAACCGGCTCGGTCTCAATGGGTCACGTGCGGCGGCGGGCAGCTCGTCGGCTACGGTCGTCCGCATGACCAACGAATCCGCGACCGGGCCGAAGGCCGAGGCGCTCCAGGCCGTCATCGATCGCGTCGTCTCCTACGAGGAGTCGGCCACCCCCGAGACCATCCGCACCCAGCTCGTCGAGGGCCTCGGGGAGGCCGGTGTCACGCTGGACGACGGCCAGATCGACCGTCTCGTCCAGCGCATCGCCGACGATCCCGAGGACATTGCGGCGGCCGACTACCTGTGAGCCGCCGTCGCTGAGCGAGGCCGCTCAGCGGGCCGCCGCCTCGCCCGCCGCGTGCAGGGCGGCCACGTGGCCGAACACCAGTCCCTGGCCGATCGTGCAGCCGGGGCCCGGATAGAACGTGCCGAACGCATTGCCGGCGGCGTTGCCGATGGCATAGAGGCCGTCGATGGGGGAGCCGTCGGCACGCAGGGCCCGGGCGTACGCGTCCGCGCGTACGCCGCCGCAGGTGCCGAGGTCTCCCGGAACCACCTTCACCGCATAGAACGGCGCCTTCTCCACCGGCGCGAGGTTCGGGTTGGGGAACTGGCGGGGGTCGCCGTAGTAGTGGTCATACATCGAGTCGCCGCGGCCGAAGTCGTCGTCCTTGCCCTGGCCAGCCATGAGGTTGAAGCGTTCGACGGTGGACGTGAGTTCCGGGAGGCCGAGCTGGGTGGCGAGTTCGGCGATCGTCGATGCCTTCTTGGCGATGCCGGCGTCATACCAGGACCTGGGCAGGTCCATGCCGGGCATGGCGCGCGTGCCCAACAGGTACCGGTTCCGGTGGTTCGTGTCGATGATGAGCCACATCGGCAGGTGTGGCGCCCCGCCGTCGTCCTGGCCGAGGATCTCCTGCCCGGCCGTCATGTAGTTCACCGACTCGTTGAAGAAGCGGCGGCCGGTGCCGTCGACGATGATGCTGCCCGGCAGTGAGCGCTCCGCGAGCATGGCGAGCGGCGAACCGCCTGCTGGGTTGGGGATCGCGGGGAACCACCACGCCTGGTCGAGGAAGGCCATGTCGGCTCCCGCCGCGGCGGCGATCTCGAGGACGTCGCCGGTGTTGGCGCGGCTGCCCAGGCCCCAGTGTTCGGTGAGGGCGGGGGACTGGAACTTCTGGCGCAGCTGGAGGTTGTGCTCGAACCCGCCCGAGGCGAGGATCACGCCGCGGCTCGCGGCCACGTCAACGCTTCGTCCGTCGCGCCGGACGGTCACGCCGGTCACGCGGCCGCCGTCGGTGCGAAGGCCGGTGAGCGGCGCCTCGGTCCAGATGTCGACGCCCGCCCGGCGGAGTCCGGCGATGAGCCCGGCCGCCAGGGCCTGGCCGCCGGCGAGGTAGTGGCGCCTGATGAGTTTGCCGCCGACGCCCTGGGTCACACGCTTCGCGGCGGTCAGCAGGCCGCGGGGCTGACGCGTCATGAGATTGATCCAGCGGTAGTCGGCCCCGGTGATCGGCATGGGAACCGGGCTCTCCATCGACGTGGGTTGGAGCAGTTTCAGGTCGTCGCCGAGGACCGATGCGTCGAAGGCGTCGGATTCGCAGGCGCGGCCGCTGGGCGCGGCCCCGGGGATGTCGGTGAAGTAGTCGGGGTAGTCGCGCATGTGCACGAAACGGTTGGGGGCGTACTTGCGCAGCATGGTGACCGCAGCGGGCCCGTGGTCGAGGTAGGCCTGATAGCGCTCGCGCGGTGCGACGTCGCCGATCAGGTTGTCGAGGTAGTCGCCGGCGCGCTCGCGGCTGTCGCGTGCGCCATGGTCGGCGAGGATCGAGTTGTTGGGGATCCAGAACCCGCCGCCTGACATCGCCGTCGAGCCGCCGAGGTGGGGCGCCTTCTCGACCAGGAGGGTCCTCAGCCCGCGGTCGGCCGCGGTGATGGCGGCGAGCATGCCGGTGCCGGAGCCGACGACGATGACGTCGTAGCTGAGGAGGTCGATGCTCTGGTCTGCGTGCTGGCTCATGGCCGTTCCCTTCGTCGTTGAAGCTGGTCGGCTCCATCTTCGTCTGGCGGGGCGGCACACGGACTCGGGGGTGGGCTGCTTGCGCAGCCCACCCCCGTGACCTTTCGCTGTCGGTCGGGTCAGTCCTTGTGCTCGTGCTGCTCGCCCTGGACCAACGAGACGATCTCGTTGGGCGCGTGCGGGAGTTTCACCGAGTCGACGACCTTCTGGCTGGCGAGATGGACGGCATGCACGGTGTTCGTGGACGGCTCGGTCACGAGGGCGACGCCGCCGGACACGGCGAGCGTGGGGCGCTCGCGCTGCCACTTGATCGGCTCCTCCCACGGTGCGGTCACCTTGATGCGGTTGGTGATGGCGCCCGTCGTCGGGTCGATGACGGTGAGGTTGCCGTCAGTGGTCAGGACCAGCGCCTCGCCCTTGGGGCCGCGACCCAGCGAACGGAAGCTGTAGGACGCGCCGAGGTCGACCAGCTTGAGTTCCTTGGCCACGCTGTCGATGAGGCTGATGCGGGTCGGGCGCTCGAGCTCGGCGTCCTTGTCGACCTTGTAGTCGCCGAGGGTGACCGGCGAGGCCTCGGAGCCCGCCTGGTTGCCGATGCGGCCGTAGGCGTCCGGTGCCTTCACCTTGGTGAACTGCTTGCCGTCGAAGACGAGCGCGCCGTCGGTGCAGCCGATCACGACGTGGTCGTCCTTGGCCACGCTCTCGCCGTGGAGGCCGGGGCAGTCCTTGCTCTCGGTGATGGTCTTGCCCCCGGAGTCGATGACGGCGGCACCCGTACGCGTCTTCTCGTCGCCCACCGAGACGAGGAGCTGCTCGTCGTGGAGCGGGACCGCGACGCCGTGGTGGGCGTGGGGGGCGGTCCAGGTCGGCTTCTGTGCGGGCCCCTTCGTCAGGTCGGCGACCTTGTGCACCTGCACGGTGCCGGCGCCGTCGGACCACAGCGCGACCTTGTCCTCGTGGCGCACCGCATGGCCTGCCTTGGGCGCGGGGAAGACGGTCTTCGTCAGCCCCGGCGTGGTGGCGTAGTAGTGGAAGTGGTCGCCATGGCCCTGCGCCTCCACGCCGGTGTCGAGGAGCTGGAAGCTGTCGGCGTTGGACACGAACGCGTGCCGCTGGTCGCCCGCGGGGTTGAGCCGCAGGAAGCCCGGGTGGGGGATGTCGGCGACGACCTTGAGCGAGTCTCCGTCCAGCACCATGAGCCCGCCGTCGTAGGTCGCCGCGACGCGGGGCCCTGAGATCTCGACGCGTGGCGGCTTCGACTCGGGTGCGGTGGCGGCCTGGCCGCCGGCATTGCAGGCGGTGGTGGCAAGCAGGGCGGTCGCTGCGGCGGCGACGAGGGCGCGGCGGGGAAGGCTCATGAGGGCTCCTAACTGCACATGATTATCAGATGCGATGCAATCTAGACGGTCTCCTGCCGTTGGGCAAACCAGTTCCGGGGTGCCTCAGCGCCGGTCGAGGAGGCGCCTGCGTACGCCTGGCTCGTGCTTCTCCACGGCGTACCGGAGGGCAGTGCGCGGCATCGTTGCGGCGTGCTTCTCGAGGAAGGCGGCGACGGCTGCGCGGTCGCGCGATCCGAGCTCCTTGAGCATCCAACCGACCGCCTTGTGGATGAGGTCCTCGTCGTCGTGCAGCAGCCGGGCGGCGACCGACAGGGGGAGCGCGGTCTCGCCGGCGCGGATGGGGCCCAGCATGGCGACCATCGCGAGCCTGCGGCGCCAGAGCAGGGGAGAGGTGACCAGCGGATCGAGGACGGCATCCCTTTTTTCCGTGGACTTTCCGACCAGCCACGGGCCGAGCGTGTGCGGTGCGACGGTGTCGACGAGGTCCCAGTTGTCGAGGCGATCGGTGCGGCGCACGACGAGGTCGACGATGGCGTCCTTGATTCTGGGTGGCGTCCGCTTCGGCTTGGACAGTTCGGAAAGGAGGATGGCCGCGAGCAGGCGTACCTCGTGGATGTCGTTGTCCAGAAGGGAATCGAGGTCGTCGAGGGTGACGCTCTTCCTCGCATCCCGGGCGATCGCGCGCAGCGCGGGGACGCTGACGCCGACGAAGCGGTCGCCCTCGGGGTTCTCGCCGGGACCGGCCCTGAAGAACCGCGCCTTGGCCAGGGCGTCGTCGGGATTGCTTGCCTCGACGACGATTGCCGCGAGACGTTCGGCGAAGGCGGTCACGGATTCGGGAGGATGTCGTGCGTGGCGGCCAGTTCCATCGGGTCAGCCCTGGGCGTCGGTGAGGTTCTCAGTGGTGATCCAGTGGGCGTCCATCACGACATAGGGGCCCGGTTCAGCCTCGTCGACGCCGTCGGGGATGACGTTGTCCATGCGCATGCGGAGGCCGCCGTCGGTGGGGGAGAGCTCGATGGTCCAGCCCCAGCCGGAATAGGTCATCGCGAGGTGGACCGTGTCGTCGGTGACGCGTCCGGTGAGCTGGCCGAGCTGGGGCTTCTGGTGCCACGATTCGACCCAGGCCGCGGTCAGGGAGCCGTCGTCGTCGGGGGAGCCGAGCAGGAGGGTGCCGGACTGGGCGCCGTCGGCCGCGCTGGACTCTCCGCGCACCAGGTCGTCGGTGGGCATCAGCCGGAAGGCGCAGGTGCCGGCGTACGACCCGAGGGGGAGGGGCATCGCGTCCATGGGCTCAGCCTTTCGTTGCGGGGTTGGCGGGCATCGCGCAGGCCTGCGTACCGCCCGTCAGGCGATGGCGGTTGGCCGCCACCCAGCCGTAGACGGCGGAGGCGGGGCGCTCGAGCAGACGCGAGTCGAGGGCGTGACCGGCGAGGCGGAGGGGGAGCGGCCCGCACTTCAGGATCTCGGCCCAGGCGTGGTGTCCCCACGCGACACGGCCCTCGGCGGTGACCGCCGGCATCTCGGCCACGGCGCGATCGGGATCGATGCCGAGCGCCTGGAGGTCCGCGGCCTGGATCGAGGAGACCTCGATGCCGGAGCTGATACGCGGGATGTACGCCGCGCACCGGGTGCAGAAGCCGCAGTCGGCGTCATGGAGGACGAGGAGCTGGGGCGTACGCGGGAATTCCATGGGAAAAGTCTAGTCAGGGGCCTCGGCGAGCTTGTCCGCCAACCAGTCCGGAGTGTGCGCGGCGTCCCGCGGGAAGACCCTTGCGTCCTCGACGTACGCCAGGTCGGACGGAGGGACGTGGAACGCGGGCTGCGAGTCATAGTCGAACCGGGTGTCGGCGGTGCCCTCGCGTCGCACGAGCACCTCCATGGTGAACCAGGTGCCGACACCTGGTGTGTACATGAGGTGGCGCAGTCGCTCGGCGGCGCGCTCTGCGGCTGAAGGAGCCAGAGTCCGAAGCTCGGGTCCGCCGTCGCTGATGAACACGGCGTACGACCTCACCGGGGCCGTCATGTGCGCCACGAAGCGAGCGGTACGCCAGTCGCCTGCGACGTTCGAGCCGACCAACTGCGCTCTCGCGGATGAGCGCTGCCTGCTCCAGGGGACCAGTGAATGCGGAGTCTGGCGGACTCGGAGCGCTGTTGGGTCCGGGTCCCAAGGTCGAACCCGCGCTCCTGGAGGCGACCTTCTCGATCCAGTCAGCCGATGTCGTGGCTGCGGCGATGGCTCCCTCGCTCCTGCGGTTCGCCAACGAGGAGGCCCCCGGAGTGACTTTCAGGTTTCGTCCCGAGGAGGGCGAGGCGAGCCCTGGGCTTCGCGACGGCCGGATCGACCTGGAAGTGGGATCGATCGATCATGTGGACCCGGAGACCAGGGTCGACGAGCTCGTCAGGCTGCGTATGGTGGCGGCCGTGAGGTCTGGACACCATCTCACCCGAGGAGTCGTCACCCCGGAACGGCTGGCGGCCGCCCGACACGTGGTCGTGAGTCGTCGAGGGCGCTTCTCCGGCCCCCTCGACGCGGCACTGGCCGGACTGCAGCTCGAGCGTCGCGTGGGCATCGTCGTGCCGAGCCACGTGTCGGCGATGTCCCTCGCCGCGCGAACCGACTTCGTGTGCCTCGTTCCAGCCGGGCCTGCGGATGAGGCCCCGTCCTTGCTGACTGGCGTGGCTGTGAGCATGGGACTGCAGCTGATCGACATTCCCGTGGAGCTTCCCTCGTTGATGATCGGCATGGCCTGGCACCCGCGGTTCGATGCAGACGGGGCTCACCGATGGCTTCGTTCTGCGGTCCGCCGGACGTTCCGTCAGCGGATCGGGCCTGGAGCCGCGGGTCTGCGTGACGGTGAGGAACAGTGGTGACACGAGGTGCTTGTCCGGAGCGACCGGCGTGACGCTTCGGCGGAACACGTCATCGGTGGAGTCCAGCCAGGCGAGCGCGTCCGCGACCTGGGCACGCTCGAGATCGTCGTGCGGGGTGATGCCGGCCACGAGGTCGCGCGCTGATCGGGCGGCGTCGGTGATCGCGTTCACGGAACGTGACTGTAGTCGAGTGTGGCTGCCCGCAGGCGATCGTCATCGCGGACTTACCGAGCGGGTGGTGGAGTTGAACCGCGTAGTCACGGCTCAACTCCGCCATCCGAGCGGTCAGAATGCGCAGCGAGATCGTTGGGCCGGGGCGGTGCTTGGGGTCACCTCATGCCGTACACTTTTCTGTACAGGAGGCTCACCATGAGAACAATGAGTTACACGGAGTCGCGAGCGCACTATGCGGAGGTGCTCGACGCTGTCGCCAACGACCGGGAAGAGGTCATCATCACCCGGGCGGGCCACGAGTCCGTGGTCATCGTGTCTCTCGAAGACTACGAGTCCCTGCGTGAGACGGCCTATCTGATGCGGTCTCCGGCCAACGCACGGCGACTGCTTGACGCGATGGAGAGCCTCGAGAGCGGGAAGGGGCAGGCGCACCAGATCTGCGAGGCCGACTGACGTGCTGCTTGTGTGGGACGAACACGCCTGGGATGACTACCTGTGGTGGCAGGTGCAGGATCGCAAGACTCTGAAGCGGATCAACGGGCTGCTCGTGGACATTCAGCGGCACGGCAACGAGGGCATCGGCAAGCCGGAACCGTTGAAGCACGACTTCGCGGGCTATTGGTCCCGTCGCATCACCGATGAACACCGCCTCGTGTACAAGATCGCCGGGAACGAGGTTCGGATCGCGGCTTGCCGTTGTCAGGTTGCATCCATGATGAGGCACGAGCGTCGATTCTGACGCGGTGCCTCAGGTTGGATGCAACCACAGCGACGGATATTTTGCATCCAACCTGAGGCAAACTGACTTGGGAGCCCCCACTGGATACTTGGGATTCTGCTTCGCACGCTTCATAGCGGGTGGGGGCCGGATCGAATATGGCCAGTTCGATTGGTTGAGAATTGGTCGATGTGGCGCCGCTGGCGAGCCTCGCGTAACCCTTGGTCGAGTCCGCCGCCAGGGGCGTGACGGGTGGGCTTGGTTCTTAGGAGCGGACGAGGCGGTTGATGGCGTCGGTGGCTTCCTGGATCTTGGCGATGGCGGCGTCGTTGTCGCCTTGCTTGGCGGCGTCGAGGACGCAGTGCTTGAGATGGTCGTCGAGTAGGCCGGTCGCCACGCCCTGCAGGGCCCGGGTGAGCGCGGAGACCTGGGTGAGAATGTCGATGCAGTACTTCTCGTCGTCGATCATCTTGCCGATGCCGCGAGCCTGGCCTTCGATGCGTTTCATTCGGCTGCGGTAGCGGTCCTTGTCGCTGATGTAGCCGTGTTGATGAGTCCCGGTGTCGGACCCGATCTCGGTGGTGTCGGTGTTCATGGGGGTGTCCTTCACTTGTGGTGCTCCAGGACGGAGCGGGTGCTGGCTTCTGGGGTGAGGTCGATGCGCCGCAGTAGCTGGGCGTTGAGCGCGACGACGACGGTGGACAGGGACATCAGGATCGCGCCGATCGACATGGGCAGGACGAACCCGATGGGGGCGAGGACGCCGGCCGCGAGCGGGACGGAGATGAGGTTGTAGCCGGCGGCCCACCACAGATTCTGCTTCATCTTCCGATAGGCGGCGCGGGAGAGCTGGATGACCGAGAGGACGCTGCGCGGGTCGGAGCTGGCGAGGATGACGCCGGCGGAGGCGATGGCGACGTCTGTTCCGGCTCCGATGGCGATGCCGACGTCGGCTTGGGCGAGTGCGGGGGCGTCGTTGACGCCGTCGCCGACCATGGCGACCTTCTTGCCCTCGTGCTGCAGCGCGGCGACCGTGGCGGACTTGTCTTCGGGGCGGACCCCGGCGAAGACGCGGTCGATGCCGAGTTCCTGGCCGACCTCGTTCGCGACGGCCTCGGCGTCGCCGGTGATCATGACGACCTCGACGCCGAGCCGGTGCAGCGCTTCGACGGCGTCGCTGGACTCCGGGCGGACCTCGTCGGCGAGCTTGAGGCCGCCGATCACGTCGCCGTTCTGCAGGACGTGCAGGATGATCGCGCCCTCGGTTCGCCAGATTTCGGCGGCATCGATCTCGTTCTGCCTGGTCTCTTCGAGCAGTCGAGGTCCGCCGACGCGAATCTCCTGGCCGGCCACGGTCGCGGTGACGCCGACCGCAGGCGAGGAGGTGAACCCGCCGGCCGGCTTGAGGGCGAGACCGCGTTCCTTGGCGGCGGCGACGATGGCCCGGGCGAGGGGGTGCTCGCTGTCGGCCTCGGCGGAGGCGGCCAGGGCGAGCACTTGGTCGGCGTCCTGGTCTTCGGTCGGCTCGACGCCGGTGACAATGGGCTCGCCCCGGGTCAACGTGCCGGTCTTGTCGAACAGAACTGCATCGACTTGCCGCATCGATTCCAGGGCGAGGCGGTCCTTGATCAGGACACCGCCGCGCGCGGCGCGCTCGGTGGCGATGGACACGACCAGTGGGATCGCCAGGCCCAGGGCGTGGGGGCAGGCGATGACCAGCACGGTGACGGTGCGCACTACGGCCTCATCAGGCAGCCCGAAGAGCGTCCAGACGACTGCCGTGATCAGGGCCGCTCCGAGGGCGAACCAGAACAGCAGGGCGGCGGCGCGGTCGGCGATGCGCTGCGCGCGGGAGGAGGAGCCTTGCGCCTCGGCGACGAGCCTGTTGATGCCGGCCAGTGCGGTGTCGTCGCCGGTGGCGGTGATCTCCACGCGTAGGCCGGAGTCGGTGGCCACGGTGCCGGCGGTGACCTGGTCGCCCTCGCCGCGGGCGACCGGGCGTGACTCTCCGGTGATCATGGACTCGTCCATGTCGGCGCGGCCGTCGACGACGGTGCCGTCGGCGGGAACGCTGCCGCCGGGGCGGACGATGACGACGTCGCCGATGCGGAGGTCAGTCGGGTCGACCTTGATGACGTCGTCGCCCTCGACGCGCTCGGCCTCGTCGGGCAGCAGTGCGGCGAGGGAATCGAGCGCGGAGGTGGTCTGGGCCAGGGAGCGCATCTCGATCCAGTGGCCGAGGAGCATGATGACGATCAGCAGCGCCAGCTCCCACCAGAACTCGAGCTCGTGGTGAACGAGCCCGACGGTGGCGGCCCAGGAGGCGAGGAACGCCACGGTGATGCCGAGCGCGATCAGCAACATCATCCCGGGCTGACGGCTCTTGAGTTCGCTCCAAGCACCGGTGAGGAACGGCGTGCCGCCCCAGGCGTACATGACGGTGCCGAGCACCGCAGCGGCCCAGCCCGCCCAGCCGGGCACGGAGTACCCCAGAAGCATGGCGAACATGGGGGAGAGCGCGACCACGGGGACCGCGATGACGAGGTTGATCCAGAACAACCGGCGGAACTGGCCCACGTGGTCCCCATGCCCGGCATGTCCGCCATGGCCGCTGCCGTGATCGTCGTGTCCGGCGTGGTCCATGCCATGGCCGTCGTGCGCCGCGTGCGCGCCGTCGGTCGCCGTGACGGCGTCGGGCTCGCCGTGCACGGCCTCGTCGGCGTCGCCGTGGTGGTGCGTGGACGGGTTCGTCATTGCTCTCGCTTCCCCTCGATCGGGTCTGGTCTATCTCGCCACGGGCCTTCTGGGGCTCCGACGGACGGCTCAGGAGGCCGGCTTGATCTCGCTCTCGACGACCCACTTGTGGTTGGTCATCTTCATTCCGTCAGCCTCGTAGTCGACCATGTAGACGGTCTCGTCGGTGGAGGAGGCAATGGTGGCCTTCGCGTCCTTCATGCCCTTCATGTGTTCGGCCTCCAGGGTGACCTCGGTGCCGTCGGCCAGGCGCTGGTCGCCGGCGTCTTTGATCTCCTCCTGGACAACCCACTTGTGGTCGGTGATCGGCTCCCCGCCGGAGGTGGGTGTGAAGTTCACCGCGTAGGTGGAGGTGTCGAATGCCCCGGCGATCGTGGCCTTCGCGCCATCCATGCCCTCCATGTGGTCAGCAGTGAGCGTGACCTCGGTGCCGACGGGGTACTTGGCAGACGCAGCCTTCTCAATGCCCGCGGGAGCAGGCCCGCCGTCCATCGGGTGCTCCATCCCGCCGCTGTCAGAGCCGCTGCCACTGCTTCCGTGGCCCTCGTGCTGGCTGGTCGACGAGGGGGTCGCTTGGTCCTGGTCTCCTCCGGTGCTGCAGCCAGTGAGCACGAGTGCTCCTCCGAGCACTCCTGCGGCGACGGTGGTCGTGAGGCGCTTACGCATAAAGTCTCCTATTGATTCTGGTCCGAGCAAACTATACCCCTCTGGGGTATCTTCCAAATGTCGATCGGCGGCGTGGAATCGCTCAGCGACGATCCAGTCGACCCCGGGCGGCAGCAGTGATGCTGCAGCCCCGGGTGCGTCGAAGGATCAGGCCATGTTGGCGGCGTACTTGGCTGGATCGGAGTCGAAGGTCGGTCCGCAGCCTGGGCAGCAGAGCCAGTAGCGCTGCCCGTCGTAGTCACGGAAGAGGCCCTTTTCTTCGGCGTCCTGTTTGTTGACCGGATTGCCGACCATGACGGGGCAGGTGGTCGTGGCGTCGCTTCCTTGGACGAGGAGGTTTTCGCGATGGCCGAAGTCGGCGGCGGGGTTTTCTGTGCCGGCTGTGCCGCAGCAGCTGGAACCGGCGCTGATAGGCGCCTTGGGGGAGGATGCCTCCGGTGCGGAGGAGGTGCTGCAGCAGCTGTCGGAGTTCTGGTGTTCGTTGCTCATTCTCGAGGAATGCCTTTCGTGTTTCGTGTGGTTGGGTGTGGGTTCTGCGGGGTCACTGCTTGGCGACACTGCCGAATCCGCGCAGGCGGAGGCTGTTGCCGACGACGAAGACGCTGGAGAACGCCATCGCCGCGCCTGCGAGCATGGGGTGGAGCATGCCCAGCGCAGCGACCGGGATGGCCGCGACGTTGTAGGCGAACGCCCAGAACAGGTTGGTCTTGATCGTGCTGAGGCTCCTGCGGGAGAGCCGGATGGCGTCGACCGCGGCCCGCAGGTCCCCGCGCACGAGGGTGATGTCGGAGGCTTCGATGGCGACGTCGGTGCCGGTGCCCATCGCCAGGCCCAGATCGGCTTGGGCGAGGGCGGGGGCGTCGTTGACGCCGTCGCCGACCATGGCGACGACCTTGCCCTCTTCCTGGAGTCGGGTGACGACGTCGACCTTGTCCTTGGGCAGGACCTCGGCGATGACCTGGTCGATGCCGACCTCGGCGGCGATCCGGCGGGCGACGGCCTCGTTGTCGCCAGTGAGCAGCACGGGGGTCAGGCCCAGGTCCTCCAGGCCCTGGATCGCCTCGGCACTGGTGGGCTTGACGGTGTCGGCGACGACGAGGATCCCGCGAGCCTGTCCTTCCCAGCCGACGGCGACGACGGTCTTGCCCTCGTCCTCGGCTGCGGCCTTGGCGGCGGCGACGACGGGGGAGAGGTGCTGGGACCAGTCGGCCAGCAGGGACTCCCGGCCGACGAGCACGCCGTGGCCATCGATGACTCCCCGGACGCCCTTGCCTTCGATGTTCGCGAAGTTCTCGGGCGTGGGCAGCTGCCCGACCTCCTGGACCGCGCCCTTGGCGATGGCCTGGGCGATCGGGTGTTCGGAGGCGTCCTCCAATGCGCCTGCCAGGCGGAGCAACTCGGTGCGGTCGGTGCCCGGTTCAGTGATCGCGTCGACTAGGGTCATATTGCCGGTGGTGACCGTACCGGTCTTGTCGAGGACGACGGTGTCGACTGTGCGGGTGGACTCCAGCACCTCGGGGCCTTTGATGAGGACGCCCATCTGTGCGCCGCGGCCGGTGCCGACCAGCAGCGCGGTCGGGGTGGCCAGACCCAGGGCGCAGGGGCAGGCGATGACCAGGACCGCGACCGCTGCGGTGAAGGCGGCGGAGACGGGGAATCCGGCACCGAGCCATGCGCCGAGGGCGATGACCGAGATGGCGATGACGATCGGGACGAACACGCCGGAGATCCGGTCGGCCAGGCGCTGGACCGCGGCCTTGCCGGTCTGGGCGTCCTCGACGAGTTTGGCCATCTGTGCCAGTTGGGTGTCCGATCCGACGCGGGTGGCGCGAATGACCAGGCGGCCGCCAGCATTGACGGTCGCACCCGTGACGGGATCGCCTTCGCGGACCTCCACGGGCACGGACTCTCCGGTGAGCATGGAGGCGTCCACGGCCGACGCCCCGGAGGCAACCGTGCCGTCGGTGGCGATCTTCTCGCCAGGGCGGACGACGAACTCGTCGCCGACGGCCAGTTCGGCGGTCGGGATCTTGACTTCTGCCCCGCCGCGCAGCACCGAGACTTCCTTCGCGCCGAGTTCGAGCAGTGAGCGCAGCGCGGCACCGGCCTGGCGTTTGGAGCGCTTCTCGAAGTAGCGGCCGGCGAGGATGAACATGGTCACCCCGGCCGCGGCCTCGAGGTAGATGTTCCCGGCTCCATCGGACGGAGCGATGGTGAACTCGAAGGGATGGGTCATCCCCGGTGTCCCCGCGGTGCCGAGGAACAGGGCGTAGAGCGACCACAGGAACGCCGCGGTCGTGCCCATCGAGATGAGGGTGTCCATGGTCGCGGTGCCGTGGCGCAGGTTGGTCCAGGCTGCCTTGTGGAACGGCCACGCCGCCCACACGATCACCGGTGCGGCAAGCGCGAGGGAGGCCCACTGCCAGTAGGTGAACTGGAGCGCGGGGACCATCGCCATGGCGATCACCGGGACGGTGAGCACGATCGCACCGATGAGGCGGTGCTTGAGCGACATCAGCTCGGAGTCGGGAGCCTGGTCGCCGTCCTCGGTCTGACCCGACGGCTTCGCGTCCTTGGGCTGGGGCATGGCGGCGGAGTACCCGGTCTTCTCGACCTCGGCGACCAGCACGGCGGGGTCGTACCCGTCGGGCACGGTGACCTTGGCCTTCTCGGTGGCGTAGTTGACCGTGGCCGAGACGCCGTCGAGCTTGTTGAGCTTCTTCTCGATCCGGTTCGCGCAGGAGGCGCAGGTCATCCCGCCGATCTGGAGTTCGATACCGGAGTTCGCAACGAGCGGGGTTGGTGCAGTCATCCTCAGTCCTTCTTTCTCTCAGCCCTGCGGCGACCAGAGCTGTGTCGGGTCGTCACACGAATTGGGTCAGTGATTGGCGTCGACCACGAACTCGGCGGTGCGGACCTTGCCATCGACCTGGAAGTCCAGGTACAGCAGGTATCGGCCGGCGGTGGGGACCTCGGCGGCGAAGCCGATCTCCGGGCCCCCGGTGTCGCCCGTTTGGGGTTCTCGGCCGGTGGGGTGCACGTGCAGGTAGGCCAGATCGCCCTCGCGCAACGCGACTAGGTGGCCGAACGCGCCGAGGTATGGCTGCAGTGCCGTGACCGGCTTACCATTGCGCTCGACGGTGGCCGTCAGTTCGCTCGTGCTGCGGGCGCTCAGGCCCCCGTCCAAGGTGACGGTGTACCCGTCGACCTCGTCGGTGCGCGAGACCTTCGCCTCGACCGGGGCGTGGTCACCGGCGACCTCGACGGCGCGGCTGAGCGTGACGGCCTCGGCGTCCTGCCCGACCGGGGTGAAGTCGGTGTACACGCGGTACGTTCCCGCCTTGTCCCAGCTCCACGACGGCACCTGCCAGGTGCCGGTGGCCTCGTCCAAGTCCGGGTGCACGTGGCGGAACTGCGTCCCGTCGGTGCGCACCACGATCAGGTGCAGGTCTTTCTCGTGAGCCGTCGTGTACTTCGTCACCGGCTGCCCGTCCTCATCAAGGATCCGGAAGCTCAGCACGCCCGCATCGTCGGTACCAGAGGGCGCTGTCACGGGGGAAAGGGCGTAGCCGGCGGCACTGGCCGACACGCCGTTGATCGCATGCTCCACGGATTTCTCTTCGGCGCCGTGACCCTCGCCGTGCGAGCCCGAGTCGCTGCTCTGGGCCCAGGCGGCGACGGCGCTGTCAGGGACGGCGACGCCGGCGAGCCCGAAGGCTGCACCGAACGCCACCACCAGCCCAGCGCCGTAGGCAGCGAGCCTGACTGGTGCCTTCATCACACACGCACCGCCGTGTAGCCGGCTTCCTCGACCGCGGCCAGAACCTTCGCGTCGTCGACCTCGCCGGAACCGGAGACGACGAGCTTGCCGGTCTGCGCACTGACCTCGATGTCGGTGACGCCGGAGACCTCGCTGACCTCCTCGCGGACCGACATCTCGCAGTGCCCGCAGGTCATGCCCGTCACCTGGTATTCGTTGGCAGTCATCGAATCTCCTCCTCAATGTGGATACCCCCAGCGGGTATCTGTACGCGGTAACACTATACCCCCGCGGGGTATTCCTGCAAGGATGGACGGCCAGCGTCTGCTAGCGCGCCTCAGCCGGTGGCGGGACGAGCGCCCACGGGTCCGTGGAGCTGCCACCGTCGTGGAATTTCCCAACGTCGGGGCAACCTGGGCCCCCTTGCCCGGTCTTGGCATCTGCGTGGTGTGAGAGACGGGGTGGATGCCTCTGACGCGCCGCATCGAACCAGGCAGCGCAGCACGCGCCGCACTGTCGGTGACGGTCTGAGAGCGTCGATGGTGTGGCCGAGCATGGCCATCGTGGCTCCTTCGTCGTGGTTCGGCGGGCTCTTCGCGGGACGGATCTGCCGTCCTCCGGTGCTCGTGCTGCAAGTGGTCGGCGTTCGTGTCCGGCGGCTCGTTCGGCCGCCGGACACGAAGCGTCGGGGTATCACGACTCGTGAACTGGCTCCTTCTCGGCCTCGTTCTGCGTCTGTCCGGTGGGGCGGATGTGGCGCAGTCCGACGGCGGCGATAATCGCAGCGACGGCGGCGATGGTCGCGGAGGTGATCCCTGCGGCGTTCAGTCCGGTGGTGAACGCGTGCTGGGCCGCGGTCGTCAGTGACTCTCCGAGGTTGCCGGGCAGTTGCTTGGCGGCGGCGATGGCCCCGTCGATTCCGGTCTGCGCCGCGGCCGCCGCCTCCGGTGGCAGGCCATCGGGCAGGGAGCTGGTGATCTGGCTGCGATAGGCGGCGATCCCGATGCTGCCGATGACTGCGACGCCCAGGGAAATGCCCAGGTCGTTGACGGTCGTCGCGAGCCCGGAGGCACCGCCGGCCTTCTCCGGCGGGACCGAGCTCACCACCAGGTCCGTGGTCAGCGCCATGGACGGCGCGACCCCGGGGTAGGTGACGACGAAGCTCGCGATCACCAGCGCCAGACCGGTGCCGGCGTCCAGCTGGGTGAACAGGACGTAGCCAACGACCTGGGTGAGCAGCCCGACTGCGATCACATTGCCCGGACGGAATCTCCGGGCGAGCATCGGTGAGAGCGTCGAGACGACGATCAGGACTGCCGCGGCCGGCAGAATCGACAGCCCGGCCTGCATGGGCGAGAGTCCCTGCACCTGCTGCAGGTACTGAGTGAACAGCGAGTACACCCCGCCCAGCGCCGCGGCCGACAGGAGGAACACCGCGAGTGCTGCGCTGACGGTGCCGTTGGCGAACAGTCGAACGTCCAGCAGGGGCTGGGTCGCGCGAAGTTGCCGGATCACGAACCACAGCCCGACCAGTGCTCCGGCGAATAGTAGGCCGATCGACGGTACGGCCGGTTCTTGGGTGGCGAAGCGCTTGACCCCGTAGATGATGGCCAGCAGTGAAGCGACCAAGAGCAGTGCGCTGAACAGATCGATCTTCGCAGTCGGATCTTTGTGCTCGGGCAGCAGCAGCGGCGCGCCGATGGCCACCAGTGCCATCACGGGCACCGCCACCAGGAACGTCGCCTGCCAGCCGAAGACCTCCAGCAGTAGACCAGACAGCAGTGGGCCGAGGGCGACACCGGCGGAGATCCCGCCAGCCCACACGCCGATCGCAACCCCTCGCATCTTCGGGTCGGCAAAGAGCACGAAGATCAGCCCGAGGGTGGACGGGAGCATCATGGCTCCTCCCAAGCCGAGGACGGCGCGCCAGGCGATCATCAGCTCGGGACTGGTGGTCAACGCCCCAGCGATGGACACGATCCCGAACAGGGCCGCGCCGATCACCATGAGCAGTCGCTTCCCGATCCTGTCGCCAAGGACACCCATCGCGACGAGGAACCCGGCCATGACGAACCCGTAGATGTCGAGGATCCACAGCAACTGTGGACTCGTCGGGTTCAGATCAGCAGCCATGTTCGGGGCCGCCAGGAACAGGATCGTCAGCATCATGAACAGCAGGGTCGACGGAATCACCAGGACCGTCAGGCCCCACCACTGCTTTGCGCTGGCCCGGGGCGCAGGTGCATTCGTCTCAGGCATGGTGCACCTTCTTGTTCTGCGTCGTTGTTCTCATGGCTCCATTGGTCCTTTCGTTCTCGACAGGGTTGTCACGGGCCGGGGGCCCTGAACCGAAGTCAAGCATCGGTGTACGACTTCCAACGGCTATAGTAGCTCGTATATTCCCGTACGAGTTAGGGGTGGGTATGGCGAACGACAAGGCCGCAGTTGGCGCGGGTGAGCAGAAGCCCGTGCGACGAGGTAAGACGGCCAACCAGCGGGCAGACGCTCAGCGCAATCGGGCGAAGATCCTTGCGGCGACTCCCGACGCGCTCAGGAAGGACCCCGATGCCTCCGTCGCCGACATTGCCGCCGAGGCGGGCGTCGGCCGGATGACGCTCTATGGGCATTTCAAGACCCGTGCCGAGCTCATCGACGCGACGCTCGCCGACAGCCTTGAGCGGGCCGAGGCTGTCTTGGCCGACGTACCCCTCGACGGTGATGCAGGCGAGGCGTTCGAGGCCCTGATCACACCGAGCTGGATGCTCCTGGAGCGCATCCGCGCTGTGCTCGTGGTGGCTCAGCGTGAGTTGCAGCCGGCTCGCATCCGCGAGATGCACCAGAAGGCCGAAGCCCGGATGCGGGGCCTGATTGAGCGCGGCCAGCGGGAAGGCGTCTTCCGCAGCGATCTGCCTGTCGACTGGCTCCTCGCGGTCACCCACCTGAGCATGAATGCCGCAGCCGAAGAGGTCACGGCCGGTCGGCTCGACAGCGATGACGCAGCCCGCGTCATCGTCGTCACCTTGCGCTCCGCGTTCGCGCCAAATGGTCGTAACTGACCCATCGGTGCGCTGGGCCGCGCCTCGTCGTCCTCGCGAGCTGGTGATGCCCGAGCAGCCCGTCGTCGTCCGGCCTCTCGCCAAGCGCGTCGCCCGCGAGCGCAGGTCTCCACCGTCCCGGCAATCCCGTGATCGGTGGGGTCCTGTCGATGAATGTCAGGGCCGGCTATGTCTGGAGCTGGGGCGCGCTGCCATACGGAAGAACGCGTCATAGGCTCCGGTCGGTGTGTAGCGCCCGGTGACCTCCTGGCGGATTTGGTTCCTGTACGTGTCGATTTGCCGAGGGCCGAGGGACTGCCAGTCCTTGCCGCGTGGCAAATCGATGAAAATTGTGGTCAATGCCACCGTGGAAGGGTAGGAGCTCGCCTCCAGAACCATGCCGTGGCCGAGGCGGTCGACTTGATCCCGCAGTAGGAGGCCGCGTTCGCGAACCCGTTCGGGAAGGAGCCCTCGGTCTGCGTAGACCAGCGCTACTTCGCGGGCGTCTTCGTAGGCGCGCAGCACCACCGGGCGTCCAAGGTCCCTGATGAGGTGGCGGTGCTGTCGAGCGGCTCTGCTCAACTCGGGGTAGATGTCTCCGAGCAGCAGTTGCTGATGCGGAGTTGCGGCATTGCCGATCCACATCCGGTGTTTGGTGCAGAGGACCTCATCGTGTTGGTAACTCACCAACGGATACACATGGTCCGGGCTGTGCCGAAGTGCGCATCGCCGGCACGCGGCCCTGCTGGGTGGGTGAGGGAGACCTCGCAACGATCCGACAGCGGACCGGCCGTCAACAAGGTCGGGAATCGCCAAGGCGAGCACATGCGTGGTGACGCCCGAGAGTGCCGCCAAGTTATTCAATCGGTCGCGACCAGGTGCCCGGACCAAGGTTTGGATGAGGTCCGATCGTATGCGATTGGCGCGTGAGAGCCGCTCAATATAGGAGTGTGTGGTCTCGTTGGGGAAGGGGCGTACCGTCTTTGGTAACGCGCGTAGCGGTGGCTCTAACGGGTCTTCAGCCCGCACGAGCAGTCCTCAAAGGTGGGCGTGGGGTGACACTCTCGGCGGCGTGGTCGATCTGTACGCGGTCGAGCAGATCTCGGTCGATAGTCTCGGTTTCATCGAGGATGGCATCGATCGCTGCGGACCTGACAAGGTGGGACAAGCTGCTGATGCTGCCACCTGTGCGCCGGTGGAGGTATGTGGCGTGGCCTACCAAGGTGCCTGGGGCGTGGCGTTCGAGGCGCAGTGCTTGTTCGAGTGTCGCCACCAACTGAACCCATTCGTCGGTGTTCGGAAACGGCCCTGTCTTGGTGAGGGAGTAGCGACCCGAGATCTGTTGGCCGCGAACTCCCGAGAACAGTCCCGTGGACTCCACGTTGATGCCTGCGTACACAAACGTTGCGGGCAGATGATCGGTGAAGTACTTCAGATGGTCGGACATGTCTTCGCCGGCGCTGGTGGCCAAGTTCAGGTTATGAATCTCATCGACTATGACGAGGTCGGTTCTGCTGGACGTCAGGACATCGCAGACTCGATCGGCGATGTCGACGACGTTTTGGCGTGGTGTGCTGGGCAGTCCGAGGAAATGGGCGAACTCGCTGGCGAGTTTCTTGGGGGAACCCTTGGGTGGGGTGGTGATGTAGACGACCGGGATTCGATCCTGACCGGGGTACTTGCGTCGTATGGACAACTCGTGGGTCTTGCCGAGCTGGTGGATCGACGTGGTCTTGCCGCTGGCCCAAGGCCCAGAGACGATCAGGCCTCGCCGGGCACTCACTTCCCGTTGGTTCAAGAGCATCAGCTTGCGGCCTTGTTTCGTGACTTCTCGAACGGAGGAGGTCTGCACGACGACCAAGGCGGAGTGGTACGCGATGCGCCGATCGTTGTAGGAACGCTGGTCCGCCTCAGGCAGCCCTGCATGCAGCCTGGGTGGTTCAAGAGTGAATGTTGCGGGAGGGCGTTGCACAAAGCGACGCCAGCCTTCCAAGGTCGTTACCGGGATCCGGACACTGTCCAGTCCATCCTCGCTTTCGTTGGTCACCACCATGTGGATGCTTCCTGTTCTGCGTCGTAGACCGGCAGGGGAATCACTTTGGCGAGGGTTTCGTCTGGGATGGGTTCCGAGGGCGCTTGCCGGGCCGGGGGAGGGGGAGGCTTGTCAGTCGTGTCGGCTACCGGCTGGCGTTCGTTGCGGGCCTGTCTGGCGGCGTTGTCGCGTGCTCGGGTGCGTCGTGCCTTCTTGGTTGTCCTCTTCTGTGGTGTTGTCGGGTTGTGCGCCCGGTCGAGCAGGTCATCGACTGCGGCGTGGATCTCTTCCTCGGTCGGTCTGTCGACGCCGCGTTCCTTGACCAGTTGTTGGGACTGGCGCCAGACATCGGCACCGAATGGCGCGGGTGCAGCCGCGAGACGTCGCCAGGGGACCATCGTCATACCTTCAGGAAGGCGTACCCACACGCGCGTCACGTCGTAGGGGTCGTAGTGCACCGGCCAGCGGTTAGTTGTGGACGTCATGCCGGAGGGCCGGTGTCGATAGGGGTTCAGCGCTTCGCAGTCGTAGACGCGGTGGTTGACCTTGATGCCTTCCGAGCCGATTACCCGGTTGACCGTTGGTTGCAACTCAACGTAGTCATCGGCACTCAAGGGCACTGGGACATAGCCTGCGACGGCGACCATCGCGGCGTACATCTCGTTCGGGGTCAATACGGTCCGCGTGGCGAGGGGGTCGCGCAGGCCTTGGTGGCGACGGTTTTGCCAACCTGTCACGATCCATTCGTCGAGGAGAATGTTGAAGTTCGACGATGCTAAATGCGGCTGCTTGCTCGGCGTTCTTGCCGCGACGCTCCACGCTCGAGCCAAGGTATCCGCGCACGTGCTGAGCGAACAGAGTCCCCACCGATTGGAGTGTTCGTTCGATGTGCGGCTTGTCTGTCGGGGTGTCCTGATGCGCCGGCTGGATGGTGATGCCCAGCGTACGACAGGCATTTTGGAAGGCCCGGCTCACGTAGACCGATCCGTGATCCATCACGATCGTCTCGGGCATGATCACCGGCCGCGCCGCGGCATTACTCATCCGTTCGTCGATATTGGACAACTCTTGGAACGGAAGAGCCGAATAGGACATATGCAGGGTCTCGGTCCACCCTGGGCGCATCTGTTCCGGGGTGAGTGCGTGTGCCAGCATGGACGCGACATCGACTGCTTTGGTCGTTGGACGCAAGACTTGGGCCATGACGGTCCTTGTTGCCACGTCCACCATTCCAGATAGTTCAACCCGACCAACGACGCCTTCATCGAGAACCACGGCGATGTCCAGGGGAGTGGAGTCGACCTCAACATATTCGCCGGGTCGGGCTGGGTGCACCGCCGAGAACTGCCGTTGCGGTTGCTGGGCCAGTGTGCGCCGAGTGCGGGCCGATCCGGTGGCGTGACGGCCGTTGGCTGTCTCGGCAACCATTCGTCGCAGCGTAGCCGTGGGGGGTGTCAGATGGTCTGTGTAAGTGGGGGTCTCCGATTGAAGGAGATTGACTGTGTCTATGACCAAGCCGAAGAAGGGCGCCGAGGACGAGCCTGAGGCGCGCCAGTTACGTCGTGAGCTGTTCGACGACGCGATGCTCGACAAGTTGATGGCCGCGACCGGTGAGCGGGGCGTGGCGTTGACCGGGGAGGGCGGATTCCTGCCCGAGATGATCAAAGCCGTCCTCGAACGC